>CAITDR010000287.1 GCA_903891165.1 uncultured Pseudomonadota bacterium
GGCGGGCCCTGATGCGCGATTGGCGGCGCACCAGGGTTCCTACAAGTCCATGTTCGACCACTATGCCGCCGAGCAGGAGAAGCTGGGCTGGATCGCCGAGGCGGCGCGGATGAAGCGTGCGCCCGATGGTCGGGTGGTTCCGTCAATTCCCGAGGGAGCACGCGCCTATGCGGGCGTCCGAGTGGATCTGGTGGACCCTCAGAGTGGGCAGGTGGGCCAGGTGGGCGATCAGCCGATGGTGGTGGCCCTGGCTGACTACCAGCCCCTTGCCCGCACGAACATCCTTTTTGCCTGGCGGGACCTGCCTTTTGACCTGCGGGTTTCCTCTCAGGCCCCCTGGGATCAGCTGCCCATCCTTTTTGCGCTGAAGAGCCCCGGGAAAGCGGCGGTCAACGCAGTGGATCAGCTGGTGGGGGACTGGTACAGCGCCGGCTTTGAGGGCGCCTTTGGCCACTCAGACTCCGGCCGCTTCCACTATGTGTCCGATCCTGAGGTGCAGCCCGACTACCGGGTGGTGGTCTACCACTTTGATCTGGGCCGTGCCGACATGCGCGCCATCGACGATCTTCTCCGTCGCCTGACCGTTCTTCACGACCGCTTTGCGCTGGACAAAATTATCATTGGACGCGGCTACCTCTAGGGCTATTCACCCAACACGATGACCGTTACGCCGGTTCCATCGTCAAAGTGCTTCTCCTCCTTGATCAACTCGACAAAGCTCTTGCGTAGCGTTTCCAGGCCGGAGACACCGTAGGCTGCCTCGTCGATGAGCAGGAAGTTGACCCCGGCGGCCACCATTTTCTGGGCGGCCACTTTTTTGAGGTCGAAGCCGGAGGTGGCGGAAGGCGGAGGCTCTGCACCGATGGTCTGCGGCAGGGTCAGATCGTCCAGATCGCGGATAAAGGTACGGAGATCCTCGGTACGCTTGCTCCTTACCTGCATGGTGATGAGCCCGGTCGGCGAGTTCACCACCGAACGCCGGCAGCCCACCTGCAGCCACAGCTCGGAGGCGGACGAAAGCTCGGCCCCCAACGAGGCGAAGACCGGCAGCTCGTCCCGCTGGTGCAGGCGCAGCGCCGCGCGGGTCATGGGCAGGATCAGCACGGCACCGTCTGCGTCATGCTCCGCGATAAAGGCGGTGGATTCGGGAGAGGGAGGATGGCTGAGCGGCAGGTACAGCGGGTAGCTGGTCTGCCACACCGAGATTGCCACCATCCCCAGGCCTACCAGCGGTCCCATCGATAAAAAGCGCGGCAACGCCGCGATGCCCAGCTCGGCGGCCAGTGCAAAACTCAAGGCCGCCGGTACCAGCCAGCGCCTCAAAAAACGAACCACCGGGAGCGGGTGTTCGTGGTGGAAGCTGGCGATGGTGCTGCCGATGTACTGGCCTGGCGGTCCAAAAAGGTCCGAGAGGACGTTGGCATTGGCGATGTCCGGTCCCAGGGACAACACCAGGCAGATCAGGCCCGCCGCCAACCACGGCAATGCCCGCCGTGCGCCAAAAAGGCCCAAAATCGTCGTAACGACAAGGGTGATGACCGGAATAAAAGAGGGGGAAAAGGTCCAGTCCCAGGGTTCCCGCAGCTCGCCTCGCTCCCACTGCACCCAGTTCTGGAGGTGGACGGCATTGCTGCCCAGGTCGGAGTCCGGGGCGGAGTGCACCGGCAGCCCGTAGTAGAGCAGGGCGACCAGTCCTGCGCCCAGGGCGGAGGTGAAGCTGGTCAATAGCAGTCCACGGAAGCGTACATCTCTCGGGGCGGGCTCACCCAAAAGTGTAAGTGGGGCAAGGAGCAGTGCAAAAATGGCGTGGTAGGGGCTGTCCATGGCCACCATAGTGGCCGCCAGTCCCGCCGCCAGCCCCCAGCGCCACTGCCGCTGTGCCCGGTACAGCAGCATCAGAAACAGCGGCAGGGCCCAGAAGGCCACATTTTCGGGAGTTCCATCGGTCAACGCCAGAAAAATCATCGGCTGAGAGATCATCATCATCCCGACGATCCAGCCCGACCGTGCCCGTCCCGTCAGCTCCCGCGCCAACAGCGCCGCGCAGTAGCCGCTGGCCCAGCACAGGCTTAGAACCCACAGGTTCCAGACGAAGGGCGTCCCAAAAATCCATACCAGCGGCGCGACCACGAGGCTGGACAGCCAGGGCAGCACCAGCAGCTTCACCCCTTCGGGAAAGCCGACGTGGTCGGTCCAGAGCGCAAAACTCCGCGCCTGGGCATCCAGGCCCCACAGGCCGCGGATCATGTCCGACTGCGGCGCGCCGATCAGCCCCCCTTCCAGAATCCAGCGGTAGTGCAGCACCAGCACCAGAGCCGCCAAGCCCAGGGCCAGCCAGCGTTTGGACGCCAACGGCGATAGAGTCATCGCAGCTCCACGGGGTCAGTCATGTCCGATGTACTCTTCGCCTTTGTCACCTTTCCCTCCATGGAAAAAGCCGCTGAAGTGACCCGCACGGTGGTCGAGGAAGGTCTGGTCGCCGGTGGAAACATGGTGCCGGGGCTGCGCTCCATCTATCGCTGGGAGGGGAAAGTCTATGACGAGGCAGAGGTGATGACGATCTTTCAGGTGCGGGAAGTTGGCTTTGCGGCTTTTGTCGCCCGGGTAAAGGAACTGCATCCCTATCAGGTACCCGAGATCGTGGGTTTTCCGGTCGTTGGCTACGGTCCCTATCTGGACTGGGTGCGCCACCACGGGGGCAGCTAGGTCAGAAGCGCGGACGACCCTCCAGATCGGCAAGGATACGGTGGACGATCTCCAGCATCTGGGGGAAGGAGCCCCGGATATCGCGGGTGTGGAAGGCGCGGCCCTCGGCGCGAATCACCACACATTGCTCGCGGAGGCGGTGATCCCGAGGACGATGCTGGGCATCTTCCAGGGAGCGGGGATCGGGGAAGCGGCTGTCGTCGGAGAGCCAGACCTCCAGCGATGAAGCCATGGGCAGCTGCCGGGCGTAGGGGGAGCGCACCACACGCTCCAAAAGCTCGCGGGTGCCCTGCAGCTTCAGGTCGTGCAGGCGCGGCGGGATCTCGGCGTAGACGGTGATCATCGGCCCAAAACCGGCGGCGGAGCGACGGATCCGGCGGAGGTTCTGGGTCATCGACAGCCAGGTCTGTAGCAGGGGTACATCCTGGAATTCTGTAGGCTCCAATACAATATCAATGGCGGGCCAGCCCTGGGCGCGCCGCTTTTTCCCGATGTGGAGGGCCGCGGAGAGCTGCTCCCCGTCGGCCTGCACCGTCAGGTCGCGCAGGCGCACACGGCGGGTACGGGAGTGGGCGGGGTGATCCTCGGCGGCCAGCGTGTGCCGGGAGCGCGCCACGGTGTTGGGAGAGGGGGCGATGGACTGGTTCGGCAGCCACTCAAACAGCTCGTCACAGACCACGAGCAGGGCCGCTACCGGGTCCGCCTGCCCCTCCTCCGCGTCCAGCAGAATCGGCCGCGTGGGTACCCCGTGCAGGAGCACGGCACGTACGGCATCACGCACCACGTCGGGATTGAGATCCGGCAGGTTCCTACAGGTACAGTGCAGATACCAGGCTCCCAAAAGTGCATGGTCCGGCAAACCGGAGGCGGCCTGATCGTCCAGCCAGCGACTCAGGTCCACATCCTGGCCGATGTCGATCCAGCCTGCCTTTTTCAAGTCTTCCGCACAACGACGTAGCAGCTCCCGGCCTGCCCCCTGCAGTGTGTCCTGCACGGAGCGAAGTGCGCCGAGAAGGTCGCGCTCCTCTCTACAGATTCTTTCGTTGGGAGGGGCAATATCCGGGAAGAGCACCAGTCCCACATCGTGGAAGAGCACCGCAAGGCTGAAGGCCTGCCGGAAGTCGGCGATGGTCTGGGGACCGGGGACGGCATCGGGTTGATCCCGGGCCGCGAGCACTCCCGCAAGGGTACGTGGCTCGCGTTCTCCATCCGCGTCCAACACCTCCAGAGAACAAAAAAACTGTCCCGCGATGTACATCTCCAGGACGTGTTGGAGGTGGCGGGCTGAGAAGCCATGCTGATCCGGCCGTGCAGGCTCGGCCAGCTCGTACAGGTGCCGGGCGATGTCGTGGGCGGCGGACAGGCCCAGCTCGTAGACGGAGTGGTATTCGATGAGGGTGCGCAGCGCCGCCGCAAAGGCAGCAGGCTGAAAAGTGTAGTCTGGCCTACGTCCAAATAGGCGGAGGCGAAGACTCTCCCGCAGCACATAGGCGAGATCCGCGAGGAGTTGACGGCGTAAGGTGCCGATCACCCGGCGGTCGGGCCCCTGCAGCACCTTGCCCAGGAGCTGGTGGCAAAACCAGAGGCGAAGCCAATTGCGACTATCGGCAAGGTCTCCCTCCCCAAAATGACTGTGATCGTCGCGAGCAGCATCCGAGAGTGTCGTGGCGAGCCAGCGGCAGGTCTGGTGGCCCAGGGTTTCCCAGGCAACTGCATCCGAGGGCAGCCAGTCGCCACGATCCTGCACCACTGCGCGCGTGATCTCGTGCATCCAGGTCCAGGCCGCCAGCTGCTGCCAGCCCGAAATTTCTGTATTATGTTTCGGATCAAAGATTAAGTCAAAACCCGCATGGCCCTCCTCCTCAGCCTCCTCTGGCCGGGGACTTAAGAGTGCGGTGAGTGCGCGGGAGAGACAGTGGAGGCGGTGGGCCACCACCGGCTGGTGGGTGCCCAGGTTCGCACAGATCTCCTCCAGGACCTCGGAGATGTCCTCCACACTGCTTTTTCCGGCGTTGCCCCCGAAATTACGCACGCCCCAGCCGCTCCCCATCAGCGACTGCAACACCCAGATGCCCAGGTCTTCGGCAAGGCGAAGATAGCCAGGATTGGAGCCATGAAAAGCCTGCTCCCACAGCAGCGTGCGCAGCAGCGTCCGGGCCCGGGCGAGGCGGTCCACGAGGCGGTCGCTCTCCCCCGCGAGCAGCTCTTTGACCAAACGGGTCAGCTCCGGCAGCTGACGCTGGGCGCGGAGTGCCATCAGGTGCTGGAGCAGGGTCTCCCGGCTGGTGCGGTTGTCCCGGAACCAGTCCAGTCGTCCACTATCAGGAGGTTCTTCCTTTGAAAAAACCAACCAGGCTTCCTGGAGATGCACCGCCCCGTCGGCGCGGCGCACCGCATTCCACAGCACCAAGGCACGGCTGGCCCCATCGGGAGTGATGGTGAGCACGTCCACCCCCTTCTGGTGGGTAGGCCCGACCGACAGCTCCCGTTTGATCCGCTCGTGCCGAAGGTTTCGCTGCGGCTCGCCCTCCAGGGAGTCCATCAAAAAGCTCAGGGCACCACTTTCCAGGGCCTCGGGCCGTTCCGGATCGTCGGCACGCGCGCCGCTGCTGCGGGTGGTGCGGAAGAGCCGCGCGGTCCCCGAGTCCGAGTCCGAGGACTCGGATACAGCAGGTTCCGCCTGCACCATCAGGACGTGCATGGGGGAGGAGCAGAAAAACTCCAAGAGCGGCCCGACCAGGTGCAGCTCCACCTCGGAACCCGGCTTCTGCGCGGACTTCATCACATTCAGCAGCGTGTCCTGGAAGCTCTTCTCCATGGCGCGGAGGTCGGCCGTGCTGGGTTCACTCATGCCAGCTTTCCAGAAGACTTCGGAGATCCTCTAACTTCAGGGGCTTGGGCAGGATCGGCAGCTCGGCGTCGGCCGGGCTGGCGCTGCGCAGGGCGGTGATCAGCCCGGGCGCGTCATAGTCCGAGATCACCACCACCGGGCAGTGCAGGTTTTCGGTATGGGGCTGACCCGCCCGCGCGATGCGCCCATGGCGGCTCAGCTCCAGGGGAGGAAGGCCGGAAGGAGGGAGAGAATTCCCGCGGAGCCAGTGGAGGAGTATGCAGCCTGCCCATCGGGAGCGGCTGTCGTTTGGATCCAGGGGTGTCTCCTGATCCAGGATCACCCCCTCGTAGGCTTCCGCTGCCAGCTTCTGCGCCGCGCTGAAGACATCCTGCGCCCACTCAACCTCCCATCCCTCGCGTTTAAGGCGGGATTCTGCGTAGCGGAATCGATCGGGACCGTCGTCATCAACCCAGAGGATCCGACGCCGTTTCTCCATGGTGCCTCCAGCGGCTGGGGGGGAGCTGTGCATCAGGACTTCAGGTGCAGGGAGATAAAGCCGAGGATGGCGCCGGGCAGGCTGGGATCCCGGTTCAACAGCGCCATTCCGTGAGCAGAAGTGGATAGTAAAAGGAGGTTTTTGGGACCCGTGGCCAAGCCGTCCAGGGCGGTGGCACTACGGGCGGAGTAGCTGTCCTGCTGCCCCGCAACATTCATCAGCGGCCGGGCACCGTAGCGCTGTACCGCATCCCTCGTTGTTATGCCATTGTATTCGATTCCGGGGGAGACAAGGACTGCTGCCTGAAAGGTGGGATCGTCGGCTGCCACACGAATGCCCAGGTTGGCGCCGAGACCGGCTCCCACCACCGCAAGCCGCTGCACCCCCTGGCTACGCAGCCAGGCCGCGCCGGCCTGCCCATCCCGGGTCATGGCATAGTAGGTTTCGTTGGGGAGTGTACCGGCTTCTCCCACCACATTTGCACCCTGCCCGCGTAGGTCCACACTCACCACGGTGTAGCCCTGGCGCAGAGCAGCCTCGGCCACCGGCTGCCACTCCTCCTTCATTCCGGCCCGGTCGGGCAGAAAGAGGATGCCCCGGGTGGAGCCTTTGGCCACCGCGCCCAGCGCGGCCAGACGTTGTCCATCCGTTGCCTCCAGGCTCAGCACCTTGGGCGTAGCCGGGGCGGGTGCGGGCGCCAGGGTCCAGAGCAGCGCCAACGACAGGGTGAGCAGATGCAGGGCTTTGGTCATCCGTGCCTCGCCCATAGGATATCACCGCCGGGCGGCTGCTATCCAGGGCTCAGGAGCAGAGCGTTGATTCTTCCGATCAAAGTGGCCAGGGGCAGCTGCTCCCCGAATGCGGCCTCTTGCAGACTCTCCTCTGCACCAACGGCGCAGTCCGGGCAGGCGGGCAGGCCGAAGGAAGCAAAAATCTCCCGAACTCTGGGGTGACGCTGGTGGGCGCCATGTACCGTGGTATTTGCATCGACGGGGGCACGATCCAGACGTTGAAGCTCGGCTTCGATAAAATTTCGGTGGGTAGCGAGCTGGGCGCGCAGCTGGGCCAGCTCGGCTTGCAGCTGCTGGTGATCGGTGCGGCGGGGCGTCAGACAACGGCGGACGGATGCCTGCAGTTGCAGAAGAAGCCAGTCTTGCAGCCGCTTTCTGAGGGAGGAGGAGGAGGCCATACGCAGACATAGCGCGGGTGCCTTGACGCCTCAAGGTGGATGGCATAGATTCGCGGGACTGGAGGAATGAAATTCTCTGGGCGCTCTTTGATGAACTCAAAAAATTTTTCTGACGTAGAAAATCTGCCGCTTGAAGACAAGCAACTTCAAGATGTAGATGTCCAGTGGATGGAGCGGGCGATTCAGGTTGCTGACCTGACGGCGCCCAGCGGCGACGTCCCAATCGGGGCGGTGGTGGTGAGTGCAACGGGCCAGGAGCTTGCGATCGGGTGGAACACCCGGGAGAGAGACCAGGATCCCTGCGGTCATGCCGAGCTGAACGGACTGCGTGCGGCGGCGGCCCGGCAAGGAAGCTGGCGGCTGGAAGGCTGCAGTCTGTATGTCACCCTGGAACCCTGTGCGATGTGCGCAGGAGCGATGGTGCTGGCGCGTATACGGCGCTGTGTGTGGGGGGCTGCCGATCCCAAAGGCGGCTATCTGGGTAGCCTGGGAAACCTGGGCGCCGATCCACGGTTAAACCATCGCTACGAAGTGCAGGGCGGCGTTCTTGCTGAACCCTGTTCCGCGCTGCTTAAAGCATTCTTTCGGGATCTTCGTCAGAAAAAAGGCTGATTTATGGAGAGGTGGCCGAGTGGTCGAAGGCGATAGACTCGAAATCTATTGTAGGCTTTGCTTACCGTGGGTTCGAATCCCACCCTCTCCGTTGATTTGTGGAGAGGTGACCGAGTGGTTGAAGGTGCACGACTGGAAATCGTGTTTACTTAACTGTAACGCGGGTTCGAATCCCGCCCTCTCCGAATTCTTGTGGCTGGCCGCGTGCGGAAGTGATGGTCGGGTCCTGTGACTGGACGACCATGAACCCCGCCAGGACTGAAAGGTAGCAACGGTGATGGTTGGACGGGGTACGGGGAAACCCGGCCATCACTTCTGCACGCGGCCCCACATTTTTACGACATGACGTTATTGCCGAGGGGAGAATGTCCGAAAGCAGCAGCGACGTCCCCGGCCCCACCACTGGCTATGTCGCAATCGCGCGCAAGTGGCGTCCGCGCACCCTGGAGGAGATGGCTGGTCAGACGCATGTGACCCGCACCCTCCGAAATGCGCTCACATCCGGCCGTATCCACCACGCCTTCCTCTTTACCGGGGCGCGCGGGGTTGGAAAGACCACGGCCGCCCGGGCCTTCGCCCGCGCGTTGAATTGTGACCAGGGCCCCACCCCCGACCCCTGCGGCGTCTGTGTGCCCTGCGTCGAGATCCTGCAAGGCAATAGCCCTGACGTGATCGAGATCGACGGTGCCTCCAACAATTCGGTGGATGACATCCGCGATCTCCGTGACGGGGTACGCTACCTGCCCCAACGTGGGCGCTTCAAGCTGTACATCATCGACGAAGTGCACATGCTCACCCGGGGGGCCTTCAACGCCCTGCTGAAGACCCTGGAGGAGCCTCCACCGCATGTGAAGTTTATCTTTGCGACCACCGAAGTAAACAAAATCCCCGAGACCATCCTGTCGCGGGTGCAGCGTTTTGACTTCAAGCGGATTCCCCAGAAGGTGGTGGTGACCCGCTTGCGGCTGATTTGCGAGTCGGAAGGCGTAGAACTCACCGAGGAAGCCCTGCGGATGGTTGCGCGGGCGGGCGAAGGCTCTATGCGCGACGCGCAGAGCCTTTTGGACCAGGTGATCAGCTTCGGTGGTAAAAATCCCACCGACGCCCAGGTGGCGGACATTCTCGGGCTGGTGGACCGCAGCGTCCTGTTCGAGCTGTTTGCGGGGATTCTGAAGGGAGATGGCTCCCAATCGCTGGATGCCATCGCGAAGGTCCACGAGAACGGCTACGAGATGGCGCAGCTCACCAGCGAGCTTTTGGAGCTGGTACGGAATGCTGCCCTTGCCGCCCTTTCGGAAGGTGCCCGGAAGCACCTGGATCTTCCTGAAGAGGAGAAGGCGCAGTTGCTCCAGGTGGTGGAAGGTGTCCCCGCTGAACAATTGGCGAGGGTCTTCCAGGTACTTTTAGAGGTGCACGACCAGGTGGCCCGGGCTTCGCGGCCTCGCTACGTCCTGGAAATGGCGGTTGCCCGCCTTGTGGCGGTGCGCCCGGCTCAGCCGGTGACCGCGTTGGTGGATCGCCTCGTAGACCTGGAGCGTCGCCTGCGCGGGGCTGGGGTGCAGCCGCGTCCGGGTTCGGCCCAGGGGCGCGGTCGCGAGCCCTCTGACGACCCGGAGGGCGAGAGGCGCTCTTAAGGCAGCCCGCCGCTGGAGATCCGTCTGGGGAGGCTTCGGGAGGAAGAGTCGCTTCCACACATCTGACGCCGGGAAGCGCTGGCACCGCGGAGCCGGTTGTGCCAGCGCCAAGGCTGCCCGCGCCCGCCCCGAGCCTGCCCCCGAGGCCGGCACCGCCCGGTGGCTCCCCTCGTGGTGTCCCCGCGGCCCCTGGCGCCCGTCCGGTGGGCACCCCCGCAGGTCCCCCGCGCCCCGGTGCGGCTCCCCCGCCCGCTGCAGCCCGGCCTGCGGTTCCCCGCAGCTTCAAAAACCCCGAGGATGCCTGGGAGGCGCTGAAAAAGGAGCTGGAGCGCGGTTTTCTGGAAGATGCGGTCTTCCTTGGGGTCCAGGGTGGTGTGCTGGTCCTGGGGGTGCGGAATGCCCGCAGCAAGAGCCTCGTGGAGAACAGCATCAAGGATGTGGACTTTGCGCCTTGGTTTCCCGGCTTTCAGTCCTGGGTGGTCCGGGAGGATCAGAGTGGAAAGACCGGTCGCGAGCGCCAGCGTGAGGTGGACAGCGGGCGTCGGGCTGCGGCCATGACTGCCGCACGCGAAAGTTCCGCCGTCAAGCTCTTTGAAGAGCTGATGGGCGCGGTGCTGGATCTGGAGCGGGTGGAGGCGGTGGCCCTTCCCGCCGAGGCGGAGACTTCGATGGAGCCTGAGGAGTAGGGGACAGGCCAGAGCGCCGCTTCCTCCCTCGAAAATTTCCGTCTACATCCCCCCACCCGCTGCGGTGTCTTCGCAGCTACTGGAGGGCGGATCGATCAGGTTCTCGGGGGCCATTCCAACGTGGTTGTTGAAAAAGTCCTGCATGGCGGTGGTGTCCAGGCAGTTCATCATCAGCCGGTGCTGCCAGGAAACGGCGGCGTAGCGCCAGGTCATGTCGGGGTAGCTGGTCAGGATCATCCGTCCAACCGGCAATGTCACCGCCCAGTCCTCCAGGCTTTGAAGCTCCCCCTCGCAGCCTTCCGTGCAGGAATAGAGCAGCACCACGCCGCCATGCTCCAGGTTGTGGACCCAGTTTTCGGGAGGAAGTTCCTCCTCTTGTACACCCCATGGTCCCCAGCAGCCGTTGTGATCTCCCGACGCGGGCGGGCTGTCCACATAGGAGAGGTCGCCGTCTTTGTGGGCCTGGCCCCGGTTGGGCGTGCTGTCTGCGAGGCAGTCGCCACCGCAGGATGTGCAGGCTTCTACCACGGGTTCTCCGCCATTGCAGGCCAGAAAAATCAGGAGGCTCGCCATGTGCCGCTCCTCCCGCCGCTCTTCTCTACCAGGCGGATCCCGTCGATGTACATTCCTCGATCCACCGCCTTCAGCATGTCGTAGACGGTCAGGGCTGCCACGGAAACTGCCGTCATCGCCTCCATTTCTACACCGGTGCGTCCGGTACAGCGTACGGTTGCAACAATATGGATGTGATCCTCGCGGGCCTCCAGCAGCAGGTCCACCCCGTCAATCGGCAGCGGGTGGCAGAGCGGAATCAGCTCTCCTGTCCGTTTTGCCGCCTGGATCCCAGCGATCTGCGCCACCGTCAGCACGTCCCCTTTTTTCGCGCTGCGGTCCCGTACCTTCCCCAGCGCGTCGGGTGACAGAAAAATCCGGCCCTCTGCCGTGGCTGAGCGTCGGGTGATCTCTTTGTCGCCCACTTCGACCATCCGGGCGTTTCCCGCCGCATCGATATGGGTCAGCTCGGACAAGCTGCCTCTCCTTTGCAGCGGCTGCAGCGTGCTTCCAGCCGCACAGACCCCTGAACGGGGCGGCCCTGGTGTAGCAGGGTCACGCTGTCCAGGGGGACATCCTCCAGCCGGCCGCACTGGGTGCAGCACAGGTGATGGTGGGGGGTGACATTGGGATCGTAGCGCAGCGTACCATCGGCGCTACGCAGACTACGCAGGAGGCCGAGATTTTCGAGGGAAGAGAGGGTATTATAGACGGTGGCCCGGCTGGCCTGCACCTGATCCTTGACCGCCTCGAAAATTTCGGCGGCGCTGGGGTGATCCAGGTTTCCTTCCAGAAAAGCGAGGATGGAGCGCCGCTGTGGAGTCAGCGCGCTGCCACTCTGCCGCAAAAGCTGCTCCAGGCTTCCGCCGGGGGGGGATCGGTCCATGTCCATAGTGTTGACCCCGATGGAGGATCCGTCAAGTGCCGGGATGTCAACGCCGCGCGATCTGTGCCCGCATGCAGCCGGCGAGCACCGTCTCGTAGGGCTGGCAGCCGACAATCCGTACCGGCTTTCCTGCACGTTCCGGCAGGGTCTTGCCGGGCTCCCAGCCATCAGGAAGCAGGAAGTAGGTGGGAATTCCGGTGACGCCCCAACGTTTGGCCTCCGCACCAAGCTGGTCCACACGCGCCTGCATCTCTGAACCGTCGGCGGCGGCGAGGGCGGCTTCCGGGTCCAGACCCGCAGTCTGCGCTAACCGGCGGAGAACAACGCTATCTTCGATATTGACGCCCTCCTGCCAATGGGCATCCATGGCCGCGTCGCGAAAGGGCTCCAGGCGGCCCTGCTGGCGTGCGTACTCGGCCAGTGCCAGCGGACGGCGGGTGTTGGGGATCCGCTCGGAGAAGCGCATCTTCACGCCAAAGCCCGCCGCAAAGTTCGCGAGCTGGTCCTGCATGGGCTTGATGGGGCGCCCCCCAAACAGCGTGGACAGTGGCATGCCGCCGCGCGGCGTGCCGGGGTGCAGCTCGAAACCTTTCCACTCAAAATTCAGGTCAAAAGCCTCGACAATCCTGCCGAGGACGCCGCGTTCCGCGACGTAGCAGTAGGGTCAGACGAAGTCGCTGAAGAAAATCAGGCGTGCGGTCATGGATGCTCCGAGGGTGGCCCCCCCTATCCCACTTTCCCCGTCAGGGCCGCCAGCGCCGGGATTCCGATGGGGGCTTCCGGTAGCCAGGGTAGCTGGTACAGTCGCTTAGCCAGTCCGTTTGTAATGCGCGCACACTGACGATGTTCTCCCTCCACCCGGGCCTGGAGCAGCGGGTCCGTGGTGGCCGCGATACTTTTGTTGATCACCCAGGCCCAGGCTTCGATCTTGGCCCGTCGCAGGTCCTCCTGCAGGGCAGCGGCCTGGCTGACCGGGGTCACTTCCGGGAGGGTCACCAGGATCACATAGGTCAAGCTGGGATCCTGCAGACGCATGAGCGGGGTGACGATGTGGCTGACCCCCGCTGCCTGGCTGCGCGTCACCTGCCGGTGGTAGGCACCGGTGGCGTCCATCAGCAGCAGGGAGTGCCCGGTGGGAGCTGTATCCAGGACTACAAAAGAGCTGCGGGCTTCGGCAACGATGCGGCTGAAGGCGTGGAAGACCGCCACTTCTTCGGTGCAGGGCGACTGGAGGTCTTCCAGGAGGAGTGCGCGGCCCTGGGCGTCCAGGCTTTTGCCAGCGGTGGCCATCTTCTTGGCGATGTACGCCTCGGTTTCCACTTTGGGGTCGATGCGGCTTTGGGTGAGGCCGTCTATCGTGCCGTGGAGCGTCTCGGTCACATGGGCGGCGGGGTCGGTGGTGCTCAGGTGTACCTTGTGGCCACGCTGGACCAGGCCCACGGCAAGTGCGGCTGCAAGGGTTGTTTTTCCGACACCTCCCTTGCCCATGACCATGATCAAGCCGTGGTCCAGGGTGGCGAGCTGGTCGGCCAGGGCGCCCAGTCCATCGGCAATCATTTTTGTATGGTCTGGGGAGAGGGCAGCGGGAGGGGAGAGCGTTTGATTCGGGCGGAGGAGGGCGCGCAGGGCAGGCAGACCCACCGTGTCAAAAGGACGCAGGGGAACCTCGTCGCGCGGGAGCTTTTTCAGGACCTCCGGGAGCTGGGCCATCGCTTCGGTGCCGAGTCGTTCGATGGTGTGGGCGATGGGATCTTCTGCGTTGCTGGCGTGGAAGACACCATTCACAATCAGGCGCTGGTTGCGAAGGCCCAGGGTGTCCAGCTCGGTGGCGGTGCGGGCGGCTTCCAACATCGGCCGGGGGTCGGGGCGGGTCACCAGGATGACCGTGGTGAGAGCGGGGTTGGAGAGGGCAGCAAGGGCCTGGTTGAAGCGTTCTTCCTGCATCTTCAGGCCGGAGTGGGGCCCCAGGCAGGAGGCCCCCCGGTCGTTGCCCGCCAGAAAGCCGCTCCAGGCTTTGGGCAGGCTCAACAGCCGCAGGGTGTGGCCGGTGGGTGCGGTATCGAAGAGGATGTGGTCCCAGGTTTTTGTCGAATCCTGGGCCAACAGCGCCGAAAATTCGTCGAAGGAGGCAATTTCGGTGGTGCAGGCCCCCGAGAGCTGCTCCCGGACGGTTTTTCGTTCGTTGTCATCCGCCTTTTCATCGAGCTGGGCCAGTACCCGCTGCCGGTAGGCTTCGGCGGCCGCTTCGGGGTCGATGTTGAGCAGGCTCAGGCCCGGTACCCCGGGCACCGGCACCGGCTGGTTGTACAACTCCACCCCGAGCATTTCGTCCAGGTTGGAGGCGGTATCCGTGCTGACCAGGAGCACTTTTTTCCCGGCGTCGGCTAGCCGGATGGCCGTGGCGGTGGACAGCGAGGTCTTTCCCACCCCTCCTTTGCCGGTGAAAAACAGAAAGTGGGTCGGATCCTTTAGCCACTCGTAGGGTGGAGAGAGAAACTCTGCTTCTATCTTGGCTTTGATGACATCCCGCGCGCTTCGAAAGCGGGCCAGGAGATCCTCCCGCGTCAACGCCGGGTCGGAGCTGGCGGGGTCGGGAATCGGCCAGTGCAGGCGCCGGGCTTTCCCGAGGAAGACCGGGCAGACTTCTTCGGCACACAGGGTGATCACCGTGTCCACACTGGCAGGGTCTATGTGGTCCACCGACTTGGAGGACTGGCCCTGCAGATCGATGCCCACTTCGGCCATCACCTCGATGGCGTAGGGATTGACGGAGAAGGCCGGGTTCCCGCACTCTGGATGCGGATCCGGTCCCCAAGGAGCCGGTGCCCCCAGCCTTCGGCAATCTGGCTGCGGGCGGAGTTGGCGACGCACATAAATAGAATGCTGGAAGTGGTCACGACGTTGCTCCAGTGGGAGGGAATTTGTGTTGTGCCCACAGGGCGACGTGGACCAGGCCCAACATCACCGGAACCTCCACCAACGGACCCACAACCGCCGCCAGCGCGGCGCCGGAGTGGATGCCGAAGGTGGCGATGGCCACCGCAATGGCCAGCTCAAAGTTATTGGAAGCAGCGGTAAAAGAAAGTGTCGTAGCCTGGGCAGCGGTGGCTCGGGCACGCAGGCTCATCCAGAAGGAGGCGGCAAACATGATGATGAAGTAGATCGTCAGCGGGATGGCGATCCGGACCACATCAAGTGGAAGCTGAACAATCGTCTGTCCCTTCAGAGAGAACATGACCACGATGTTGAAGAGGAGGGCCACCAGGGTGAGCGGGCCGATACGCGGCACAAAATTTGCCTGGTACCAGTCAAAGCCTTTCCAGCGTCCGAGGATCTGCCGGGTGAAGTAGCCTGCCGCGAACGGGAGCCCGAGGTAGAGCGCCACACTCTGCGCGATCTCGGTCATGGTGATGTTCACGGCCACTCCCTTCATCCCCAACCACTCGGGCAGAATCGTCGCAAAAAACCAGGCATAGAGGGAGAAGAAGAGCACCTGGAAGATGGAGTTAAATGCCACGAGTCCCGCACAATATTCAGTATCACCCTTTGCCAGATCATTCCACACCACCACCATGGCGATACAGCGCGCAAGACCGATCAGGATCAGCCCCAGCATGTAGTCGGGATGGTCTGGCAAAAACACGACGGCAAGGCCGAACATCAGCACCGGCCCGACGATCCAATTCTGCACCAGCGACAGGCCCAACACCCGCCCATTGCGGAAGACCCGCCCCAGATCCTCGTAGCGCACCTTGGTAAAAGGGGGGTACATCATCAGGATCAGGCCGATGGCGATGGGGATTGAGGTGGTTCCCACGCTCATTCCCTCGATGGTCGTCGTCACCGCCGGGGCAAAAACCCCGATGGCCACGCCCAGGGCCATGGCCACAAAGATCCAGAGTGTCAGGTAGCGGTCGAGGAAAGAAAGGCGGCTGGCCACAGTGGGTTGGGCAGGTTGCATCCTAGGTTCTTGTGTTTCCGGGATGATATTCAAAGAGCGGCCACCAGCACTTTCAGACGGGCGAGCGCAGTGGGCTCGATGCAATAGCAGACCCGTGGACCGTCCAC
>CAITDR010000288.1 GCA_903891165.1 uncultured Pseudomonadota bacterium
CCTCCTCCTCCCACCGCGCCTGCTGCGCCGCGATCTCTACAAAATCCGCCTCTTTCCAAATCATCGCCGCCAACGCCGCAAGCGGATCCCCCTCCCCCGCCACCCGCTGTTCACACCACTGCCGCCCATACTCCGGCACCCAAGCCGCCCCCTGCTCGGCAAAAAGCGCCGTCAAACGTTGTGCCAAGGTCGTCTTCCCCGTGGACTCCGCGCCCACCAGCACCACCCGCGAACAGTACCAGCTCCGCGCTGGCCTGCGCAAAAAATCCCAATTCTTTCCAGGATTCTCCCGCACCGCCGTCCCCGACACCGGCACAGATAGACGTGCCGGATCGACGGCTACGTGGACAGCACCCAGTGCCCCCGCAAACTCCTCCCCATAGGCCTCCGAAGTAAACACCTTTTGTACCGGCCCCACCTTTTGAAGACAGGCGGTAGCCCATCCAAAGGAGTCCGCACCCCATTGATCCTGAATCCGGTGCAGAACGACGGTCGGATGCGCATCCGCCAGCCAAGCCCAACGCAGGCGCCAGGGCAGATCCTCACGCGGGTGGTCGCCGATCACCACATGCAGCTCTTCCACCCGGGCCAAGGCAACGTCGATCAGGTGGTGATGACCCGCATGGGGCGGATAGAATTTCCCCACAATCAACCCGCGCAAGCAGCCCTCCACTCTTTGTATCCCCGAATACACATCAATAAAAACACAGCATAGACCAGACTTGTCAGGTGCAGATCCTTGTACCAATAGAGGCCAATATAAAAAACATCGGCGAGAATCCAGAGCAGCCAGCTCTCCAGGTACTTCCGACTCTGTAGCCAGGTCGCCCCCAGGCTCAGGGCCGTGGTCCATCCGTCCAGTCCAGGCACCGTCGAATCTGTATACACAGAAAGCAGATTGGCGAGCACCACAGTTCCCACAGCCACCAAGATCGCCGTTCCTCCCAGAGCCGCCCCTGACACCCGGCTCACCCGAAGCACCCCACGCGCCTCCCCTCCATACAGCCAGGCCCACCAGCCATAAAGCCCGATCCCAACATAGAACACCTGCAACAGCGAGTCCGCATACAGGCCGCTTTGCCAGAAAAGAGCCAGATAAAAGGCGTTATTCAGTATGCCCACCGGCCAAGAGGCTACCTGTTGGCGCACCACAAGCCACACACAAAGTAGCCCCGCGCCGTTCCCCAGCCAGTCGATCCAGCTCAGGGGCTCAGCCCGCGCTACGCAAGGATCGAAGAAGCTCTTCCTCGTCTCCCTCTACCCCGAAGTCCTCTTGCAGCATCCTGAGGAGATCGTCTTCGCAGCAGGGCTGCGCGGCCAAGGGAGCAGAGAGATCCTGCTCAGCCGACGCGGGCGCCCATCGTGCCGCTTTCTTCTTCTCTTTTTTCAACCAGGGAAAACTATGGAAGAGCTTGCGGATCTGAGAAAGCTCCAGACCCACCCCCTTCTCCTCGCTCTCAACCACCAGCGGCGTATCCCCCATCAAAAAGGCATGAATTCCTCGGCGTTCATCGACCGGAAACTCCTGCATCCAACAGCCGCAGTGGGTATCCACCACACAGCGCACCACTGCCCCCGCCGGAAGTTGGCAGGGTCCTGAAAGTTCGGCGATCACCGCGTTCTTTCCGTCCGGTGGTGCCACCATCGCTGGACCCAGTGGCTTCCCATCCTCGGATACCAGACCGATGGTCATGGCCTCGGGAGCAAAATCCAGCTCCACCTGCACCCGCCAGCGGTTCTCGTGTTTCCCCAGGAAGTGAAAGTCGATTCGGCCCACGGTACCCTCCACCCCTCTCTACACACGGCGGGCGGCGCGTCCAGCCCGAACCGCCGCACTGAGCTGCTCCAGAGAGCTGGAAAGGGGGGCCAACCCATCAAGCTGTATGCTGGCATACACACTGGAGGGCTGCACAAAGAGCTCGTGCATCGGCCGAACCGTCGCCTCGTACTGGTCCAGCACGTTCTCCATCGTGCGGCCGCGCTTGACCGTGTCTCGCCGCAGACGACGGATCAGGCGGATATCCGCCGGAGCCTCCACCCAGACACAGAGGTCAAAAGCGGCACGGAGGGCCGGATCCTGAAGCACCAGGATGCCCTCCACCACCACCAGCTCGCGCGGGGCCAGGTGCTCCACCTCGTCGGCCCGCCGGTGAGAGTTGAAGTGATAGACCGGCAGATCTACACCTTTCCCCTGCTGAAGATCCAGCACCTGTTGACAGAGCAAGGGCGTATCCAATGCGCTGGGATGATCATAGTTGAAGCTGCGTGGGTCGGGAATGTCCTTGTAGTAGCGATCGTGGCCAACCAGTGCCGCATTTTCTTGCCGAGCAAAAGCTTCGGCAATGGTTGTTTTTCCCGATGCCGTACCACCTGCAATCCCGACGACGTAGGCTCTCATCTACACTCCAGGACGCGCATTTATCACGCGCTGCCCCGGTTGCCGCCGCCGCTCTGCTATACTCCCATTATGTGGTTCCTCCTGCTGGCCTGTTCCGAATATGATGTGGTCTCCGATCCCAAGGATCCGCCTGCGGGGGAGGAGGAAGAAGAGCTCCTTCCTTCTGTTTTGGTGAGTCCTGACGCTGTGCAGCTTGGCGTCACCTGTGGAGAGGGCAGCAGCACCCTCATCGTGGAGAGTGTGGGAGACGCCGCCCTGACCGTCGAAAGTCTGCGCTTGGAAGGCGGCTGGTCCGCCGATACCAGCGCGCTGCCACTGCTGTTGGATCCCGGCCAGAGCTGGTCGGTGGACCTGACCGGCTCCGGCGAAGGCAAGGCGCGCATCAAGACCGACGATCCCACCACGCCCCTGGTAGAAATCCCTCTTTCCAGCACCAGTAATACCGCACCCCTGCTGACGGTGCTGACTCCCACCTCCGGCGACGTCCTCAGCAGCGGCAGCACAGACTTTACCGCCTCCGTGGCCGATGATCTGGATCTACCCGAGGCAGTGGCGCTGAGCTGGACTTCGGATGTGGACGGGCTCCTGGGCAGTGATCCCGCGGGAAGCGACGGAATTGCCCACTACCTCTGGGATCCGGCCCTCCGCAGTGCGGGCAACCACACCACCACCCTCACCGCCACCGATTCCTGCGGCGCTCAGACCAGTACCCAGGTGGTTTTCTGTCAGGATCAGGGCTACACTGCAGACAACCTGGATCTGGCAACCTGGCACTTTGAGGGAAGCGCCCACTGGGACAGCTTCAACTCCTGGGTAGAGCTGACGCCCAACGCCGGAGATCAAAGCGGCACCGCCTTCCAGACCGCCTCCACCGTGCCTGCCAACAACGTGGTCATCTCCTTCTCATTTTTTGTAAGTGGCGGAAGTGGAGCGGATGGGATCTCGCTGACCGCACTCGACAGCAGCCGGATGACCGGTTTTGTGGGCACCGCGGGTGGCGGCATCGGCTACCAGAACCTGCCCGGCTGGAGTATCGAGGTAGATACCTGGTATAACGCCGAGCTGAACGATCCCACCACGGAGGATCACGTCTCCATCCATTTTGACGGTGCCGCCGCCAATGTCCGCGCCTGGGCGGCCCTGCCCGACATGGAGGACGGTGCTTGGCACGAGATGGTGGTCGAGGTGGTGGCGCCCAATGTCAAGGTTGCGATTGACGGTGTCACCTACCTGGACCAGCCCGTCCCCGGCAACTACAACTTCCCGGCCTATGTTGGATTTACCGCCGCCACCGGCGGATCGACCAACTACCATCTCATCGATGCGTTGACGGTGACCGAGTATGTCTGTGGGGGCTGAGCCCTCTCACCCCCCCAAGGTCCCCACCAAAGCCCGCAGCTCCATCACCAAGGCCTTGTGGGCACGCAGCTCCAAACGATCCCGCAAGCCGTCCAAAACCTGACGCGCCATCGTGCGGTCGTCGGTACGCAAGAGAACACGAACCGCATCCAGCTCCAGCCGGGCCTGCACCGAAGCCACGACGGCCGGGGGGCGACGCAGCAACTTCCGGGCAGCCTCCCAGGCGTCGCCCGGGTTGGGGGCACACAGACCGTACAGGGCCAGGCGCAGGGACTCGGTGTCCGCCGGAAGATCGGGAGGCCAGGCGGTATCCTGGAAAAGAGGCGCCAGATCTGCGCCTTCGCCC
>CAITDR010000289.1 GCA_903891165.1 uncultured Pseudomonadota bacterium
CCACCGATGGAGATTTGCCCGCCTACTTCTAGCTGATCAGTACTGGCATTGCCGGTAATTTCCAACCCGCCGCCTGCCTGGGTGCTTTGGGCCTGCAGGTCACCGTTGACCTGCACGCTACCACCCGCGATCAAAGAGGCCACCGAAGCTCCGCCAAAGACCTGCACATTTCCGGCGGCGTGCAACAGCCCCGCAGTCACCGGGGTGTGCAGGATCACCGAACCTTCGGCGCTGACCACCCGCTTGAGAGCCTTCCCGAAGTTGGTGTGCAGGACCACGTCCCCACGGTTTTCAATAGTGACGCCGTCTTCTTCGATCAGGAAGACGACTCCGGCGGGGACGACGAATGCTGGTTCCATGGGCACCCCAAAGATAGGGGGCTTTATCTCCCGAACGGCCCCTCGCCAACTTCTAGACCGCGCCCTTTTTTCTCAGCTCGCGCCAACCTCGACGGCGTAGCGGAAGTCCACCTTCTCCTCGACCCAGTCGGCCTCCACCTCGCCCCCGCGCGCCAGCCGCCCGAAGAGCAGCTCGTCGGCCAGCGGCTTTTTGAGCCGCTCGGTGATCACACGCCCCATCTCGCGGGCACCGAACTCCGGCTTGTAGCCTTCCTCGCCCAGTTTTTCGCGCAGCGCTTGGCTGATGGTCAGGGTGACCTTCCGCGCCGAGAGCTGTGCCTGCAATTCACGGACAAACTTGTCCACCACCTGCAGGATCACCGGCTTGGAGAGCGGATCAAAGATGACCGAAGCGTCCAGGCGATTGCGGAATTCTGGCGGGAAGGTGCGGGTCAGGGCCTCGTCGATACGACCGGACTTGGAGATCTGCGCAAAACCCATTCCCTGCTTGCCCCCCTCACGTGCTCCAGCATTGGTGGTCAATATCAGGATTACGTTGCGGAAATCTGCCTTCTTCCCGTTGTTGTCGGTGAGGGTCGCGTGGTCCATCACCTGCAAGAGAATGTTGAAGATGTCCGGGTGGGCCTTCTCGATCTCGTCCAGCACCAGCACGCAGTAGGGGGTACGGCTCACCGCACCGGTCAGCATTCCCTCCTGTTCAAAGCCCACATAGCCAGGGGGCGCACCAATCAGCCTGGAGACGGTGTGCTTCTCCATGTACTCAGACATGTCGAAGCGGAGGAAGGTGACGGAGAGCACCTCGGCGAGCTGCTTGGCCAACTCGGTCTTGCCGACGCCGGTGGGACCGGAGAAAAGGAAGGTACCCACGGGCTTGTTGGGGTGTCCCAGTCCGGCGCGGTTCAGCTTGATCGTCTGCACCACGGTGTCGATGGCACGGTCCTGGCCGAAGATGCGACTGCGCAGGTTCTCTGCCAGATCTTTGAGGTTGAGCTGCTCGGTCTCGCTTACCGACTTGGGCGGGATCTTGGCGATCTTGGAGATCACATCTTCGATCTGCGGAACATCCACGGCGGATCCGGGGTTTTTGAGGCGGGCATAGGCGCCCGCTTCGTCGATCACGTCAATGGCCTTGTCGGGCAAATGCCGATCCGTAATATGCCGAGCCGAGAGCTTGACGGCTGCCTCAATCGCCGCTTCGGTAAAGGTGACCTTGTGAAATTCCTCGAAGGTGCCCTTGAGACCCTTCAGGATCTCGATGCAGTCCTCCAGGCTGGGCTCGCCGATGTCGATGGTCTGAAAGCGGCGGGCCAAGGCCCGATCTTTGCCAAAGGCGAGGCGGTGCTCGTTGTGGGTGGTCGAGCCGATACAGCGCAGGTCGCCGTTGGAGAGGGCCGGCTTCAGGAGGTTGGAGGCGTCCATCGAGCCGCCCTGGGTGGCGCCTGCGCCGATGACGGTGTGGATTTCGTCGATGAAGAGGATAGAGCCGGGCTTCTCGGTGATGGCTTTCACTACCGCCTTCAGACGCTCTTCAAAATCGCCCCGGTAGCGGGTTCCGGCGATTAACGCCCCCATGTCCAGCGCATAGACCCGGCAGCCCTTCAGCAGATCAGGAACTTCCCCCAGGAAGAGCTTCCGCGCAAGACCCTCTACAATTGCGGTCTTGCCCACGCCGGGATCCCCCAGCAGGAGCGGGTTGTTCTTCCGACGGCGCGCGAGCACCTGGATGATCCGCTCGATCTCGCGCTCACGCCCGATGACCGGATCGATCTTTCCGGCTTCCGCTCTGGCGTTCAGGTCCACACAGAAGTCGCTGAGCGGATCGTTGGAGGGGGACTTCGCTTCGTCCTCCCCCCCTCCGGCCGGCTCCGGTGTCTTCCCCTTCTTCGGCACTTTCCGGGTGCCGTGTGAAATAAAGGAGGTCACATCCAGCTTCTGCACGCCGTACTTCTGCAGCAGGTGCACCGCCTGGGAGTCGGCCTCCGAGTACATGGCCACCAGCACATTCACGCCGCGCACCTCGGTTTTGCCTGAGGATTGCACGTGGCCAGCGGCACGGGAGAGGATGCGCTGGAAGGCGCGGGTCTGAGCCGGCTCCTCCACATCCTCCACTTTCTCCAGTGTGGCGAAGAAGCTATCCAATTCCTTCTCCAGCTTCTTCAGATCTACACCACAGGCTTCCAGGCACTCCGCCGAGCTGGGATCGGTGAGCAGTGCATAGAGCACATGCTCCAAGGTCAGGAATTCATGCTGCCGCTCCCGTGCAACCTCCACAGCGAGGTTCAGGGCGATGATCAGCTCTTTGGAGAGAGTCATTTCAAAACTCCGTTGCGCCGGGGACAGGACGCAGACCTTACAGGAATATCCACCGGGGGGCCGTCGGCTACCCTCCGAATGGGCGGTTCAAAAAACGATGCACCTGCTATTCTGGCTCGGTGGTGGCCAGGAGCGGATAGCCCGCCGCACGGGCGTATTCGATGGCCATATTTGCCTTCTCTTCCGCAATTTCACGGGTATATACCCCCGCAATGCCCTTCCCGGCGTTGTGCACCAGGAGCATGATGCGTGTGGCCTCCACCCGGCTCTTCCGGAAGACCTGCATCAGCACTTCCACCACAAACTCCATGGTGGTGAAGTCGTCGTTATGCAGCAACACCTTGAAAAGACGCGGTTTTTCTACCCGCTCCTTGACGTCTGCGCCTGAGGATTCACGGGTTCCTGGCCCCCCCGGAGGGGCTTTGGGCGGCTTGGGTGGCTGGTCGGGCGGATCGGTGGGGCCGAGGTGTGGACACATCCGAGCAAGGTAATCCCCGAAGGTCGCTGTGGAAAGTTCTGTCTGCTTTCCGTTGTCACCACGGGTCCCAAAGGGGAAAAAAAGAAGAAGGGAGGCCGAAACCTCCCTTCTTTCAGTGTGGAGCGGGCGACGAGACTCGGACTCGCGACATCAAGCTTGGGAAGCTTGTGCTCTACCAACTGAGCTACACCCGCAGTGGTCAGGAATGTAACGAAGCAATCCGGAGCCTGCAAGGCGATGCCCGGCGAATTTTCCGGGACGCATGGCGCTCCGGCGGGTGTCTATGCTTCAGGCGGGATAAAGCTGTGTCTCGCCCTCCTTCTATGTCCAAAGCCCGCCGCCGCCGCTACATCTGGAGCCTGCCTGTCGTCCTGGTGGCGGGTACGCTACTCTTTTTGCGTACCGACGTGGCCGCCCGACTGGGACGCCAGTTGTTAGAGCAGATTTTAGAACAGCGCCTGGGCGAAGACTTTACGATCGGTCGCTTGTCCATCGAGTATTATCCGCTTCGTATCGGTGTAGTCGGTCTGGTCATCACCCATGCGGGGACAGGCGACACCATTGCCGTGGTTAAGGAACTCTCAGCGACGGCGGGGATGGAGGGCTGGCGGCCGATACTCCGGCGGGTGGAGATCCTGGATCCGGTGGTACATCTGCACCTGGACAAGGAGGGACTGCGCGAGTTCCGAGCCTTGAAGCGGGACCCAAACCGGGTGCCGACTCCACCGGCATCACGTTTGCCCTGGGAGGAGCTGCTGATCAGCGGGGGGGCCTTCCGCCTGGAAGCTCCCGATGCTGAACTGGGCCTGAATGGTATCTTTGTCAGCCCAGACGGGCCGGATCGCCTGGACATGGTGATCGGCTATGCGACGGTGACCGCCGGCCCCCTCACCCAGCATGCCTCAGGGGTGGTCTTTGAGAATGTGGTGCTGACCCCCCAGCGGCTGGTGCTGCCTTCGATCCGGCTGCGGACCGAGGCGATTGTGATCGAAGGTTCGTTGGCTGGTCAGCCCGGAGCCCAGGTTCATGGGGATCTTTCCGTGGGAGTTGAGCTGCCGGCTCTGATGTTGGGGCTTGGGCATCCCGGGAAGGCCGATGGGAGGCTGGACCTGGATCTTTCCATCGACGGCCCCTTCAGTCATCCTGGCCTGGGCGGTGTACTCTCGGGCAGCGGGTTGGCCTTGACTCCGGGTCCGGGCAAACACCACCGCTTTGGCGATGTTGTTGCTCCCTTTGAGATCGTACTTCCGGGGGAGGGAGAGGTGGGCTATGGCAGGATCTACGACCTTTCCTGGCCCTTTGCCACCGGCCGGGTGGATGCGGAGGCCCGCTACGATCTGGGCAGCCGCCTGCTGACCGCCACCGTGCGCGGGGAGAGTGTGGATCTGGCGACAATTCTGTCGGAAGTTGGCGTTGCCCCTACTCCCTGGGTGACCTTTGACGGTGATCTGGAGGCGACCCTGGTCGGCACGCTCTCCCCTCTTCGCCTGGAAGGTCCGTTGAAGGTGGCGATTCAGGATCTTTGGGTGAAATCCGGGCCGGTGCGCTCCAATGCGTCGATGGTCCTGGACATCCCCAAGGCCTGGCTGGAAGGCAGTGTCAAGCTGGATTCTGAGCACCTGATCTTTGTGGGGGACCACATCGTAAGTGGGCGGAGCCGGGGGCGGGCCTCGGCTTCCATCGGCATCGCGGGGAACACAAGACTGGTGGTAGATGCTGATTTTCCTGCCTTAGACCTTTCGATTCTCCAGCCTTTGGGAGGGGCGGGTTTGGGTGGGATGGCGGAGCTACACGGTCGCCTGGAGGGGCACTATGGTACGCTGTCCGCCCAGAGTAGCCTCCAGATTAAAGGGGCGCAGGTCCTTGGTTTTCCCATCGCCGATCAGCTCACGACCACGCTCATCAGCCCCGACCTCAAGCGGCTAAGATTCCCGGACGCTCAGGCCCTGCGTGGAGACACCAGCTGGTCCGGGGTGGTGGAGATCGGCTTTCCGTCCACGGGGATGACCCTGGGTACCGGCATCGATCTGCAGGGTCGCCTGCGTGATATCACCTCGATCTTCGCCGATCTGGGCGATCTGGACGGAGACATCGCCGGGCGGGTGGATCTGGCGGGAGAGGTCTATCACCTGGACGGTGGCGGGCGGATGACACTTCGGAATGTAGGCCTGTATGGCGAACATTTTCTGGAAGGGCGCGCGATAGGCTGGATGCGGGATGGTCGCTTCTCCCTTGAAGAATTGCTATTGACGCGTCCAGGGAACCCTTCAGAGTCGCTTTTGGCGCACGGGAGTATCGGGGACGGCTGGAAGATGAACCTGGGGCTGCTCTGGGATGGGGCCACGCTGCAGAGCCTGGACCACCTGCGGACGCGTGATCTGCCGGTGGAGGGCAGGTTGATGCTGGATGCCCAGGTAGGAGGTACCCTTTTTGAGCCCGAACCACGGGGGCGACTGGAGCTGACCGATCTGCTCTGGCAGCGCCATCCGCTGGAGGACTCGCTGGTGGAGTTCCATACGGAAGCGGGCGTGCTTGGTTGGGAGGGATCCCTGGTAGGCAATAGCCTGGAAACGACAGGTACACTGGGACTTTGGGACGAGCAACCCTACCGGCTGCGGGGGCAGCTTGACGAGTTCCCCTTGGATGTCTTTTATCCCGAGGCGGCCGATGGCAAGCCGGTGCGGGCGCGGCTCTCGGGGGAGGTGGGTTTAGGGGGCTTCTTCGGGGACAATCCGACACCGGTGGACATCGTCGCCAGCCTGCCGGGGGTGGATTTTTCCTGGGACGGCCACCACCTCACCGCACCAGAGCCCTGGTCTTTTGAGGTCCACGGCCGCTCGGTCCTAGTCCGCTCGCTGAGTCTCGCGGAGCCCGCTCGGGGAGATCATCCACCTTCACGCTTCTCTTTTTCAGGGGAAGCCCTGGCGAATGGTCGGGTAGATTTTGTGGGAGAGGGCAGCCTGGACCTGGACCTGATCCGCGCGGTGGCGCCGGGAATTCAGGAGGCGGAAGGTGCGGTTCCCGTGAAGCTCCGGCTTAGCCGGGCGCCGGGAGAGGAGGCCATCCGCAGTGTGGCCTCGGGCCGTCTCCAGAATGCCTACCTGGATACCGAGTATTTTCCGGCTCCTTTCGAGAAAGTGGTCGCGACCATTGAGGCCACCCCCGAGCAGTGGGCCATTCGCGACTTCCGGGCTACGGTGGGTGGGGGAACGGTCACTTCGGAGTTGAGCACGATCGGTGCGGAAAATTGGTGGCCGGTGCGCTTCTCGCTGAATGCGGTGGCCCGGTCGGCGCGGGTGCAGTACCTGGACTACCTGCCTCCGATGCTGGCCGATGCGGAGCTTTTCTTTGACGGTCCAGTGGACTCTTTGCTTCTTTCAGGGAAAATTCGCATCCTTGACATGCAATTCCGCGAGCGGGTGGACTGGGAGAGCACGGTGCTGTCGCTGCAAGCCGACTACCTGACCGACACGGCGCCGGAGGAGTCCAAGGCCTGGTTCGGCATGGATCTTTCTGTGGACGCAGAAGAAACCGTTCACCTGCGCAACAATGTGGCCGATGCCGATGCCAGTGCCGCACTACGCATTGTTGGTGACACCGCCCGACCAGGAATGACCGGCGAAATCCGTATGGTTCCCGGAGGTCGGGTCTACCTCCAGGATCGGGAATTTGAAGTCGCCCGTGGCGAGCTGCGCTACTTGGACCCCTACAGCTTCGACCCGGATCTCGATATCGAGCTGAATACCGAGATATCCTCGCAAGACCAGGACTATCGTATCCGCTACCTGGTCTCCGGCCCCTTCTCGGACTGGAGCACCACAGCATCAAGTGACCCCGGATTGTCGCAGGCCGACATCAATGCGCTGTTGCTCTTCGGCGTGACCCGGGAGGAGATGGAGCGGGGTGGCTACGGCAACCTCGGGACGGCGCTGGCTGTCGAGACGGGGGGGCTGCTCTCCGCCAGCCTGGCCTCGGCCAACCCCACGGCGGCGGTTCTGGACCGCTTCATCAACCGTTGGACCTTGGTAAGTGGGGTGACCGAACGGGGTAGCAAGACGGTGAGCAACGAACCCCGGCTGGTGGCGGAGTCCAGCCAGATCGGCGGCTTCACCTTTACCGGCGAATTCTCCTTCGGGGGGGACTGGTATGTGTCGGTGGAACGCCGGATTGCCAGCCGTCTCTATGCGGCTGCCTACGCGACCACCGATCAGGTCGGTCGCTCCATGCCCTTCGCCGCGGTAGGAACCGAGTTCAAGTTCCGTTTTGAGGGAGACTGAGTGGGGACGGCCTTGGGCATACTCCTGGGACTGCTCTGGGCAGTCCACCCGGCCGCTGCGGAAGATCCACCGACGGGCGAAGCCGTGGTCGATCCCGTACTTTATACCGGCCGGCGGGTGCTTTCGCGTTCGCTGGTGGCGCCGTTAGGGGGGCTGCCCGACGAGGACCTGGAGCCGCTGCTGCGGGTGCAGCAGGATGGGCTCTATTCTCCCCAGGATGTACGCCAGGATATCGCGACGCTCACCCGTGTGGGTGACTTCGCGCAGGTCGAGGTGCTGGTGGAGCCCTGGGTGCAGCCCGGTCCCAACGGGGAACCTGAGGAAGGGGTCTATGTGACCTATCAGGTCTACCCGCCGCCCCGACTGGAGCGCCTTTGGGTGGAAGGGAACCGGGCCATCGGAAAGGCCACGTTGCAGCGGCTTGCGGGCTTGGAGACGGGGCAGATCTTTTTCCCGGAGCAGGCGGCGGTGGTCCAGCAACGTATCACGGAGGCCTATGTCGAAAAAGGATGGGTAGACGCCGTGGTTCAGGTCAGTAGCTCTCAAAGTACCGACCGGAAGGTTCAGCTCAAGGTCCGCGTGCAGGAGGGAGAGCCGCAGCGCACAAGCCACGTCGAAGTACGCCGTCGGGACGCATTGAGCCGTACGCGGGTGCGCCTGCTGCTGTGGAAGAATGGCATTTTTGTTGGGCGTCCATACAAAGATTCGGCATTACATGCCCTGGAAGAGGATCTGAAGGATGCTCTTTTGAAGAAGGGCTACTATGCCTCGCGGGCGCGGGTGACTCCGGTAAAAGAGGGGGCGCTCACTGAGCTGGTGGTGGTGCTCAACCCTCAGCGCCGCTACTACATTCATCGGGAAGGAAGAGGACTTCCACCGAAAGCGGAGATCGTGAGTAGCCTGCGCCTGCAAGAGGGGGCGCTGCTATCGCGCTCCTTCGCCGCCGACGCTGCGGAACGTCTGGAAGCAAAATTGCATGAACGTGGCTATGCAGAGGCTTCCATCAAGGTAGCTCTCCACGAGGGCGAGGGACGTGTGGATCTGGAGGTGCGGGGTAGTCGCGGCCCGGCCTTCCGCTTGGGACACAGCACCTGGACTGGAACACCCCAGCGTAGTCCTGCCTTTTTGCGGGGGGCCCTGCGGGAAGCCAGCCCCAAGTTGCTGCAGGTGGGGCAGGCGACAAGAGGAGGGGTGGAGGATGCGCTGTTGGTGCTGCGGGAATACTATCGTTCCCAGGGCTTTTTGTCGGCGCAGCTCCAGCTGGAGCGCTACGAGCCGGGCCCGACACACTGGGTACCCCTGCGCGGTCAGGTGCGCCGGGTGGCTCTGGAAGTCAAGGTAGATCCTGGACCTCAGGCGATGCTGATGGATGCGCGCGCGGAGGGGGGTGACCTGGATGTGTCCGCACTTTTGAACCCTCTTGTGGGTCAACCTTTGAATCCTTCGGCCATGGATGAACGCTGTAGACTGATCGCACAGCGCTATCAGGAGGCAGGCTATCTGGAGGCAGATGCCCGTGCACAAACGACGGTCAGTGGCGATGGCTCAGAGGCCAGCGTGGTGGTGCAGGTGGTGCCCGGCCCGCAGGTCTATCTGCGTTCGGTGCTGATTTCCGGCTACCAGCGCACCCGTCGGCTGGTGATCGAGCGGGAAATCCCGCTTGGACCTGGAGATATCTTGTCACCTAGCGCGGTGTCCGAGATCCGGCGGCGGCTGTACCAACTGGATGTGTTTTCTCGCGTAGATGTGGGGGTTGTCGGGGACGAAGATCGTATCAAGGATATGGTGGTGCATGTGGAGGAGCGGCCTAACCTCTATGCGGAGGCGGGAGGCAGTGCCGCCACCGATCAGGGGGTGCAGTTCTTTGGAAGGGCAGGTCATCGTAACCTTTTTGGCCTGGGCCATCGCCTCACCTTTTTGGGGCAGGCCGGTCTGGGCTGGCGCGGGGACGGCTGGACCCTGGACAGCACGACGGTGGAGTGGCGCGCGGCCGCCCGCTACGAGGCGCCGGACGTGCCCACGCCGGGCGAGCAGCTTGCGGGAGATCTTCTGTTCAACGCCCAGGATCAGGAACGGTGGTTTCGGCTGGGGCGCTCGGGTCTTGCGCTCAGTCTGAGGCTGTCTCTGGGTGGAAGATCCACGGCAGAGCTTGCCTATCGGCTTCAGGTCCGGCGGCTTCTGGACGCAGATCCGGCCCTGCTCATCGAGGGGGACCCATGGCGGGCGATTATGGGCCTGGATCGCGGGCTTCCGGTCGCCTTTCCCAGCGGGCAGCGTGCCCAGTCGGGTCTGGCGCTGTCGCTGTTGCTGGACTTCCGGGATGATGCCTTCAACCCCCGGAAAGGGGTGGCCGCCTCGGCGGAGGTGGTGGTCTCCGACGGGCTGGGCAGTATGTTGATGGTGGACGCGCCCGATGCCCCGGCCTGGCTGCGCGCGGAGGCGACACTATCTGGTTATGTACCGTTGGGAAAGTTGGGATTGCTTCTACGCCTGCGGGGGGGCACCTCATTTGTGGGGGGTGAGGGAACGCTGCCGGTGGAGGAGCGCTTTCGCCTGGGCGGTGGTTCCAACCTGCGCGGTTTTGATCTGGATGGCGTTGGACCTGCCAATCTCTCAGAGCCGGGCGACATTCCCTATCCGCCCTCGTTGGAGCCGCTGATTGCCTGGGCCAGCCGGAACGAGCAGCGCTGGGTGCCGACGGGAGGCGATAGCCTGGGACTGGCCAGTATCGAGTTGAAGATTCCGCTGGATGCCCTTGGATTTCGATCTCTTTCTTCCTGGCAAGTGGCGCTTTTTTCCGATGTGGGCAACACCTGGTTTCTCAAAAAGCAGATCGTGACCGACTCGGCGCGGGCCGGGCTGGAGCCACTCCTGCGCTATTCGGTGGGCTTCGGGGTGCGGCGCGCTACTGTGGTCGGTCCGATCCAGCTTGATCTTGGCTTCAACCCCAGCCCGGTCGAAGCTTTTGGGGAGGCCGGCATCCTTCCCTTTCTTCCGCCGATGCGACTGCACCTGTCGCTGGGAGCCCTGTGAGACGCAGCTTCCTCCTCCTCTTTCTTTTCCTGCTTATCCTGGGGCCTGCCTTCTGGGCGCCGTGGCGTTGGGTGGTTGGGGTGCCCTGGGTGGATGGCTACGGCACGCAGTGGTTCTACTGGTTTGCCGGCGAAGTGGCGGCCGGTCGTCAGGCTTTTGCCCACTCCGACCTGTTCTTTTACCCCTGGGGGAAGGACATCTATCTGCACACCGGCGGCAACCTCCTGGACGCGGCTCTGGCGCTGCCGCTACGCAGTGTGTTCGGGCCGATCCTGGGCTATAACCTATGGTGTCTGCTGATTCTGGTGGGCAATTACTATGGCGGCTGTGCGGCTGCGGGCGCGCTGGGCGTACCGGCGGCGCGGCAGTGGCCGGCGGGGCTCTGCCTCGTTCTCAATCCCTATGTGCTCCAGGAGTTGCAGCAGGGGCGGCCCACTCAGGCGCTGCTGCTCTTTGTGGCATTGAGTAGCGCCGCACTGTGGAGGATGGATCAACGAGGATTTTTTGGCTGCCTGTGGTCCGGAGCGGCGGCTGGCTTTTGGATGGCGCTGGCCGGATTTCAATATTGGTACTACGGCCTGATGATGGGCGGACTCGCCCTGGCTTTTGGTTGCTGGATCCTCTTCTTCCGCTTTCGGATCGGCATGTTGTTCGGGCTGAGTCTCGGCGGTGCGGTGGCGCTCTTGATGACGCTTCCGCTTGCCCTGTCGATGCTGCAGTCCTTGGATGCGGGCACCGTGCCAGGCCTTTTAACGATGGATGGAAGTGGATTGATCGCGCCATTGGCCCTCCGTTCGGCAGAGGGGGACGAGCTGGGGCTGTATGTGCTATCGCTATGGGATGGCACCGCCGGGTCGTTGTTGGGAGAGGGAGAACTTGGCTATTTCCCGAGCCACCCCATCCTGACCGGATGGTGGTGGGCGGCGCTGCCGCTGGGCCTCGCTCTACTCTTCCGTAGTCCAGATTACAAAAAATTGAGTGGAGGGCTGCTGCTCTGGGGGCTGCTGTGCCTGGGGGTGGCCAGCGGCCCGGCGCTGATCGCGGGGACACCGCAGCTGCCCAACAACCTGTATCTGGGCCTCCTGGAGGCGTTGCCGCTGATGCGCCGTTGGTGGTGGCCCGGCAGAGCGGTCGCAGCCTTCTGGCCGCTCCTGGGCGCCCTGGTGCCTCTGCTGATGTGGGGGCTGCCGGTGGCCGTGGTCGCCGCCGCTGATCCAAAGCCCCCGCGTAGCTGGAATTGGCGCTATCAGGTGCGCCTGAAGCGGGGGGAGGGGGAGCCGGAGCTGATCGCTGCCGACGCCACCACCCGGCGGCTTTTGACCGGGCCGGTGGAGACGCCGGAGGTCGGGGGTAGCGGGCCGGAGCCCACCCTGTTGGACAGCAGCGGGGAGCCGGTGTCCGGTACTGCCGAGGAAACCAAGGATAACAACCAGGCGTCCCCGTCGTCCGGGGAAGTGCCGCCCCATCCGGACGCGGGGGGGAACACCCGCCCTCCCCTTGGAGGCCGGCTCACCCGCTTTCTTTGGCTTCGTCCCTATCTGATGGGGACTGTGCTCCTCTTTTCGACGCTGCTCTTGCTGCGTCAAGAGGGGTTGTTGCCGGTGGGGCGCTGGGACGGCCGAGCCGGGCCGGTGCTGGCCTGTCTGAAAGCCGCCCCGGCGGGAGCGGTGATCGACCTGCCCTATGTGATGCAGCAGGAGAACCTGTACTTTCAGACCATCCACCAGAAGCCGCTGCTTGGGGGGATGTTGGTGACCAAAGCTGCTTTTGCCCCGCCGCAGCTTGCGGCGCTCAAGCAGAATGCGCCGCTGCTCCGAGCGCTGGTGGCGGTGGGCGAGCGGAACTACGGGGGTGTGGCGCCCGCCCCTGCGGTCGATCGTCAGCAGTTGCTGGACCTTGGCTATCGCTATGTGCTGGTTCAACAAACGGGATTTGACCGTCCCACCGAGGGGAATCGAGGGGAGGTCGCCTGGACCTCCGACTGGCCGCGCGCCCGGCGGATGCTCGTCCAGATCCTGGGATCGGAGCCGGGAAAAGAGGACGAACGCTTCGCGCTGTGGAGCCTGGACGGGAGCCCCCTGGCCTGCCCTTGAGGGGTCGGTGGGGCTCATCCGCGCCGCCGCAGGACCAGGCCCAGCCCCAGCAGGAGGCCACTCCAGGAAAGGGAGGACAATCCTGTAGAAGTGCAGCCGGTGGAGGAGGAGGCGGCGCGGATGGTGGCATGGCCGACGGGCAGGGGCATGGCCTCCGTCGCATAGTGGGTGGAGCTGCGCAGGTTGCCACCACGCCCATCCGTCGTGGTCAGGCGATAGTACAGGTCTGAAGAGGAAGAAAACTGCTCCCACACTTCGGGAGGCAGGGTCCACTCTTGCGACGCCACCCCGTTTGCCGCCGTTGTGATGCCGCTCATCGGGCCGGAGGACCAGCGATTTTCCGAAAAATCGGCGGTGCTGGACAGCTCCAGGACCCAGCTCGGGTTCCAGGCCTGACCCCGCACCAGACCGCCCTCATCCCACAAAAAGGCCTCGCCGCCCCAGATCGTAAAAGTGGGAGCTTCTTCCAGAATATCCGCATCGATGTCCACCACCGCTTCCTGAGCACTGGTGAAAAGGCCCACCGCGGCGAAAGCCTGGAGGATTTCCAGGCTTTCCGGCCGATCTCCCACGCTCAAGAGCAGCTGCAACAGCAGCTCGCGCATGGCCAGCTGGGGCTTCTGCGGATCCCGCTCCCCCAGACCCACCCGACCCAGCGCATCGATCAGCCAGGGATCCAGCAATGCGGCATCCGCCCCCAGCTCTTCCCGGCAATTAAGGAGGGCACGCGCCAGGATCTGCCCGGTGGCATGTGGCTTGCCAGCCCCCTGGAGCCAGGCCAGAGGAAAGCTATCCTCCTGGCTCAAAAGCCGGGGGAGATCGGCGGTGGGCTCCGCCCAGGTCCAGGCTCCGATCTGCTCGATCCGATGACGAGAGGCTGAGAAATAGTCTGCAAAACCTTCCGCAATGGCGACATCCACCAAGCCCCCGCTGTTCTGCTGCTGCGCCCCCAGCAGCAGGTGGGCCAGCTCGTGGCTGACCAGGCTGCCGTCCAGGGCACTGTGGAAGGCCCCCCTCTCACCTTGGGTTGCTTCCCCCAGACCAAAATGCAGCTCGCCCGGCCAGGCACAGGCGCCATTGCTGTTGCCCAGCCCGCAGGGGTCCGCATCCGCGGTCCAGGCGCGAATCTCGCCGGGGTGACGCCCACCCCACTCCGTCCACACCCGCAGGTCCTCAAAGAGCTGAAAGTACACGTTAATCTGGGCAAAATATGGGTTGTAGGCAGGATCGTTCAGATCCTCCACCACCGGCATCCCAAAACTCCGAAAATCGGCCCAATCCGCCCCATTGTCGGGAATGGACAGCGGCTGCCAGCTCCCATCGGCACCGCCGGGGAGCACGATCAGGCTGCCCGACTGACGCAGGGTCCAGGCACCCTCCACTGGCCGATCCACAGCAAAGTGGCCTTCCTCCAGCTCTCCCAAGGGATCGGGGTGGAAAGCCATGCCCAGGGCCGAGGCGCCAAACACCCGCGACTGCCGCTCCAGCACCGCCCCATTTTCCGCATCTAACCAGAGCAGCTCGGTGGGGAGCTGAAGGCGCCAAGCGTGCCGGAGCCCGTCCTCTTCCAACCGCAGCACCGCCGTCTGCTCCTCTGCCTCGGGAAGCTCCTTCCAAAGCCGCCGATTCAGAATTGAACGATCGTTCAATAGTGCGCCGGAGAGGGAACGCATGCCGGTGTCGTCCACCACCACCAGCGCCCCCATGCCCTCCACCTCGGCGCCGTACAACATCTGTTGGTAGCGCAGGATCCGCCGATCCGGCAGTGCACCCGCCGCCGGAAGATCTTGTTCTCCGCGGAATTCCAGGCTCTCCACCCCGCCATTCCAGCCAGTGGCGGGCAAAAGGCTGGCCAGCTGGGTGGGGATCAGATGCGCCGGCAAGGCCGGCAGGCTCGCCGGGGCCAGCTGGATGCTGAAGGGCTGGGCGCCGCGCACGGGGAGTACGGCGTGTGCACCGAGCGGCAGCAGTGCCGGTTGGGGTTGAACCAGGGGATTTGCAGAAGTGGACAAACAAAGCAGAGAAATGAACAGACTCATCGTTGCACCTTTCCTAGACATCCTATCAGGTGTTCAGGAGAAATGCAAGAGCCTGTTCATAGTGGTCGGACAGAAAATGTCCGCTTCGGACAGATTTTGGTCAGGTGGGAAGGAGGCCGTGGAGCAGGGGACCGTGGCCGTGCCCCACACTCTGCAGTGAGCCCTTCAGGAGTGTGGCGACGTAGGCTACCCCCAGTGCACAGGCTTCGGGCAGGCTGCGGCCCCGGGCCAGCTGGGCGGTGATCGCCGCCGCCAGGGTACAACCGGTTCCATGTGTATTCTTGCTTACAACTCTTTCGTTCTGGAACACGTAGCGGCGGCCCTGCCACTCCAGGACATCCTCCACCTCAAAGCCCTCGGCGTGGCCGCCCTTCCGCAGCAGTGCCACGCCAGGAAGTTCACCCAGAACCTGGGCTTCCGGGATATTGGGGGTGACCAGGGTCGCCAAGGGCGCCAGACGTTCGCGCAGCACTGCCACCGCATCCGGGTGCAAAAGGGAAGCTCCTCCCTTGGCAATCATCACCGGGTCCAGAACTACCGGGGGCCGATCCGGCCAGGCTTCCAGAAAATCGGCGATCACCGTGGCCCGCGCTGCGTCGGCCACCATCCCGATCTTGATGGCATCCACCGGCAGATCGGCACGAATGCTGTGTAATTGCTCTCGCAAAAACGATGGAGAGACATCAAAGATCGACTGGACCCCCAGGGTATTCTGCGCAGTGAGTGCGGTGATGGCACTCATGCCGTAGACCCGGTGGTCGAGAAAAGTTTTGAGGTCGGCCTGGATGCCGGCCCCGCCGCCGGAGTCCGATCCGGCGATGGTCAGTGCAGTGGGAGGTCGCATCCGGACGGGATAATGCCCCGGCGTGGAAGATGTCCAGCCCCGGCCCCGTGCCTACGATATTCTGCCCGGCTGTGGCCTTGCGGCCTATGCCATGCTGCTGCTTTTTGTCTTCTGTGTGGGGGTTGCGGGTCTGACCTTGTGGACCCTTTCCATCATGAAAGCAGGCGATAATGTAGGTTTTTCGCAGCTCACCTACGGCGGAAATGTCAGCCCGGATGTGCTGGTGCCCTTGCACAAAGCCGGATTGCTGAAAGAGGGAGAGATCCCCGATGTCTACCATATGGAGACGCCGGACGCTCAGGTGGTCTGCGCGGTGGCCAATGGCGACTTTATCCGCCTCTCCCCGACCGAAAAGCTCCGGTTTCCGCTGAGCGAAATCCGGGAGATCCAAGGGGACGAGGAAGAAGTGATCGTCGTCGCCGGGCAGACCGTCCGCTGCTTTTTCTACCCGGACACCGGCGGTGACCGTTTCCGCCGGATCCTGGGCGCGAAGCGCTAGGGCTCAGCCCAGCGCGGTGTAGATGCGCTGCACGTCGTCGCAGTCGTCCAGAAGCTCCAGGAAAGCCTGCACATCGGCCAGGGCGTCTCCTTCCAGGCTGACCCGGTTCTTGGGTACCCAGCCCAGCTCCATGGTGCTGACCACCCAGCCCATACCCTGCAGGGCGCGGCTTACCGCGTCCAGATCGGTAGCATCACAGATGAACTCCACCCCGTCCTCGGAGGAGGAGACATCCTGAGCACCCGCTTCGATCGCGGCTTCTTCAGGATCCAAGCCCTTGGGATGGGTGGCTTCAATCAGGCCGCGGCGGTCGTACATCCACTGTACCGCACCAAGCTGGCCCTTGCGGAAGATGGTACGGATATCCTGGGCAGTGCGGTTCCGGTTCTCGGTCACACACTCCACCATGATCGGCACCTGGTGGGGACAGAAGCCCTCATAGGTCACCGTCTCGTAGGTCACCCCTTCATCCAGCTCCCCCCGGCCCTTTTTCATCGCGCGCTCGATGGTGTCCTTGGGCATGGAGTTTTTGCGTGCATTCTCCAGTGCGGCGCGAAGGCGGGCGTTCGCGTCGGGGTGGTGATCCCCGCTCTTGCAGGCGATGATGATCTCTTTGGAGAGGCGCGTAAAAAGGGCTCCCTTTTTCGCGCCACCTTCAATACGGCCTTTATGTTTCCACTGAGCGCCCATACGCGCGTTCTCCTGTAGCGGGGCGGCTAACCGATTCCGAGCCGAAGATCCAGGCTCAGAAGCAGGGATCGTTGGCGGCGCCGGGGGTGCCCGCCTCGGTCATGCCGCTCTGGATCGTGGTTTGTACGCACCAATTGCCCACATCGTCGTTCTCCACGCCGTCCATATGGCTGGGATCCAGGCCAAAGGACATGGCATCCTCGATGGGATCCGAATTGGTGTCGTTGTAGTCGAACAAGTCGATGTCGGTACCGTCCGGGGCGGTCAGCTCCAGCTCGTCGTCGTTGTTGGCGATGGCCACACCACTGCCGTGGCCGGAGCCGGTGGGAGGTGCCTCCCCCATGGGCTGCCGATAGAACCACCCGTCGCAAGAGATGCCGCCATTCTTACGGGGGTTCATGTTGGCACAAAGCACCATGTAGCCGTGTGGGGCCACCAGGACCGAGGCGTCAAAGACCCACTCGTCGCTGGCATCATCGTGGAAGGAGTAGCCCGCAATATCCAGGGTACGACCAGAGGTATTGTAGAGCTCCACCCACTCCCCGTCCTCATCCGGGACCACCTGAGGGTTGACCATAAATTCCGAGAAGATCAGGTCGCCGGGCTCGGGCTGGGTGGTGCCGCCCTCCACAATCACGTGGATGGAGTCAGTTCCCACTTCCCCATCCAGGTCGGTCACAGAAAGAGTAATCAGATGCTCCCCTTCGGTGAGCTGGTCGGTGATCAAGATGCTCTCGCCACTGCCGGTCACCGCCCCGGAGATCGTCCCGTCCAGATCGGAGAACCACTCAAAAAAGAGGTCGTTGACGGCGGTGCTGGTGTCCGTGGCGCGGCCGCGAAAGGTGATGTCCTCGGCAATCCCGGAGGTGGTGCCGTCGTCGGGCGCGTAGAGGTCCACGATTGGTGCGCCGGGGGGGCCGGCCATGGTGAAGTGCCCGACCACACGGCCGGCCTCGCCATCCTGATCCAGGGCTTGAAGCACCAATTGGTGCTCGCCAAGAACCAGATCGCCGGGAACGCTGCCGTGGACGGTGCCGTCGCTGTCTACCGTGGCATCAACGGCCTCGCCGCCGTCCAGTACCCAGGTCACCTGCAGATCTTCAGGAAGATCGTACTCATCTTTTACACGACCGAGAAGGGGAATCTCGGTGTCGGACTGCCGAAGCACCTCCTCCTCGGCCGGGCTGTCGATCCACAGGGTCGGCGGGGTTTTTACCCGATTTAACCCGGACTGATCGTTGCATGCGAGGCTGACGAGGATGAGCAGCATGGCGAAACTCCGTGGGCGGACCTTACAGCGGCGAAGGGAAATCCGCACCCACCCCCGCTGCCTTTTTTGCGGATCTGTCGCACGGGGCGATAGAGGAGGGGGCGGAGGTCGAATGGCACTGACGGTCTATGGGATCCCCACCTGCGGGACAGTAAAGAAGGCAAAATCCTGGTTAGACAGCCAGAAAATTACCTACACGTCGGTAGACCTGCGGGCCACCCCGCCCGCTCGTAGTCGTGTGCAAGCCTGGGTGGAGGCGGTCGGCAGCCGGGCGCTTCGCAACACCAGCGGCGGCAGCTACCGTGCGCTCGGCCCGGAAAAAGAGAGCTGGACCGAGGCCGAGTGGGTGGAAGCCTTCAGCCGGGATCCCATGCTGATCAAGCGCCCGGTCATCGAGCGCGACGGGATTTTTTTGACCGTAGGCTTTGCCCAGTCGGAGGCGGAGCTGAAAAAAATCTTCGCTGAATGAAGCTTCATTCAGCGGGTGGGCTGCGCCAAAAGGCCGTAACGAAGTCCACGATCAGAGACCCGGAAGGACTGCCGACGGCTGCGCTCCAGCACATGGGACAAGATGATGGCGCCTGCGAGCACCGTGTCCGCACGCTCCGGAGAAACGGCGACCAGCTCCCGACGCTGCTCCGGGGTGGAGTCGATCAGGCGGTCGATCCAGCGGCGCAGGGCAGCCTGGGTCAGGGTGCTGCCATGTACCTTCGCGGGATCGTAGCTCTTCAAGCCCAATTCCATCGCGGCCAGGGTGGTTGCGGTACCGGCCACGGCCACCGCCGAGCGGGGCATGCCGGGCAGGTTCACCTGCTCCACCCCCAGCTCCACGGCGGCACGCAGACGCGAAAAGGCGCCCGCTTCTACACTTCCATAGCCTAAAAAGGCTTCGGTCAGCCGCACCGTACCCAGCTCGGTGGACACCCGGTACTGGATGCGGTCCCCCTCGCCCATGATCACTTCGGTGGAGCCGCCGCCGGGATCGACCAGCATGGTGGGACCAGGCGGCAGATTCAGCCCGTCGATACTGCCGATCCAGGTCAGGCGTGCCTCCTCCTCTCCCGAGATCACCTCGACCTTCAGGCCGGTCTGGGTGCGGACCTGGGCATAGAAGGTGGTGGCATTCAGGGCGCGTCGGGAGGCAGAGGTGGCCACTGCTCGGATAGTTTCCGGGGAAACTCCAAGATTTCTCGCTTTCTCCGCGTATTCTTTGAGCACCTTCAGCGCCGCTTCCATCCGCTCGGGCCGGAAGACCCCGCGCTCCCCCAGGCCACGCCCCAGGCCGACCACGCGGGCCTCGTCGCTGACGACCTTGCCGGTGTCGTCGAGGATCAACATCAAAAGGGAGTTGGAGCCGATATCAATAGCTGCGCGCATCTTCTACCAGGAGAGGTGAGGGGACCAGTGCGGATTGGTATATCCCCCGCCGCCGCTGGTGACCTGCACCTGGTGGCGACCGTCGGAAGATGCGATCCAGATGTGGGCGGCACCGCTGCGGGTGGAGGAGAAGGCGACGTAGCCGCCATCGGGCGACCAGCTTGGGTCTTCGTTGTCGCCTTGTCCCTGGGTGATCCGCTCCATTCCGGTACCGTCTGTCCGGACGGTGAAGACATCAAAACGTCCGTCTCTGCCGACGAAGGCGATACGATCGCCTTTGGGAGACCAGGAGGGGTCGGTATTGTGGCCACCCTGAAAGCTGACGCGGCGTGCCTCGCCGCCAGAGGCGGGCATCACGTAGATCTGGGGGCCACCGCCGCGTTCGGACACAAAAGCGATCTGGGAGCCGTCGGGGGACCAGGAGGGGGAGGTGTCGATGCCCGGGCTGTTGGTCAGCCGCGCAATCTGGCTGCCACTGTTGGCATCCAGGAGGTAGATATCGGCATCTGAGCCCATGGTCAGCGTGAGTGCGATGCGTGTGCCGTCGGGAGAGAAGGCGCCGCTGGTGTTGATGCCAGCGCGACCGGAGACGCGCTTGATCTGCCCTTTTCCCAAGTCGGCGACGTAGAGATCGGGGTTGCCTGCAAAATAGCTGGTGAAGGCCAGGGCATTTCCGGCGGGGTTCCAGCGTGGCTTCAGGTTGATACTGCCGTTTTTGGTGATCTGGCGGCGGCCATAGCCATCCACGTCCATCACATAGATCTCTTTGTTCCCACTGAAATTGCCGACAAAGGCGAGGCGGGTATCAAAAAAGCCGCGCTCTCCGGTCACCGCTATCATGATCTCGTTGGCGACCCGATGGGCCATGCCACGGGTGCCCGCCGCCGGTGCAGAAAATGCGCGAGACGCCAGCTTTTCCCCGCCGCCCACATCATAGATCCACACTTCCGTGCGCACATCACTTCCCGATGAAACCACGCCGGTCTTGGCCAGCACCGCCGCCCCGACTGTGCGCCAGTCCGAAAACTGGAATTCCCCAGGCCGAAGGCCCGCAGTTGCGGGTTCGATACTGGCCTCTTGCGACAGAATGCGGAAATAGCCCGAAAGCTCCAGATCCCGGCGTACCACGTCCCAGAACTCCTGGGTCTGCGACGCTCCACCTTTGGGCGTCGGCAGTGCGATGGGTACCGCTCGGTCGCCGGGCTTGCCGATCTGCACCTCTACCAGGGTTCGGCCTTCCTCGGCCAGTCCGGTGAGGGTCCAGGCCAGAGCCAGCATGGAGACGCACAGGGGAATCAGGCGCTTCAAAGGGCCTCCTTGCAGGAAAATACCAGGTCCGCATCCCAACCATTGGGGTGGGTGGCCGGTGTAGGGGGCAGCTTGACCGTCGCCTCGACCGCACGCAGGCAGGATCCGTCAAAAGAGGCGTTTCCAGAAGGAGTACTCACCCGCGGATCCGCCTTCCGGCCGCCCTGGCCGTCCACCACCACCCGCACCTTGACCGTCAGGCCGGGCGAGGCCTGGCAGATGGAGAGGATCGGGTGCCAGTTGGGGTTGATGAGGTCACGGGCAGCTTTGGCCCACTTGGCCAGCTCGGCATTGGTGGGCTTTCCACTTCCCGTTCCCGCCAGCGAAGGATCGTCCACCCCGTCGGGAGAGGTAGCTGCACGGTCCTGCTTGCCGATGGGGGCATTCAGATCCTGGAGTAGCTGCTGCCGTCGCATCTCCGCCAGCATTTCTTCGCGCAATTTCTCGGCTTTGGGGTCCCCTTTGACCTTGGGGGCGTCGGGTACGGGAATGGCCAGATCACTCTGCTTGGGCGGGGGTGGGGTAGGCGGAGTCGGAACGTCGGGACTGCCGGCATTGGGAGGAGGAGCACGCTCCGCCTTTTGCGGCATGGCACTTGACTGTTTGAGAGGAGGTGGGTTCATGTCCACCATCATCACCTCCTCAGGTTTGATGAAGGGCTGCACCTTGCCGTCGCCGCAGCGGGCCACCAGAAGAGTGGCAAACACCACCAGATGTGCACCGATCGAGGCCAGGATCTCCCAGCCAAGGCGGGGACCGGCTTGGAGGACAGCCACACTCATGGGGTGGGCGCCCCCGGCTGGGTGACCAGACCCACCTTCACGATCCCGGCGTTGCGTGCCGCCGCAAGGAGCTGCAAGACTTTTTCATAGGGGAGGGCACCATCTGCCCGTACAAACACCGGACGGTCGGGGTTTGCTTCCGCGATGGCCTTCAATTTGATCGCCAGCTCCTCCTTCAGAATCTGCCGATCCTGGCCGCTACCATCGCTCAGAAAGTACTCCTCCTTGCCGGTCATGGAGAGTACAAGCTGGTTTTCAGCCACCAGCGAGGGGGCCTCGGCGCGGGGCAGGTCCATCTCCACACCGGTGGTCATCAAGGGCGCGGTGACCATAAAGATGATCAACAGCACCAACATCACATCCACAAAAGGAGTGACGTTGATCTCGGACATCACACCGCCGGAGCGGGAGCTGGACATTCCCATTTTTCAGCGCCCCCGGTAGTGACGCTTCACGATGTTCAAAAAGTCCGAGCCGAAGGCGTCCATCTCACTGGCCAGACCCTTGATGCTACTGGTAAAGTAGTTGTAGGCCATAACCGCCGGGATTGCGGCCAACAAGCCGACCGCAGTCGCGATGAGGGCGTGGGCGATGTCCGGGCCTACCGTCGCAACGGTGGCCTGTCCGGTCACGCCGATCTTCTGGAAGGCGCGGAGGATTCCCCACACCGTTCCAAAAAGTCCGATGAAGGGCGCCGTGGATCCGGTGGTCGCAAGAAAAGTGGTGAGGCGCTCCAGCTGGTTCAGCTCCACATTGGTGGTGCGTCGCAACGCGCGTTCGATATTCTCGGTGACGCCCAGATCCATGGCCACCGAGGCGGCATCGGTTCCGGTCAGGCGCTTCAGCTCGATGTAGCCCGCGGCAAAAACTGCAGCGACCGGCGAGTTGGGGTACTTGCCGGTGCGTTCGTAGACTTTATCGAGATCGGGAGACTTCCAGAACATCTCCAGGAAGGAGGCAGATTCCTGGGATGCCTTGCGCAGAGCCAGCCATTTGTTGAGGATGATGCCCCAGCAGACCACGCTCATGGAGAGCAGTCCAAAGAGGACCAGCTGCACGATGATGTCGGCGCCGGTGAGGAGCGAGAGCATGGAGAGATCGCCCTCGGGGGCGGCAGCGATACTCACCAGATGTACGGGAATGAAAGGGTCCATCGGGTCCAGCCAGATCGACGTTGGATAACCGCAACGCCGCCACCGTGCCCGCCCTTACAGCCCCCGATCCGTCAAGAGTTTTCTGCGTCGCGTGGGCTGTCGCTGCGGCGACGGCGGCGGCGCTTCTTCCCGCCGCCCTCCGACTCCCGTCGGCTCTGAACCTCGGCGATCAAGGCCAGGACTTCCTCGCCGAACTCGGCGATCTGCCAGCGACGGATCTCGGGGACGGACTCCAGCTCGGCCATGGTCTCCGGCGCAATACGGGTCAGCGACTTCAGCAGGTTGTTGGAGAAGACGGCGACCGGCGGCAGGCCCTTCTCTTCGGTCTTCAAGTTTCGCCAGTCCCGAAGCTTTAGAAGAAGCAGCTCGGACTCGCGGGTGGAGAGTGCGGCGGGCAGGTTCTGGCGCTCGATGGGGGGCGGCACCGGCAGCTCGCTCTGGTCCTGGAGGCCATCCTTTACGGCTTGCAAGAGGCCATCGCCATGACGACGCAAGAGTGGCGATCCCCGGCGGAAGAGTGGGGCCATTTCGTCCGGGGTCTGAGGGAGGGCGTCGGCAATGGCCAGCAGTACGTCGTCGGGAAGCACCTTGAAGGTGGGCCGGTCGTACTCCGCCGCCTGCAGCTCACGGTAGCGGTGCAAGGCACGCAGGGCACGCAGGCCATCCAAAGGCAGGCCACGGGAGCCCTTGATCCGCAGGAAATCTGCCGGATCGCGGGTGCGGCCCTGCCACTGCCGTCGGGAGAGCAGTGCACATTCCTCGGCGACCTGACCCAGGCGACCACTCTGCTGCAGGCGCAGGGTCAGAACTTCGCGAAGAGCAGGAAGGAAGTGTGTATCTCCACGTGCGTAGTCCAGATGTTCGGGCAATAGCGGGCGCGCCGACCAGTCGTGGCGTTGGTAGCGTTTGTCGATCACATGCCCGAACCAGCGGCGGATCAGATCGGCAAGTCCTACGCCGGGAAGGCCCAGAAATTGCGCAGCGATCATCGTGTCGAACATGTTGTTGAACTGAAAGCCGAAGTCGCGACGCAGGCTCACGATATCGTAGTCGGCCCCGTGCAGCACCTTGACCTGCTTTTCGTTCTCAAAAAGAGGGCCAAGCGGGCTCATATCCTCGATCACCAACGGATCGATGATGAAGTCGGCATCCAGGTCAGAGATCTGGATCAGGCTGACTTTTTCCTGATAGCGGTGGAAGCCATCGGACTCGGTATCCACTCCGATCACCGGGGCCTGGGCGAGCTGTTCGACCGCACGCAGGAGACCCTCGCGGGTCTGAATCACATGGAGGGGGGTTTCTCCGAAAATCATGCGACCTTCGCGATGCAGTCGATCTCGACGCGGACATCGCGGGGGAGACCGGCCACAGCCACGGTGGCGCGGGCGGGGCGGTGCTCGCCGAAAAAGGCAGCATAGACATCATTCATGGCCTTGAAGTCCGCCATGTCCCGCAAATAGACTGTAGTCTTTATTACATTGCTTCGGCGGGAGCCAGCGCCCACTAGGACGGCGTCCAGGTTGGCGAGCACCTGCCGGGTCTGGGCGGCAACGTCGCCATCCAAAAGTGCTCCGGTGGTGGGAATCAGGGCGATCTGGCCGGAACAGTAGACCAGATCTCCATGGACTACGGCTTGGCTGTAGGGTCCGATGGCGGCGGGCGCGTCGGGAGTGGAGATAAACTGCATCAGTTACTCAGGGGGAATAGACGGCCACGTAGGGGAGGTTGCGATACAGTTCTCCGAGATCCAGCCCGTAGCCAACCACAAACTCATCGGGAATGGTGAAGCCCACATAGTCCACCGGCACCGAGGTTTCCCGGTTGGAGGGCTTGTCGAGCAGCGAGACCAGCTTCAAGACTTTCGGGCCACGAACCTCTAACATTCGCAGGAGGTAGTCCATGGTCAGCCCGGTGTCCACGATATCTTCGACCAGAAGACAGACCTGGCCGCGGATTTCCGAGCGGAGATCCTGGGTGATCTGAACGGCACCGGAGGAGTGTGTGCCGCCGTGGTAGCTGGCCACCCCGAGAAATTCCACGCGGACATTGCCGGGAATCGCCCGGACCAAGTCGGCCAGGAAGATGAAGGAGCCCTTGAGCACCGCAATCACGGTGATGGTATCGTCGGGATGGTCGGCGCGAATCTGACGCCCCAGCTCGGCGATGCGGGCAGCAATTTCTTCGGCGGTGATCAAGGCTTTCAGCGTATCGGCCATCTCATACCCAGGCGTTGTTGAGGACTTCCCCGAGGCCACCGGCGCCAGGGACGATGTACTGGTGCTCATCCAGACCACGCTCCTGCGATGGATGCAGGCCGGGGGAGGAGGAAAGAGCCTCAGGGGAGGAAAATCCGCGATCGAGGCGCAGAGCATGGATGTGGACGCTGGGATCGGCCGCCAGGATCCGCTGCACGTATTCGGGGGTGACAATCAGGTGCGCGCAGATCACCTTGATCGCCGATCCGGCACCCGAGCGTCGGTAGTACTCTAATGCTTCCAGAAGAGAACCACCGGTTGCACCCATGGGATCGGGCACCACCAGGATCGCCCCATCCAGGGGGCCGCCCACTTTGGCGGCAGCCACCGAGGCCCCGGTCACCTGCCCGCCGGCATTCACCGAGCGACTGACAAAAAGGTGGTCCTGCCGGATGTTTTCGGGGTTGAGCAACTCGTTGAAGCGCTCGTAGAACAGCTGCGCGGGCACGATCCCCGCACGGGCCACGTCTACCACCACCACGCGGGTGTCGGGATGCAGGACCACACCCTCGTAGGCGTGGTCGGGGTGGGCCTTGGTCATCCGCGTCGGGATGCGGCGTACATCGGTGGGAAGCTCGCGGCTGGCTACCTGCGTAAAAAGATACTCAAAAGCGCGCACACACAGGTTGCCTACCTCGGGCTGGCGGGTGGCCGGGTGTCCGAGACGCGCCAGCAGGGACAGCGCATAGGGGTGGCTGTGGAGGTGCAGGCGCTCGCCATAGTGGTGGGGCGCGGTACCCAGGTTCAGCTGGACATGGGCGCTATCGACGGTCATCCTTCCTCCGGAAGCAGGGTGAGGAGCGAGGAAATGGTATTGAGCACTACATCCAGGGTGCCACCCACCTGGAGGCGTGCGAACCAGGGCAGGGGTCCTTCGGCGGTCAGCTCGGTGCGGAAGGCTGCATCCCGGAGCGCATCGGACTCCACCAGGACCAGCAGCGGGCGTAGCTTGTCGTGGTCTGCCAGCAGGTCGGCAGCCTCCGGTGCCCAGGAAAAGGAGGGATCTTCCTGAAGGAGGGCATCCAACCGGGTCAGCACTGTGGGCAGCTCCGCCTCCCCCTCTCCCAAAAGCCTGCCCAGGTTGGCCATGGCTACCCAGGTGCCCTCCTGCGCCAGGGCGGCCTGCAGCGGGGGACCCAGGCGGTCCAGGGGCGTCAGACCGTCCTGATCGGGCGGGAGTACGGCACCCAGAATGTCCCAAACATCCTCAAAACTTAGAGGATTCACCCCAAAAGGAAAGTAGCCAGCATCAAAATAGTCGTCGGGCTCCAATAGCACCGCCACCATCGTAAGCAGATCCTGCACCAGCGACGCATCGGCAAGATCAATCAGCGCTTCTTCTACCGGCGGTAGCAGCTCCACCTCGTAGGCGACGTCGAGCAGGTTCACCATATCGGGAATATGCCCGTCCATTGCCCGTAAAAGTAAGATCAGCGAGCGCGACAGGCCGGGGGAATCATTAAGACGCTCGATGGAGTACAGGTCCTCGATCATCTGCGGGCTGATACCCGAGCAGACGTTGGGCACCAGATCCAACAGCGGCCCCGTGAGCCAGTCTACGTCCAGCACCCCACCCAGCAGCTCCACCACGGTGATGGCGGTGTTCGGGTTCCAGGTGGCGATCAGCTCCAAGAGCTGCACCGAGAGGTTCCCCAGGGAGATATGGATGGGAAAACCGATGATATTCCCATCGCAGCTGATGTCCTGGTTGCCGGCATGCAAAAGCCGTACCAGCGCCGTAAGTGCCGAGATGTCCGATGCGCCCAGGTTGTAGTTTCCTTGTGCATCTTTGCGTGCCATGTCCGCGAGCTGACCGGGGAGGTTCTGGAGCCGCCCCTCCGCCTCCACCAGCCAGCTCCGCAGCTCGGCCTCGATCACCGGATCGTCTAAGAGCGGCAACAGCGGATCGGAGAGCCGGGAAAGACGCGGCCTCCCTGCAAAATCGCCCATCATCGCCACCACCAAGGCCCGGATGGAGTCCTGGGAGTGCAGCCGGTTGTTGGAGGTATCCCCGGCCTTTTCGAGGGCATCCGAAACATCGAAGGCCCAGCGCTGGTTCAGCGTGGACAGCGTCGGGTTGCTGGATTGTCCGATGGCGGAAACTGTCCAGGCAAGCTGTGGAAGTCGCTCGGAGCGCAGCAGGGAGTCCACAGGTTGTAGCGCCCGGTAGTCGTCGTCCAGTATGGCTGCACTGCCGACGCCCAGCGTGGAAGAAAGGGGCGTCAAAAGACCGCGATCGAGTTCAGTTTGCGAGTTCAGCTCTACGGAGCGCCCCAGCCAGCCGTAGGGCGAGCCATAGAGCAGCTCCAGACCCATGTGCAGGACCCAGCCCCACTCCTCGCGCTGGGAAAGCAGGCTACGCCCGCCGCTCAGCAGGCTGGGGATAGAGAAGGAGGTTCCTGCCAGTTTGTTGGCCTCCACCGCCACGACGTAGCCGACGGCACCGTCGCGGGTGCTGCCGTCCAGGGAGCGATCCAGGGGCTCCAGCGCGCGAAGCGCTCCCGTGTGGTTTAAGCAGGCAAAAACCTGATGAAGCTCCTCGGTGGAGCTTTCATCGATGCCGTCCAGCAGGTTCGCCTCGTAGCAGGGGCCTTCGGGGGAGAGCTGCTCCTGCCAGGCCGGGTTCGACGGGGCAAAATCACAGCCGCCCAAGCTGAAAATCAGCAGGGCAGCGAGCTTTCGCATCGGGTCAGTCGAAGAGGTAGCGAACGCCAAGGGTCAGGTTCTCGGTGTGGTAGAAGCGCTTCCGGTAGCGGAGCCCGCCGCTCACTTCGGCGTGTAGCTGGACATGCCGGGCCACGGTGTAGGTGGCACCTACACCGAGTTCGGCAGTGAGGAATTCGGTAAAGTCGCTGGTCAGAAAGCCAGAGCCGATGGTGGTGGTGAGCACCAGCTGCAGTCCGGTCGGATCGCCTACCAGACCCCACTGCAGGCCGCCGGTGACCATACCGATGTCACGGGGGACGGTACGCAGGTTGTAGGCGTAGGAGGGATCCTTCATCTCCTCCGTCGCGACCTGGGCGGTATCCATCAGGTAGTAGCCGCGGAAGACGCCCATGATCTTGTCGTCCCGGTCGCCCAGAACCAGCTCCAGACCACCGCCGAAGTTCGGACCGATCTGGTTGATGGGGGGCGCCTGCTCCAGCTCGCCGGTCGTTTCGTTGGGGACGTAGTAGTAGACCCGGTCCGAGTGGAGTCCGCCCGTGGCGATCAGGCCGAACCCACCGGCGAGGGCAGGGGCGGGAAGCAGCAGGGCGAGGGCGAACAGGGAGGGACGCATCACGGCTCCGGAGAGAGAGGGCTGAGATACACCAGCCGGCGTCTTCTTTCAAGCGCTGGGCTCGCATTCCTCGCGCAAAGCGCAGGAAATCTCCCTCCCGGCTGCCCCGAGGGGAGGGGGGCGGCTGTGCGCGCAGATCCGACGGTCTGTACTGATTTTTGACATCTGTCGATTATCATAGATAGAAAGTGCATAAATGTGGCTACTCCCCCCTCCCTCTGCCGCTCCCAAGCCTGGGGGGGGCGCTTTCTCTTTTGCTAAAGCATGTCAAGATTGGAGACGACGGCGGGTGCTTTGGCACGCGACGGGCACCCGAACAGACCCAACCAAGCAATTGCGGGGAAATGAATGAACAAGAAAGAGCTTGTAGCGAAACTCTCCAAGAAAACCGGCCTGTCGCAGGTGAAGACCATGGAAGTTGTGAACGCACTTTTTTCAGTCGAGGGCGAGCAGGGAATCCTCGTGGAAGAGATCCTCGGCGGGAACAAGGTGACCGTGCCCGGTTTTGGTACCTTTTCCCAGCGCTCTCGTGCAGCACGTGAGGGGCGCCGCCCAGGAACGACCGAGGTGATCCAGATCGGGGCCACGCCGGTGGTCCACTTCAAGGTGGGCAAGAACCTGCGGGACATGGTTCGTAAGGGACGCTGACGGCACCTGAGAAAAATCTGCCGGTGCGGTAGGTTTTTTCGGTGTCTCCGAACGGAACCTCAGGGGCTGCTGTCTGTGCCACTGTCAGCAGCAGCTTCCACCGTGAAGTTCAGAACGGGGCTACGTCCATGGTGATTCACGATCTGAAGCGGCCAGGTGCCAGCCGGTACATAGGGAATCTCTATGGATAGTGTCTCAATGCAAAGACTGCATAGCTCTGTACAGCTGCTGCAGGTCTGGCCGCAGGTCTGGCAGCCACTCTCCTCAATACATGCGTCACAGCTGGCACATTCGCTGCGATCCAGGCTCAGCGGGGGAATGCGCTGATCGCCAAAAGTGACGGCGGTGTCCCAGAGTGTGGTGAGCGGTCGGGTGGTAAGGGTCACCACCTCGCCGGGCTGGACGGTGGTGGCAGTTGCGCTGGGCACCTCCAGACCACACATGGGCGTATAGACGACGGAGGACGTCTCACAGGACAGCAGGAGAAGTAGCATCAAAACTCCGTTGTAAGCATGTCCTGGGAGGTCTTCTGGTTGGCCTCCACATCGGACTCGCGCGGTGCGGTCCCGGAGAGGAAGGGCATGGAGCGCCCGCCCTTTACCGAGCGCCCGGTGGATTCGTCGATGCCCACCCAGGTCAGACCGGGGGCCGTAGGAAAGGGACGATTTTCGCTCTTGGGCACCGCTTCGCGGGTGTAGTCCATCCAGATCGGCAAGGCGATGGTTCCCCCTGTGGAGGAATTCCCGATGGATCGCGGTTGGTCATAGCCTACCCAGACCGAAGTGGTGAGGCCCGGGGTGAAGCCCACAAACCAAGCATCCCGGAACTCATTGGTGGTTCCGGTCTTGCCCGCCACATGGAGGCCCAGAGACTGGGCTTTGGCGGCCGTACCATTGCTGGCCACCTCTTGAAGCAGCCAGGTCATCACGCCAGCCACGGAGGCATCAAGGACCTGAGGCCATTCGGGGGTCACCCACTGCTCCAACACCACGTTATCGCGATCGACCACCTTATTGACATAGTGGGGGTCTGCCCGCTTGCCCAGGTTCGCAAAAGTGGCGTAGGCGGTCGTCATCTCGGGCATGGTCAGCGAGGAGGCACCCAGTCCCATGGAAAGGTCCTCCTCCATCTTGGTCTGGATCCCAATCTTCCGGGCAATGTCGACCACGATGGGCAACTTGATGGTGTCAAGCACCCGGATAGTGACGACATTCCGCGAGAGGGCCAGCGCTTTGCGGAGGGTGATGTCGCCCAGGTAGTCCTCGCCGTAATTTTCGGGCTTCCACAGTTCAGGACCGATGGTGCGAAAAACCAGCGGCGCGTCGGGCACGATCGTTGCAACAGTAAATCGCTTTGAGGCGATGGCTGCGGCGTAGACGATAGGCTTGAAGGTACTTCCCACCTGGCGGTAGGCCTGGATTGCCCGGTTGAACTCGGTACCCCGGAAGTCCACTCCCCCCACCATGGCCACGACTGCACCGGTATCGTTGCGCATGGAGTACAGTGCCCCCTGTAGCTCCGGCTCCTGGTAGAGCTTGGCGGCGTAGAAGGGACCTTCGCCTGCTTCTTTATATTCTTTCAGGCCTTCGACGTTGCGGAAGTCGCGGTTCATCAGCTCCACGGTGACGACGTCGCCGACGTTCAGGGCGCGGGTCAGGTCGTCCTGGCGGCGACCTTTGGCGGATCGTGCAGGATCGGGCTTATAGGCCCACTCTGTCCACATCAGCGGCACCAGGACCTTGGCTTCCCCCAGATCCACCACCGCGTGCTTTTTCTGTACCTGGATGATGACACCCTTGTAGCGCTCACCCTCCAGCAAGGTGTCGTACTTCTCCGAAAGCTCGGCGACATAGGCGGGAATCTGCGCGGCATCCATGTGGTCGTGGGGGCCACGCCAGCCGGCCCGGGAGTCGGTGTGGGTGACTCCTTCGGTCACGGCCGCTTGGGCCACGGCCTGCAGGTGCAGATCGCAAGTGCTCTCGACCACCAACCCGTCGTTATAGACCTTGTTAAAGCCGTATTTTTCGACGAGATAGCGACGGATATGCTCAGTAAACCAGGGCGCTTTCAGCAGAAATTCGTTGGTGCGCTCCACCACGACCGGCTTCTCGGCGTAGGCGGCATCGGCCTCTTCTCGGGTTGCAAGCCCCTTATCGACCATCTGCTCCAGCACATACTTCTGGCGGGCTTTGGCCTTGTCCAGGTGTCGGTGGGGGGAGTAGTCGCTGGGGCGCTGTGGGAGCCCGGCGATGATCGCGGCTTCTCCCAGGGTCAGCTCCTCCACATGTTTGCCGAAGTACACCCGCGCCGCTGCCTCCACGCCGTAGGCGCCCGAGCCCAGGTAGATCTGGTTCAGGTAGAGGTAGAGGATGTGGTCCTTCTCAAAGGCCTCTTCGATACGCCAAGCCAGGAGCGCCTCTCGGATCTTCCGGGAGAGCTTTTTCTCGTTGGTAAGGAGAAAATTCCGGGCTACCTGCTGAGTGATGGTGGAGGCGCCCTGCGCCATCCGCCCCTCCAGGGCGTTGCGACCAACAGCGCGGACAATGCCCATGTAGTCCACACCATTATGCTCATAAAAACCCGCATCTTCTGCAGCGATGAAAGCGTTGTGCAGGTGCTTGGGCATCTGCTCCAGCGGCACCACATAGCGCCGCTTCTCGTAGATCTCCCCTAAAAGCTCGCCCTTGTCGTCGTAGACCACGGTGACCGTAGGGGGGCGGTACTGGGCCAGGGCCTCCAGCGAGGGCAGATCCCGAGAATAGTAGTAGAAAATCCCTGCGACGCCACCGATGCCGAGGATTGTAGCCACAAGTACAAAAACCGCCACCGCGGCCATGCCCCTACCCACCCAGAACATACGACTCGTAGGTTTTTGGGCAGCCTTGGGGGGGGCTTTCCGTCGGGGCTCGTAGCGGCGGGGAAGCGCGGTGCTGGAAGTCTGCACCACCTGACCGGTGGCACTGGAGCCGGGATCCACCTCGGTAGGCTCGCTGGAGCGGGGTATCTGCCGATCCAGCTCGGTCGCGGCGGTGGGTGGCTCGGTCGGGCGTCGCGGGGGCTCGGGGCGGCGCTGGACATCGGGAGGTGGCACGCTGCGCAGGGCTTCGGCGGGCTGGCTGCGGGCAGGCGCTTCGGCGGGCAGGATGCTGCGGCGAGCGGCGGGCACGGGCGGCTCGGGGGGACGTGCAGGCGCCTCCGCCTCCTCCGCAAAGCGGCCTCCCCGGCGTTTGAGCTGCTCCATCATGCCCATGGGGTAGGTGATGGCCAGGGTCCGCCCGCAGGCACACTGCCGCTCTGCGCCGGGGAGAGGATAAGGTTCCTCCAGCCGGATAGGGCGACCGCAGTGGGGGCAGGTGATCTTCAGCGCCATGGCAAAGCGGGGCGCCGTATCCTGTCCTACGCAGACCGCCACCCTCGCGGGGTGCGTAATATTTTTCGCAGGGGGTAGCGGCGCAGGGAGAACGGTGAGTAGGCTGTAGGCATGTCCAAGAGTCGTCGGTCCTTCCTCGCTACCGGGCTTACCGTCGCGATGCTCGGGGCGGCTGGGGTGGTGCTGGTGCGGCTACCGGCGGCCGACCCGAGCCGTCGGGTGCTCTCCGCGGAGGAGGCGATCGTGGTGGCTGCACTTGGGGATGCGCTGTTTCCGGCGGGTTCCCCGATCGGAATCAGCGCGGCGGACGTGGATATTGTCCATGCGGTGGACGAGCTGTTGGGAGAGTACCTGGAGCCGGTAGTGGCGGATGTATTCCGGCATACACTTCAGGCTTTAGAAGGAGGGACCTTGGCTTCTCGGGGGACCCGCTTTTCGCTGCTGCCGCTGGAACAGCGTATTGAGGTGATGGAGACCTGGGGGGACCCGGCGGTGATGCCGCGTCGGATGGCCAGCGACGCGCTGCGTCTGGTCATGGGAATGTCCTTCTTCAATGTACCGAAAGTGCGTCAGAGCCTAGGATGGGTACCCCCCTGTGGAGAGGGCACTTCATGACACCCGGTATCCATTCCTTTCCCGACTACCCGGCCGAGCTGGAGCTTGAAGCGGATGTCTGCGTGATCGGCGGGGGGGCGGGCGGCTGTGCCACCGCGGCCGCGCTGGCCGAAACGGGCCACTCGGTGCTGGTGTTGGAAGAGGGGAGGGCGTGGAAGCCCAAGGATTTTCGCCCCATTGCCCCCTGGGCCTTCAAACATCTCTACGCGGGGCATGGCACCCGTGCCACGCGTGGCAACTGCATTATCCCGTTGCCCGGTGGCCGAGGATTGGGAGGAAGTACGCTGATTAACAGTGCGATTTGCTTCCGTACCCCGCCAGAAGTGCTGGAGAGCTGGCGCGCGAAGTTTGGCTGTGTACACTTCACCGACGAATGGATGGGCACCTGTTTTGACCGGGTGTGGCGTACCCTGGGGGTAGGCGTAAACCCTCCGTCGGTACAACGGAAGAACAACCTGATTTTCAAAGAAGGGGTTGAAAAACTGGGCTGGAAGGGCGGCGCCTTTATGGACCGATCGGCACCGGGTTGTAATGGCTGTGGGGTCTGCCAGCAGGGCTGCCCTTCAGGCGGAAAAATGTCGGCAGATCGCACCTTTCTGGCGGAAGCAGTGGCCAGGGGCACGGTGGGGGTCTATCCGGAGTGCCGGGTGGACGGGGTGCGGACGGAAGGGCGCAGGATTGTGGAGGTTGGCGGACGCACAATCGATCCGGAGGGCTATCGGACCGCAGGTCACTTCCGGGTGCGGGCGAAGGAATTTGTGCTGGCGGCGGGTTCTTTGGGCTCTCCCCGTTTCCTCCTCGCCAATGGCCTCTCAGCGGGTCCAGTAGGAACGCAGCTTTTTATTCACCCCACGTCGGGAGTTGTAGCGCGTTTTCCCTTCCCTATCGAGCCATGGACCGGCGCAACGCAGGGCTACTATGTGGATCGGTGGCAGCAGGGCTACCTGCTTCAAACCTTCAATATGCCCCTGGACCAGTACTATGTAGCCCTTCCGTTGCCTCCCTCCCTTTCGCTGCAGTACCTCTCCCAGATCCGCGATATGGCCTCCGCTGGGGTGGTGGTTCACGACGAGGACTCTCACGGCAGTGTGGGAGAGGGAACCTTGACCTATCACCTCGGCGATCAGGATCGCCTCCGGATGCTGGAGGGGATCCGGGGCTGTGCAGAGGTCTTTTTTGCAGCCGGAGCGCTGGAGGTGGCCGTGGGTATCCAGGGCGCGGGCTTGATCCACAGTCCATCCGAAATCACAAAAATTGTCCGCGATGAAACTCCTGCCTGGGACATGGCGCTCTATGCTTCCCACCCCATGGGCACCTGCCGGATGGGCGCCGACCCCAAGGACTCGGTGGTGAATCCCGAAGGTCGGGTCTGGGAGTGGGATAACCTCTCCATCGCCGATGCCAGCATCTTTCCCAGCTCTCTGGGGGTAAATCCGCAGGTAACGGTGATGGCGGTGGGCCTGACGGTCGGCCGCATCGTCGGCCAGCGGCTCTGAGCGCTTGCGGTGTGGCCCCCCGGTGATATAGGCCGCGCCCTTTGGGAGCAGCGATGTCTGAGGTCAAGAGCACCAATATCACCTGGCATGCAGCAGAAGTCAGCCACGAAGAGCGTCAGCAGGTTTTCGGCCAAAAAGGCGCGGTTGTCTGGTTTACCGGCCTCTCCGGTTCCGGAAAAAGCACCATCGCCCGCCGTACCGAGCAGCTGTTGTTGGAGCGCCGTGCGCCCACCTATGTGCTGGATGGCGATAACATCCGCTTCGGCCTGAACAAAGATCTGGGCTTTTCTCCTGCGGATCGCACCGAGAACATCCGCCGCATCGGCGAAGTCTCCAAGCTCTTCGCGGACGCCTGCGTCGTGGTGCTGACCGCCTTTATCTCGCCCTACCGCGCCGATCGGGACAATGTGCGTGCCATCCTGCCGGCCGCCACTTTTGTGGAAGTCTACGTGAATGCACCCCTGGAAGTCTGCGAGCAGCGAGACCCCAAGGGGCTCTACGTGAAGGCCCGCGCGGGGAAGATTCCGGAGTTTACCGGGATCTCCGCTCCCTACGAAGAGCCCGCCAACGCCGAGCTGGTGCTGCATACCGACAAGCTCAGCGTGGACGAGTGCGCACAGGCCGTGGTGGACTACCTGGCGAAGAACGGCTATTTTCTCTAAGAGATAGGTCGTTGCACAAATAAAAAGGGCGCAGGATCCGATCCTGCGCCTTTTTTTCACCCGGTCAGTTCAGCAGGTCGAGCAGCTCCACCTGCTCCAGGGCCCGACCCGAACCCTTGACCACGGCGGACAGCGGGTCGTCCGCGACCACCACCGGCAGGCCGGTCTGCTCGGAAAGCAGGTGATCCAGGCCGCGAAGCAGCGATCCGCCGCCGGTCATGATGATGCCGCGCTCCACGATGTCCGAGAGCAGCTCGGGTGGGGTGTGCTCCAAGGATGAGGACACCGCATCCACGATCAGGCTGACCGGCTCTTCCAGGGCCTGGCGGATGTCGTCGGAAGTCAGGCTCACCATACGGGGGTAGCCACGCACCAGATCACGGCCTTTGACCTGCATCTCCCAGGCTGAGCCCTCGGCCCAAGCGTTGCCCAGGTTCATTTTCACTTCCTCCGCCGTGCGCGGCCCGATCAGCAGATCGTAGCGGCGGCGGATGTACTGGATGATGGCGTCGTCCATATGATCCCCCCCCACCTTGATGGAGCGGGAGTAGACGATTCCATTCATGGAGATCACCGCAACTTCGGTCGTTCCTCCTCCAATATCCACGATCATGTTCCCAGTCGGGTCGGAGATGGGCAGATCTGCACCGATGGCAGCCGCGAGGGGCTCTTCGATCAGCCGCACTTCGCGAGCGCCTGCTGACTCTGCACTTTCCCGTACGGCCCGTTTTTCCACTTCGGTCGTGCCATAGGGGATACAGACCAGGATCCGTGGTGCGACCAGGTTGCGACGGCCGCTCACCTTCTCGATAAAGTAGCGCAGCATGGCCTCGGTCACTTCAAAATCGGCGATCACCCCGTCTTTCAGCGGACGGATGGTCTGAATGTCATGCGGGGTACGGCCCAGCATCGCTTTGGCCTCGGTGCCCACGGCGACCACTTTTTTGTTGCCGCGCCGGTCGTGGTGGATGGCCACGAGCGAGGGCTCGTTGCAGACCACGCCCCGCCCCTTCACGTAGACCAGGGTGTTGGCGGTGCCCAGGTCGATGGCCATGTCTTGCGAAAAGAGACCAAGTACGGAGGAGAACATCTGAGGCCCCAGGAGGGAGGGTGGGGAAGGGGGGAGGAGGGGGGACGTCCTTATACATCGGTTCCCCTTGACCTGACAAGAGCAAGGCTTGTGCTTTCTTCCCATGCCGCAACGGCTGGATCGGGATAGACGTGGCCGTTTCCGAAGGATGGCATGAACGCGCTGCAAGTGATCCGGAAGGGTATCGATACCACCGCCACACGGGTGATCATGGGGGCTGTGCTCCTGGTGTTCATGTTCTGGGGAGTCAGTGGCCGTCAGGATCTTGGCAATGGAATCGTCGCAACGGTCAATGGTGTGGCCATCACCGAAGTGGACCGCTCCGGTCTGCTCCGGCGGGCGCTGCGCCAGGCGGGGGCCGGGGTCACCGATGAGCAGGCAGCGGCGATGGCGGCCGATGTGCTGCAGCAGTTGATCAAGCAGGAGGCCATGCTGCAGGAGGCAGATCGCCTGGGTATCCATGTGTCCGCCGCAGAAATTCGCAAGGAGATCCTGGCGGAAGACGGTTTCAAGGGCAAGGACGGCAAATTCGACGAGAAGCTCTTCAAGCAGCGATTGCGTAATATGAATTACACCCAGGGCAGCTATGAGGAGACCATCCGCAAGGGGCTGATGCTGCAGAAGCTCACCGAGCTGGTGGCCAGCAGCGTCATCCTCTCCAACGAGGAGGGTTGGACGCTGTACCAGAAAGACCAGACTCGGGTGAGTCTATCCTTTGTCCGGGTTCCGACGACCGCTTTTCTGAATGACATCCAAATCGCCGACGCCGAGCGCGACAGCTTCGTAGCGGCGAACAAAGAAAAGATTGAAGCCAGCTATAAAGAGAACTACGACCGCTTCTACAACCTGCCCAAACGCTACCAGCTTCGGATGATCCTGCTCCGCACCGACATTGCCGGGGCGGACAAGGAGGCGGTGCGGGCGAAGGCGGATCAGGTGCATGCCCAGGCGACTTCCGGTGTCGATTTTTCCGATCTGGCCCGTCGCTGGAGCGAAGATCTGACGGCGGCTGCTGGGGGTGGTCTGGGCGAGCGTCCGATGTCACAGTTTGATCCCACTGAAATCACCGCCGCGGATGCGGCGGGTGTGGGCGGAGTGACCGGCGTGTTTGAGACGGCCCGCGGCTTTGAGATCCTCCAGGTGGAAAAAGTGACCGAAGCCCGCGTCATCTCCCTGGAAGAGGCGACCCCGGACATCGCCGTGGGGATGATGAAGGAGGAGCGGGTCCCCAAGCTCGCCGCCGACTTCGCCACCGGGCTTTTGGCCGACTGGTCCACCAACAAGGTTCCTCCGACGGAAAAACTAGCCGCGCGGAACCTCGTGGTGGAGTTTACCGAGACCTTCTCGGCCGCCCAACCCTCGATTCCGACCCTGGGCGAGAACCCCGAGATCAGCGCCGTCCTGCGCACCGCTACCGTGGGAACGGTACTGCCCAAGGTCTACGAGGTTCGCGGTCTTTCCTACATCGTCGCCGTCCACGAACGCCAGGAACCCACCCGATCCGAGTACGATGCTCAGGCGACGATGGTCCGGGCGCAGCTCCTTCGCCAGCGCCAGCAGGAGTTCGTCTCCGCCTGGTCCGACGAGGTGGTGGCTGCGGCCAGTGTGGTTCGGGCGCCGGTCAAAGCCAAGGAATAATCAGCGCTTTGCCAGCGCCAAAAGGCCCTGGATCTCCCGACGCAGTCGCAGCACGTCGTCGTGATAGAAGGGGTAGGCGCGCTGGGATGCGTAGCGGCACTGGTGCTTCCGCAGGGCCAGGGTGGTGGCGGCTTTGATATAGGCATCTTGGGGCACACCATCGGGAATCCAGCCGCGCTTTTTGCGGCTGAAATAGCCGGCGATAGCGGTGGCATGGGCGAGTGGCAGCAGTCCTTGCTGCACCTCGTCCGCCAGCTCCCTCCGGATCAGCCGCCGCTCGTCCCAGATCGCGAGCTGGAAGATCCCAAAGAGCAACAGCACCTCCAGCGGGAAGAGTGCAAAGTTGAACCAGGAGAGCTCCCACTCGGTCACATAGGCATCCAGGGTGAGGAGCCCGTTCCACAGCGCGTGGATGCTCATGGCGGGAATAAAGGCCATCGGCAGCGCCAGGAGCTTGGCACCCCAGCCCCGGAAGCGCGCAAAACCCAGGACCGCCCCCACACAGGAGGTGGCGCAGGCATGCATCACCGCTGAGAAAAAGGTGCGGATCACCACCATTCCGAACCAGGTCATCGGGTCGGAGCCCATACTGGTGAAGTACAAAAAGTTCTCGGTCATCCCAAAGCCCAGCCCGGCCGCCGCCCCGTAGACAAAGCCATCCGCCGCATGGTCGAAATAACGAGAAAACATGATAACAAAGAGGATCATCGCCTTGGTAGGCTCCTCCACCAACGGCGCGATGATCACCGCGGCGAGCTGCTCGGCCTGCTCAGGCCCCACGGCCATGGCCAGCGGCTCCATGGCCAGCGACGAGCCCAGGAGCGCAAAAAGCACCCCTCCCAGGGCTCCCCAGGCAAAGGTGAGCAGGACCAGCCAGATCGGCTCCCGATCATAGCGATCCAGCCACCAGACCAGCCCCAGAAAGGCGACCATCGGAATGACCGCACACAGAAGCGAAAAGGGGAGCAGCACAAGCTGCCAGATGGACTCCATGCCTCTTTCGTAGCCCACTCCGCGCTTGTTGGCACCGTCCTCTGACGTCGCCGCGCGCGGAGACTACATTGTCTTTTTGAGGATTCCATGGGTCTGTTCGACCGGCTCAAGCGCCGCCTCCCCATCATCGGCTCCCGCCCGCCGGAAGCCACCTCCCGTCCCTATGTGCCGCCTCCCCGCGAGGAAGAGGAGCCGATTGCCCGCAGTCCACGCGGCGAAATGCCGGTGCGGGACTATATTGAGAAGACGGTACGGGAGAACCGGGTGGTTCTGTTCATGAAGGGCACTCCTCAGTCTCCCCAGTGCGGATTTTCCGCAACTGCTGCAGGAATTCTGGCTTCCTACGGCCAGCCTTTTGCGACGGTAGACGTGATCGCGGACATGGACGTGCGCGAGGGGGTCAAGGACTTCACCTCCTGGCCCACCATCCCCCAGATTTTTATCGGTGGGGAATTTGTCGGCGGTTCCGACATCCTGAAGGAGCTGCACGGCAACGGCGAGCTGAAGAAGCTCCTGGAAAGTCCTCCCGCGACCTGATTCAGGTGGTGGGTGGATTGCTGAGGATGGCGCGCCCGGCGCGTCGTTGTTCTTCCTGCGGCCAGGGGCAGTGGCGACAGCCTTTGCCGCAGCAGTGTGCCCGGCGCTTCAGGTAGCAGCTGGTCATGACAAAATAGCCCGTGACGGGGTCGAGGTAGCCATCCTTCCCCGCCGCGTTGGCAAGATCATGAGCGGCTTTTGCGCGGGGATCGATCATGTTTTGGATACTATTCCCGGGACCGGCAGATGACCACAAAACTCAGCGTTCTGGAGGAGGAAGCAGGCGCCCGCCGACCCAGATCGCCAGGGCCAGACCGGGGAGGGAGAGCAAAAAGGTAAGGAAGAACCAGCCGGTATAGCCCCACTGCTCCACAGCCGAGCCGGAGAGCGCTCCTGCGAGGCTGCGTGTGAAGCCGACGATAGCGGTCAGGATTGCGAAGCGGGTGGCGGCCTGTGTGCCTCGCGCCGCCAGGGCGAAGCTGCCCAACAAGGCCGCTGTGCCCAGCCCGCCTGAAAAACTCTCCACCACCGATGCGGTGTAGATCGCAGGCACCCCACCGCCCAACGCCGCCAGGGCATAGCCCAGATTTGATACCGCCTGTGCCAGCCCCAACAGCAGGATGCCCAGACGAGGCCCCATCCGGCTCATCAGGTCTCCCCCCGAGATCGCACCGATCACCGTCAGCAATGCCCCAAAAGTAGTCGAAAATACAGCAGTCTCGGTGACGGTCATGCCGTAGTCCAGCCAGAAGGTCTTGACCATGGGGGCCATCGCCGCATCGCCGAGCTTAAAGAACAGGGCCATCGCGAATAAGCCCCATGCGGCGGGCTCGGTGGCCCAGCTCCCCAGGGCGCGAAACCAGTCCTGCAGCGGCTCCCGTTCGGGCACTCCGCCACGCAGGCTGCAGCGGGCCTGCCCCACCATCAACAGCGCCTGTACCCCCGCCATGGTCACAAAGGCCATTGGCCAACCCAGCTTTTCTCCCATCACCGCTGCCGCACCGCCGGTCAGTGCCATCGCCGCCCGGTAGGCCGCCACCCGCAGGCCGTTGGCCCGTGCCACCTCCTCCGCGGGCAGTGCCGTCGCAATCGTACCGTCGATCGCGATGTCCTGAGTTGCACTGCCGATGGCGATACCTAACAAAATTCCCATCAGGAGGCGGGAGTGTACGGGTACCCAGGGCACCATCAGGCTGCCCAGGGTACAAAGCGCCAACCCTAGGATCATCCAGCCCTTTAGCGTACCCACCCGGTCCACCAGCGGCGCCCAGAGCGCCTTGAGGCTCCAGGGCAGCCCGATCAGGCTGGCCAATCCGATGGCCTCCAGGCCCAGGCCCTCACTGCGCAAATAGAGAGGAAGTAGCTCCTGGATCATCCCAAAGGGGAAACCCGAGGCGAAGGCCAGGAGCAGCACCCAGCTCATCCGCGTGGCACCACGCGACTCAGGCAGGATACACCTCGATCAAGCGCCCAAAGGCACGGGGCAGAGGCATGTTTTCCGTTCGGGTCTGCAACAGGCCGTCAAGGCTCTGAAAAGGTGCATCCTTCCATGTGAGTGCCGCGATCCGTAGTAGCCGGAGGCCGTTGTTCAGGCGCTGCTTGGGGGGCAGGCGGAGCCAGAATTCGGGGAAGTCGGGCTGGTCCGAGAGACCCTCGGTGCAGAGGATCGTGCCGCTCAACTCTTCGCGCAGGCGCAGCTCGGCGGGAAGATCAAGGTCGGAGGGGAGAAAAACCAGGCGCTTGTCCTCTACACCGAAGTGAAGATCCAGAAAAGCCCGTCGGTATAGGCGCTGATGTTCGGCGTCGGCCTGGGGATCAGGCCAGGGGCCGGCCCAGCCCAAGGCAGCGGCCACACAGAGTCCATGGGCCTGGGCGCGGCGGGGAGGGATGGCCCGTTCTCCAAGAATCATGCTTATTTTTTGAGCAGGTACTTGACCTGTCAAGAGATTTTCCAGGTCCCCCGGGGCCAGCGTCAGGGTGGCATCTACCGGCCCGTCGATGCTCTCTTTCACCCCGGGAAGGCCCTCTTTTCCGTAGAGCAGCCAGTTGCGCTCTGCCGACAGGCCCACCCGCCAGTCTCCTTGGAGTGGGGCCGCATAGGGGCTCTGGTGCAGGCGGCGCAGCAGCCGTAATGTCAGCGGTTCGGGCATTCTTTTGGGAAGCTAACGTCTCAGGGGGCGGGCGGGAGGAGGGCATGGTCCACGTGCCGCTCCAGCATCGGGCTGCCGATGGCCTCCAACAGGTCAAAAATGGCGTTGGGCGCGGGCGAAGGACGGGGAGAGGCACCCCGCAGACCGGCCTCGATGGGCAGCACCTGGGCATCGATCAGGCGTGGACCCTCCAGTCGTACCCGTAGGATCAAGGAGTCTTTTTCGGCCGTGCAGTCGCAGGCCATGGCCAGGTTGCCCAGACCCCAGGCCACCACACTGTTGCCACGCCGCTCCACGGGTCCGGCCATATGGCTGCCGTGGGCCACAATCACCTGAGCTTCGGCTGCGAGTGCGGTTTGGACCGCTGCACTCAGGGCCGGGTCGGGCAGGTAGGAGGGAGGTCCGCTGGTGTGAAAAGCGACGACCACTACTTCTGCCTGCGTACGGAGGTCCCTCAGCTGTGTCTCCAGGTCAAAGGGTAGGCCGGCTTCCAGATCCCAGGCGGAGAGCACGACGTTTTTGTACCTCCCAACGCCCAGAGGTCCGGCCGCCTGCACCCCGGCTGCCTCAAGTGCAGCGACCGTCTGGGCGGGGCTGCCGCCGTCATTGGCGTGGTTGTTGGCGGTGCTGACGATCCGGATGCCTGCGGGGGCCAGAAGATCGAGGGAGGAGGCGGCGTTCAGCAGACGGGGGTGCAGCGGGTCCGGGGCGGGGCTGTGCGGGACATCGGCGACGGCCCCCTCCAGGTTTACGATGCCCATGGCCCCCTCTGTGAGGGGCAACAGCGGAGAGAGGAGGTCAGTAGCCGGTTTTTCGCCCAGGTGCAGGTCGCCCGCCAACCAGAGCTCGGTGGGAGCAGGTGGGCAGCTCAACAGCAGCAGGATCACAGCAAGCTCAAGGCAGCCCGCGCCGAGGGCAGAAACTCCGAAGTATCCGCCTGAGCCGCGTAGGATTCGGCGGTCAGGCCCAGATCCAGCAGGTCCATCTCCTTCACAAAGAGCGCCTCGGCACTCTGGCGCTGCTCCGCCTCTTGCCAGATCGATAGAAGTTCAGGGTGGTCGCCTAAAAGATGCCGGATCGCCTCCTCCTCCCGCCGCCTCTTCTCCTCCTTGGACACCCCGTCATAGGGGGTGATATCCCCCACCGTCGCCTCCGCAAGATCGTGGAGAAGGGCCATGATCAGCACTTTTTCCCGGTCCAACCCAGGGGGACAACGTAGGAGGGCCGCAAAAGTGACTCCCCAGCTATGGGCGGCCACCGACTCGGGCCGCTCGATACCCACCCGCTTCCAACCTGCCCGATCCAGCCCTTTTAAAGCGAGGGCTGCCTGTAGCAAGGTCCGATCGGTCACGACGTCAACAGGGCACGCTGCTCCGGCCGGGCCATGCTGATCAGGAAGGGGCGCTCTTTTTGTAAAGTCTGGAAGTCGGCACGGCTGCGAATTCCCCCCCAGCCCTCGGCGATCAGCACCTGCGCGATAGCGCCGCCCAGGTTGCCGCCGGGCCCCAGAAGGACCAGGTGATCGGGCGCATATTCCCGCAGCGCAACCCTGAGACTGAGGGTGAAGTCATAGGGTGCAACCACCTGATATCCCATGGTATAGTCGGCCAGCCCCCGGAGGTCGGTGTGGCGGGGACGCCAGATCTGGCCGCGTCCGTCCACCAGCGGAAATTGGGGCGCCTGGTAGGGCAGGTCGGCCAGCTCGGCCTGTGCACGCTGCGCGGTGGCGGCCATCAGCGGGGTGTGGAAGGCGGAGTGCAGGGGGAGGAGGAAGGGGGCATCCCGGTCCCCGATTTTTTTAGCAGGTAGGCGGCGTTGAGCCTCAGCCAACGCGGCTTCGGTGCCGCCGAGCACCGCCTGGCCGCCCAGGAGGATACTTTTGTAAAGTCCGGGGATAGTTTGAAGGCAGGCGTCCAGCTCAGGAGCAGGATCCGGGCGCCAGTCCTCGTCCATCCGCGGATAGACCAGCTGGCCGCCGATGACATTGTTGGCCTGATAGCTGCCCAAGGTCTCGATCAGGCGCAGGCCGGCCTGGAGCGGTAGCGCACCGGCCACGGTCAGCGCGGTGTACCAGCCCATCGAATTGCCGACCACAGCGGCCACTTCCACACTTCCAAGCTGGTCACGGTCGGCCAGCGAACAAGCCGCGGTCAGGATGGAGGCGTTCTCTCCGGCTACATGCAGGCGCGACTGGTAGGCGGGCGCACGATCCAGCTCCGAGGGCCCCGGGCGCCCCAAAGACGCGCGAAAAGCATCGGCGGCGGCCACCGAGGGGGTCTGGGCCAGCGTCGCAAGGCACTCCCGCGTATACGAACCTCGACCCGGGCAGATCAGGATGACACGCTTCATTTTTCCCCCTTCATCAGCCGCAGCGCGGCTGCACGCACATCCTCTTCCTGCACCAGCACCAGATTGGCCGCGGCTCCCAGCGGGATGTAGACATCCTCGCCTGCAACCCGCGCCATTTCAGCTTTGACGCCCGCATCCACCAGGGCCGTGTACACGGCTTCGCTCATGCCGCCGGTGCGTCGGCACTCATCCACCACCAGCACCCTGCCGGTTGCCTGCACCGCATCGACAATATCCTGGGTTGGAAGCGGGTTCAACCAGCGCAGATCCAGCACCCGGCAGCGGATTCCGTGCTCCTTTTCCAGCCAGCGGGCGGCGCGCAGGCTCATCCACAGGCCATTGGCCCAGCTGATCAGCGTCAGATCGGTCCCATCGCCATAGAGGCGGCCCTTGCCAAGGGGAATATACTCTTCCGGCGCGGGATAGTTTGCAGCCCATTCGCCATCCCCGTCCGCGTAGAGATCGCGGGTCATGTACAGCGCGATGGGCTCGATGATCATCGACACCCGCCCATCCACCTTGGCCGCGGCCACGCAGGTGCGGAGCATACGCACCGCATCGTCGGGGCGACCGGGTGAAGCCAGGATCAAGCCGGGAATATCACGGAGTGCGGCGACGGAATTGTCGTTGTGGAAGTGCCCGCCAAAACCCTTCTGGTAGGCCAGACCCTGCACCCGCACCACCATGGGGTTGCGGAACTGATCGTTGGAGAAATACTGGAGAGAGCAGGCTTCTCCGCGGATCTGATCGCAGGCATTGTGGAAGTAGGCGAGGTACTGGATCTCGGGCAGGGGGAGCTGTCCGGCCTGGGCGGCGCCGATGGCCAGCCCCAGGATGGTCTGCTCGTCCAGGAGTGTGTCAAAAACCCGCTCCGCGCCAAACTTTTTCTGGAGGTCGGCGGTGACATGGTAGACGCCGCCCTTCTTGGCGGTGTCCTCCCCAAAGATCAAGGATTCCGGGTACTTGAGGAGCAGATCGGTGAGCGCCCGGTTGATCTGGACGGCAAGGTGGCGTGGGCGGTCCTCTTCCGGCAGGCTACCGTGGAGAGCTTTCCGACGATCAGCGTCGGGAGGGCGTGCGCACTCGGCGGCAATGGCGTCGGGATGCAGAGGTGCAAGGGGAGCGATGACCTCGGCGGCGGTGCTGAGGCGGGGGCGACGGATGGCTTCTTCGCCCAGGGCGGTGACCCGCTGGCGGATCTCCTCGTACAAGCTGTTTACTTCCTCGGGAAGCATCCAGCCGTTCTCTATCAGGAGCGCCGCACTGGTCAGAAGCGGATCCATCGCCTCCATCGCCGCGATCTCTTCGGGGCTGCGGTAGGTCAGCTCCACATCCGAGCCGGCGTGGCCCATCAGCCGCACCGTGCGCAGATGTAGCAGGCAGGGCCGCCGGTATTGACGTGTCCAGAGTACGGCAGCTTGGGCGGCATCCCAGGCATCGGCCAGATCCAGGCCATCCCCGTAGACATAGCCCAGGTTGGAGGCAGATCCCCAGGTGGTCTGCACCCAGGCATTCGGCGTGGGAACGGAGATGCCGATGCCGTTGTCCTCGCAGACAAAAAGGACGGGGCAAGGCCGATCTTGATGCGCAAACCAACGTGCTGTATTCAGGGCGCCCTGAGCGGTGGAGTGGTTGAGCGAGGCGTCGCCAAAGGTGCAGAGCACGATACGGTCATCTTCGGCAGGGGCAAGGCCCAGCTTTTTGGCACGCTCGATGGCCACCGCCATGCCCAGTGCTTTGGGCAGGTGGGAGGCAATGGTGGAGGTCTGCGGCGGGATCTGGAGGGGGAGGCTGCCAAAAACCTTGTGGCGGCCACCGGCGATGGGCTCTTCTTTGGAGGCGGTCAAGCCCAAGAGCACATCCATAATCGGCGTAGAACCTGGAACCTGCCGCGCCCGGGCATTGAAGAAGGCGCCGGAGCGGTAGTGCAGGAAGGCGGGATCGTCGGGACGCGCTGATGCTGCAACGGCAGCATTTCCCTCATGCCCGGAAGATCCGATGGTGTAAAAACACTGGTCACGCGCCTTTAACGCGCGGGCGACCAGATCCAGGTGGCGACTCTCCAGTTGGCTCTCCAAGAGCGCCAGGGCTTGTCGAGCCGACAGCGAGGTGCCCGGCCGGACCGGATTTTCCCGGTCGGCACGAGGTGCGGGGGGAGGGGAGGAAAGAGAGGCTCCAAAGCGGAGTTTCTCTACTTTCTCCACAAAGTTCCGATCGACGATACCAGCGCGGTTGACGGCCATAGGATTCCCGTCGCCGCGCTTAACCGGTGGCCGGGCTTTGCGGCGCTCAGATCCGTTCCACCCGCATTTTCATCCCTTTAATCCTACCATCTTCCAGGCCGCGCTGAGCCTTCCCCACCACCGCATGGGCCACGGCGAGGTAGGTCACCCGCTCCTGCACCTCGATCTTGCCCACGTCGCTCGACGGCAGGCCGCCCGCCTCGCCGGTGAGCGCCCCCAATACGTCGCCGGGTCGCAATTTATCCCGTCGTCCCGCCGAAATTTTCAGGCAGGCCCAGCGTGGGAGTGCCCCCTGGTGAAGGGCGGGCAGCAGGCCCAGGTCCAGCTTGGGCAGCTCCATCCCCGCGAGGCGATTGAGTTTTCCGCCGCGTCCACCTGCGGAAATTGCCAGACCCGGCTGCCCGGCGCGCCCGGTGCGGCCGATCCGGTGCAGGTAGAGATCGGGGGAGTGGGGCAGCTCCAGGTTCACCACCAGCTCCAGCCCGCTGATGTCCAGTCCCCGTGCCGCCACATCCGTCGCCACCAGGATACGGGCGACGCTGCTCCGAAAGCGAGCCAGTTCCTGGTCTCTCACCCACTGCTCCATGTCGCCCTGGAGGCAGCCCACCGGCAGACCCGCCTGGGCCAGCTCCTCTGCGAGTGCGGAGGCACTGGCCTTGAAGTTGCAGAAGATCAGGGCGGAGGCCGGGTTCAGGTGCAGGAGCAGGGGAATCAGCCCGATGGCGGCGGGATCCCAGGCCCAGGCCTGGATCTCCGGGGGCGGCTCGGGCGCCACCACACGCACCGGGGTGTTCAGGATGGTCTCGGACAGCCGCTCAATGTCGGGCGGAAAGGTGGCCGAAAACAGCGCGGTCTGGCGGGGGGAGGGGAGCTGCTCCAGGATCTTGCGCAGGTCTTCGGCAAAACCCATCTCCAGCATCCGATCCGCCTCGTCGAGCACCAGCACCTTGAGCATTCTCAGCGGCACGTTGTTGCGATCCAGGTGGTCCAACAAACGCCCTGGGGTGGCGACGAGGATGTGGGCCCCCTCTTCCAGGGCGCGGGTCTGGCCGAAGATGGGCTCTCCTCCGGCCAGGGGCAGGACCCTGAGGCCCGGAAAAGAACGTCCTACCTTGCGGATCTCGCGGGTAACCTGAGCCACCAGCTCGCGGGTGGGACCCAGAATCAGCGCTTGTGGACTACGTCTTGACACGTCAAGATTTTGAAGCAAAGGCAGCGCAAAAGCGAGGGTTTTTCCGGATCCCGTACGTGCCTGGCCTACCAGGTCTTCGCCACGCAAAAGCACGGGCAGCGCCAGCTCCTGAATGGGGGTGGCTTCGGTAAAACCCAGCTCCGTACATACCTGCGTAAGAGCGGGAAGCAGGCCGAGGGAGGAGAAATTCATCCCAGGCTCTAACCCGTCCGGGCGATTGTGCCCCCTAGGGCCCGCCGGGCAGCCAGCGCGGCGACATCGAAAAGAGCAGCCGTGCCGGGCGGGTCAGTGGCAATCGCTCCACCTCAAACAGCGCAAAACCAGCGCGCTCCAGGGGAAAAGCCGACATCGGTGCCCCTAGGAGCCGCGCCCCAAAGGCGCCGAGGGTGGGCTCGTGTCCTACCAGGAGGGGATCGGGATGATCGGCGGCGATCCACTGGAATGCCTCCGGGTCCCCCATCGCCAGCACCTCCGTGCAGATTCGGGGTACCGTAGGGAAGCGGTGGGCAACCATCTCCGCGGTCTGGTCGGCGCGAACCAGGGGGGAAGAGAGGATAATGCCGGGTTTCCACGGAATTCGAACGAGGTGGTCCAGCAGACGATCCAGCTCGTAGCGCCCGCGCGGGGTCAGGCGGCGGTGGTAGTCGGTGGGGGCGCGATCTTCGGCGATCCCATGGCGGAGGAGGGCGACAAACATAAAGAGCTCTATCTCAATTCGGTGGCCGGAGCACCACCCCAGCGGCCTTTGCGGCGTGGGCCACGGCGGTGATCAGGTTGTGATCATCGGCGTCGTCGGCCACTTTCCAGGCCGAAAATATTGCCTCGGCCCCTCCACCGACCCGCGCCAACGAAAGCCAGGCCAGGACCCGGCTGCGGGGACTGGCAGCTTCGGCCAGGGCACGCTGGGCGGCCTGTCGGGCAGGTTCCGGCTCCCCCAAGGCGGCCCAAGCAGAGGATTGACGCGTCAAGAGGTCAATCCGTTCCTCGGGGGTCTTGGAGGATAGTTCCTCTTCTGACATCCCCAGGAGCTTGCGATCGTCTTCGGCTTGACTGGCCGCCAGCTGCAGGGCGGCGAGGCTGCCGGCGATGCGGTTGTGCAGCTCCCGCAGGGCCGCGAGTCCGTCGGTATCGCCCCCCTGTTTGGCAAGGCGGATGGCGTCCAGCACGGCGGTGCGCGCCTCCTCCAGCCGGTTCCGGCTCATCAAGGCTTGTGCTTTCCAGGCGAATAACCGCGCGACCAACAGGGGGCGTTCCTGACGCAGGGCCGGGCTGTCCACCTGCTCCACCCCTGCCACCACCTCTTCTACATTCCCTTCCCGCAAGGCGGAAAAGACCAAGGCCGCCCCCTCGTCCGGGCTCAACCCTTGCCCCGCGCGAAGAGCGCGCAGCGCGCCGCCTCCTCTTCGATGGATAGCGGTACGATGATCTCGCCCGGCCCCAGATCATTCTGTTGGGCGAGCCACTCCAGGGCCAAGCCCAACACCGTGAAGTGCAACAACACCGGCTCCTGTGAACCCGAATTCATCACGATATTCAACGGATTTCCGCCCGCAAGCACCACCAACTGCCGCCCGCCCAGGGCGTAGCGTACCACCTGCGGCCCTACCTCATCTACTGCATCTGCTTCCCGACGCAATGCCTCGACCGCGATCTCGTCGTTGTGGTGGCCCGCGTTCAGCAGGATGGCACCATCTCGGGCCTGCCGCAGCAGCTCTAACGAAAGTGCATCCCGACTGCCCGTAGCGGTGACCAGTACCTGGCTCTGCGCGACGGCCTCTTCAATTGTGGGCGTCTCAAAGCCATCATACTGGGCGATCAACCTGCGAATGGGCGAGCTATCTACCACCGAGACGCAGGCGCCGTTGGCCCGTGCGCAGGCCGCCACACCGGCCCCCACCGGCCCATAGCCGACGACGGCCACCGGGCGTCCGGCGAGGTGTTTCCCGGTCAGCGCCGTAAAGCTGGCCCACAGGCCGTCGCCCACCCCATGCCTGCACTCAATCGCAGGCTTCAACCGGCCACTATCGATGTTCACCACCGGAAAAGTCAGCGGCAGCGAACGCAGCTTACTTACGCCGGAGCGGCTGATTTCCACCCCCCCGCGCAGCGGTCGGTTGCTGCGCAACAGGGCCGCCCCCAAAGCGAAGCCGACATCCGCAAAAAGATCGGGTTGCACCGATAAGGTTCCCGCGATTCCATCGTTGATGGAGCGGCCGGAGTACACGGTCAGCCCCAGATCACGCAGATAGTCTACCACCCCCGGATCCGTGGTTGCCGGATTGGCCGCTGAGATCACCCATTTTCCGCCCCCCAGCACCAGCTCGCGGATCAGCGCAGCGGTCAGCGTGGTCAGGTGCAGGTGCAGCCCCACGGTGAGCCCCTCCCAGGGCCGATCCACGGCAAAGCGATTGCCTGCTTGCGGCAGAATCGGAAAAAAAGTCTGGATCCGCCCCAATTCCTGGAGCACCCGCTCGGTGCCCATCAGGCGACCATTCCCGCCAGGTGCGACTGGCCGGCCACCGAGCCATAGCGCCCCTTCTCGTCGCGGGTGACCCGCGCCAGCGCCCACTCCGGGTCATGGGTGAAGAAGATCCGGCCATTCTGCGGAATCAGGTAGTCCAGCAGTGCCCGCTTTTCGTCCACCAGCAGCTCGGGGAAGCGGTCGTAGCCCATGGACACCGAAGTGTGGACCCAGGCGCGTCCGGGCACCAGATCGGAGCCAAAAACAATCGGTCCGTCTTTCCCAGGGATCTCCGCCAGCAACAGGCCGGGTGTATGCCCATCGGATAGATGAAAGCGGTATTCACCTCCGAGCGCCCGGGAAGCATCGCCGTCCAGCAGCTCCAGACGCCCCGACTCTTCCAGATATTGGTTCAGAAGCGGAATAAAGCTGGCGCGGTCGCGGGGGTGTGGCTGCCGGGCCCGATCCCAGGCGTCGCGACTGACAACAAAAGTTGCATTGGGGAAAAGAAGGCTTGGTGTCTGCCCTTCCTGCCAGGCGGAGAGGACACCGCCCGCGTGATCAAAATGCAGGTGCGACAGGACCACCACCGAGATGTCCGCGTCGGTCAAACCCACCGCGGCGAGGGAGTCCAACAGGATGTGCTGCTCCTCGGTAATGCCGTAGCGGTCGCGATACATGGCGTCAAAAAAGGCGCCAATACCTGCCTCAAAGAGGATCCAGCGCTTGCCGTCCTGCACCAGCAGGCAGCGACAGGCCAGCTCGATCCGGTTGCGTTCATCGGGCGTGGCCCAGCGCTCCCAGAGCGCCTTGGGAGCATTTCCGAACATCGCCCCGCCGTCCAGTTTCTGGCGGTTGCCCTCAATGGACCATACACGTCGTTCCATCCCTCGATTCTATCTCATCCGGTGCGGCTTGTCCCTTTCTGCACTCCGGGCTTGAAAGGAGACGGCCTCCGGGCCATCTTGAGCAGGATGCTCCTGGCTCTGCTCAACCTTGCTCTGGCTGCGCCCCCGAATGTGCTCCTGGTGGTGGTGGACGCCCTGCGTGCCGATCGGGTCTTGGGGGCGGAGGCGGAAAAAAATACGCCGAACCTACAACGTTTGATGCGACGTTCGGTGGTCTTTCCGCACGCCGTCAGCTCGGCCGCGTGGACGGTGCCGGCGATGGCGTCGCTGTTCACCTCGCTGGATCCCCAGGTACATCGTACCCTGCGCTACAATTCAAATGATCGTCTGCCCGACGATAGCCTCGCTCCGCAGCTGCCCACCCTGGCGGAGACTTTTGCGACCGGTGGCTACGAGACCGCGGCGCTGCTGAAGGCGGTAGTGTTGGCGAAAAACCGTGGTTTTGCGCAGGGGTTTTCGTCATGGCGGGTGGTAGAGGGGGACATGGCAGATCGCCAGAGTGCCAGCCAGTTGACCGATGCCGCGCTGGAGTGGGTCACGACGGAGCACGATAGAGAGCGTCCCTTTTTCCTCTATCTTCACTACATGGATCCCCACTCGAACTACCTCGCACCCGAGCCATGGTATTCCGAGGCTCGGGGCGACTACAAGGGGCCCGTCACCGGGGTCTACAACCAGATCCACGGGAGCTATCTGGAAAAGGGAGTGATTCCCACCCGAGCCGATCTGGGCCAACTTCGCCGCTACTACGACGCCGAAGTCCGGTACTGGGACAGTGAGTTTGGTAGGTTGATAAAAGACCTTGCGGTGATGGGCGTGGATGCAAACACCATTGTTGTCGTGACGGCGGACCACGGCGAAGCGTTGTACGACCACGGCAACTTCTTCGAAAGTAGTGTGTACCAGGAGAATATCGGCGTGCCGCTGGTGGTGAAGGTGCCCGGGGTGGCGGCGGCTCAGCGGAATGAGCTGGTACAATTGCTGGATATCGCTCCCACCTTGGCGGATCTGGTCGGCCTTCCGGCGGCTGCGGCTTGGCAGGGGCGTAGTCTGGTGCCCGCCTTCCGCGGAGAAAGTACGGAACCACGAGCTGCGTACGCCGAATATGGGAATATACGGACGGTAATTGCTCCCGACGGACTGAAGCTGATCGAGGGTGACGGTGCGGCGAAGATCTTTCAGATTTTCGAGGACCCTGGCGAACTTCGCGACAGGATGGGCGGTGGCTGGAAGGAGCTGCAGCGGCTCCGCGCCCTGTTGGCCGAGCGGGTGGCAGGGTGGGAGCCGCAGCGGCGGGGGCTGGGCCTGTAAGGCCGTCGCGTCCCGCCTGTGCATGAACTGTGCATGGCGCTCTGCACAGCAAGGTTCTGTGCGGGGAGGAGCGGATGGGCCTGCCGGACTCCGCAGAATTGTACAGCTTCCTCATTTTTTTGGGATTGGCATGAGTCTTGCATGCACGAAGGCATGGAAACGCCCATCTTGTCCTGTTCCTCCGATGGTTGGACGACCGCTCTGCTGGACGACGTGCGCAGCCTGATGGATGCGACCCAGCTTTGGGAGGCCGAGTTACTCTGCCGTCAGGCCATCGTAGAGATTGAAGGCTGCTTTGGGGAGCAGACTTTGGCGGGAATTGAGGCGCGGATGTTGCTGGCAGAGCTTCGTTTTCAGGACGGTGATCTGTCCGAGGCACAGGCGCTGCTTCAGCAGGCCACCGGACTGCTGACCCGTCTCCCCGACCAGGGGCCTGTGGTGTGCAGGCTACGTGTGCAGGCCCTGGGTCGCCAGGGCCTGATCTGCGTGCTGGCGGGGAATCCGGAAGAGGGGCTGCCCTTGCTGCGTCAAGCCCTGCTTCGGGCCCGTCGGCAGCTGGGACCGACGGATGCGGAGGTTCGCTGCTGTCTCAATGCACTCGCTTTTGCGTCACGACGGATGGGGCGCCTGGGCCTTGCGGCCTCCCAGCTGCGGGAGGCGCTGCGCTGTGCGACGGGGGCCCCCCCGGCGCAGGTGGCGCTGCTGCACCGGAACCTCGCCTGCCTGGAGCTGGAGCGCGGTCGTCCTGAGCGCGGCGAGCCTCATGCGCGTGCGGCGATTGTCCTTCTGCAACATTCAGAAAGCGCTACCGCTTCCGTCCAGCTTCTACTGGCTCGTCTGGTCCGGCGTCGCGATGCAGCAGAGGCCGAGCGGCTGCTGCGGGAGGCACTTCCGGCCCTGGAAGAGGCCGAGCGGCAGGAAGCCTGCCGTCTGATGGCCGATCTGTTGGCCCAGCAGGAGGATCTGGCGCAGGCCGGGGCCAACCGGTGGCGCGCCGAGGCGGCATGAGACCTTTTATGACCCAGACAGGATAGGGGGGAAGGGATGTCCAAGCGCCTCTTCCTCCTCCTCCCCCTGGCCGCACTGCTGTGGTGCTGGCCGCTTGGCTGGTCCCTTTGGCCGGACGAGGTTTTTACGGCCGGGGTGGTGGTGCGTGACATCCGGGGGATGATCCAAGGGGCCGCCAATGATCGGCATCCTCCCTTGTACTATCTCTTTGTCAGCCTGTTTGGCTTCCTGGGGAAATCGGATGCGGCGCTGAGGCTGCCTTCGGCGGTGGCGCTGCTGAGTATGTTGGCGGTGGGGCTGGGATCGGTACGACGCTGGGGGACCGAGGGCACTGCCTGGGTCATGGCCTTGGTCCTTGTTTTTTCGCCGGTGTGTTTCCTTTTTGCGCATACGGCGCGTATGTATGCCCTCTTGGCGGCCTTCGGAGCGATGTTGCTCGCCGGCTGTCTGGGCGTCGCAAAAGGGAGCCGTTGGGGGCTCCTTTTCCTGCTGGTAGGCGGTCTGGGAAGCCTGTACACCCACTATGCGGGGGCGGGGGGAGTCGCTGGCGCTCTTGCAGGCTCCTTTTTGGTCGCTGTCCAGCTGAAAAGGCGCGATCTTATTGGAGGAACGCTGATAGTGGGGATGGCAATCGGGCTGTGTTTTGCCCCCTGGGCGCTGGGACCGCTGCAGCAGCAGCTGGCCGAGAAGTCCAACCCCACTCAGCGTAGCTGGACGGTGCTTCTCTATCTGCTTTGGGGCGCCGATCCTCGCATTTTTGTAGGGAGCTGGGGGATGCTGTGCCTCGCGCTGGTAGGCTGCTACCACAGCCGGGCGCAGCGCTGGCTCTGGCCCTGGTGGGGGGCGATGTTGCTTTTTCCAGTCCTTGCTTCATCCTCCGAACCTGCCCAGAACCCCAGGAATTATATCGGTTTTCTGCCGATGTCTGCCTACCTTGTCGCCGAAGGAATCGCCTATCTACGGCTCAAAAAAGGCTTGCGCGGCGCCTGGGTGGATTATGCTCCGGTCATGTTGCTGCTCTGGCCCCTTTTGGAATTGAGCCGTCAGGAGACCAACCCCCAGGACGTGGGCAATGGTCACGACTATCGTCGGGAAGCGCAACTATTGGATCGCCTGATACCGGCGGATGCAAATCTTCGCTTTGAGCCTTCCTATGTGGTCAATCAGTTCTCCCGCTATGCGCCGGCTCTGGCGCTGCGCTCCGGTGGGGGAGAGCAGTGGTTGGGCAAGGCCACCGGAGCCCCTCGGGGAAATTGTACCTTCCTTTCTGCTTTTCGGGTGGCGCTGATCGTCCCCGAAGAGGCCTGCGACGAGGCGGTGGCGGTGCTGCGGAAGGAGGCCGAGCAAAGCGACTATAGTCCCTTCCTCGTGGAGATCGGCAGGCGGGCCCTGGAGGCGAAAAATCTGGAAGAAGCTGAATCTTTTGCTGCACGGGCCGTGCAGGGGCCGCAGCGGCATTTTGCCGCCTGGGATCTGGTGGCCGATGTGGCCTTTGCGCAGGGGGACCTGGAAGGGGCGTTGAAGGCAACGGATCAGGCGCTGGGGCTGGCCCGGGGCTGGGGCTTTGGCGCCAACCAGATCGCCGGTCTTTGGGATCAGCGGGCCCGCATCTTGACGCGTCAAGAGAATGCGGCGGCAGCTCAGCAGGCCACCGCGGCGGGAGCCTGTGCACGAAGTCGCCACCCGGCTTGGCTCTGCGGTGGGGTTTTTTCCTGGTTATCGGCCGAGGAATCGGCAAGGGAAGAGGGCGGGGCGCCTGCCGAAAAACCGGCGGCCGGGGGAGGCCGAGGGGACTGGAAAGATCTGGAAGTTCGCCCGCTCCCACAGCGCTGGGACTTTGATGAGGTCGGCCTGTCCAAGGGCTGGGTGCGGACCGGCTTTGCGGAAAACACGGGTGGGGAACTGGTTGTCGGGGACTCGAAGGCGGAGATTGACGTGGCCTGCACACCGATCCTCGCGGTCCCCGGTCCGATGAAGATCCAGCTGCGCTGGACCCCCGACATCCTGAGCCTGGACCCGCCCACCTGGTCGGTGGTGGAGCTGCGCCCGGTACAACAGGATGGCAAGCCCTTGCCGGATGTGGAGGTTGCCCGCTACTTTGCCACACGCCAGGGCCAACCGGCTCGTGAGGAGGAAGGCCTGTGGACGCCCCCGGCCGGGGTCAGCTACGCACGGCTCTGTGTCAAGACCGGGGGAGCCTCGGCGGGTAGCACCAAGGTGGACTGGCTCTCCCTGACCGCGGGTTGAGGGGAAGATTTTCGACGCTGAGGTATTTGCTTACACACCGTGAAAGATGAGGGCTGGGCATGGGTCCTCCTTTCCGCTACAAGAACGATGAGGTCTGTATGCTCCGCTCTCTGTCTCTGCTCGGTCTGGCCCTGGCTGCGGTGGCCAGCGTTTTGATGCTCAGTCCTGCCCGCGCGGCGGCGCCGGCCCCCAATGTCATCCTGATACTCGTGGATGCGATGCGGGCGGATAAGCTCGGTCCCTACGGCTATACTGCGCGGGCGACCACCCCGAACCTGAGCCGCTTTGCCAGCCGTGGTGTTGTATTCGAAAATACAATCAGCCAGGCCGGCTGGACGGTCCCCTCAGTGGCCAGTCTGTTCACCGGGGTGGATCCCCAGGCCCACCGGGTGCTGCGCTACCAGCAGACCAGCCGGGTGGAGATGGATGCGCTCTCGCTGGGCCACCAGACCATTGCCGAGCAGTTCAAAAATGCGGGCTACAGCACGGCTGCAATTATGAAGTCCATCGTGGTGGATTCTGGTCGCGGCTTCTCGCAGGGTTTTGATACCTTCAACGTGATAAATCCCAAGCAGAACCAGGCGGATGGGGACTCCGGCCGCGAGCTGACGGATGCAGCGGTGGCGTGGTTGGAGCAACAGAAGACCGCTGGAAAGCCCTTCTTTGGCTACCTCCACTACATGGATACCCACTCTCCCTACAAGGCGCCGGAGCCCTACTACAGCAAATATCGGGCTCCAGGCTACGCAGGTCCGGTCTCGGGCGCCCATATGCAGATCGAAAATGACTACAAGAAGCCGGGGGTGGTGCCTGCCGCGGCGGACATCCAGCAGGCCCTAGCTCTGTACGACTCGGAAGTGGAGTACTGGGATGCCCAGTTTGGTCGGTTGATGCAGGTATTGGTCAGCACCGGCTTGGACGCAAACACCATCGTGGTGGTGACGGCCGACCATGGGGAAGCCTTCTGGGAGCATGGAACCAATGTGTTTCATGAGCACCTGTATCAAGAAAATATCCACATTCCATTTATTGTAAAGGCGCCGGGTGTGAAGCCGGGGCGTCTGTCTCACTGGACCCAGAGTATCGACATTGCCCCGACACTCGCCGATCTGGCCGGAGTGCCCAAGGGGGCGCATTGGCAGGGCCGTTCGCAGGCGGCGGTGTTGAAGGGCACCGGGCCTGCAACAGTATTGCCGGTCTATGCAGAATATTCGGAGCGCCGGACGATCATTGAGCCCTCGGGCATGAAGCTGTTGTTGGGGGATCCCTCCGGCCCGATGCTCTTCGATCTGAAGAAGGATCCGGGCGAGAAGACCAACCTCGCGGCCGCTCAGCCCGACGTGGTGAATCGCCTGAAGGGTCTTTTGGAGGTCCGTTCTTCCGAAGGAAAGGCGCTTGCAGCATCTTTCCCGATGGAGGAGAAAAACGAGATGAGCCCCGAGCAGGTGCAGCAGCTCTGCGCGCTGGGCTACCTCTCCGGGGCGGTCTGCGAAGGAAAGTGAGTCGATGAGCTGGTTTTTGGGCTGGCGGAGCTGGTTGCTGGCCCTGGTGCTATTGGCCACCAATTGGGGGCTTGGGAGGCTGCACGCCCTGGTGGAGTGGTGGGCGGAGCGGCTGTCGGCTCCCCTCGGGCTCGGGCTGGCCCGACTGGTGTCGGTGGTGGACCTCAGCGTCGCAGAAGTGCTGATCTACCTCGGGGTTTTGGGGCTGGTACCGCTGCTGGTCCACCAACGCCGCTCGCTACCCCGCCTGCTTCGTGTGGTGATCAGCATGGCGCTCTGGGGTGCCGTCATTTTTGTGAATCTGTGGGGAATGCAGTACCGGCGGCCACCGATGTTGGAGCGTCTGGGCTGGGAGGATCCCGGTCCCACCACCGCTGAGGAGCTGAGCAGGCTTGGGAAAATCGCTGCGTTGCAAGCGGGGACTGCGTACAAGCAGGCGCTGGGCACCGACGACCTGGGCCAGGCCACTACGGGGATGCCGATGGCAATGCTCCATCCGGCGGTGGAGCAGGGCTACGCGGTGGTGGCGACCGAGGCCCCGCAGTTAGGTGCGAGTTTTGCCTGGCCGCGGCCCTCTCCGAAGCCCCTGGCCTCCACCTTTGCCCTGGTTCGTTTCGGTTTATTAGGTTTCTACTTCCCCTTTACGGGAGAAGCCAGCCTGACCATTGATGCGCCCGGCCAGCAGGTGCCCCATGCGGCGGCGCATGAGATGGCCCACCAGCGTGGGGTTGCAAGGGAGGACGAGGCGAATTTTATGGGCTTCTGGGTGTGCATCCGGTCGGACGACGCCTATGTGCGCTACTCGGGGTGGCTTTTCCTGTGGAAGCAGGTCTACTATGAGCTGAGTGAGCAGCGGGAGGATGCCCTGGCGCGGACTCTGGTTCGGCAGGTGGGGCCAGGGCCGCTGCGCGACATGGAAGAGGCCTGGAAGTGGTGGCACGCCGGGGAGGGCAGGATGCGGGAGCTGGGACAGGCGGTGAATGATACCTACCTGAAGGTGAATGGTCAGGATGGTATTGTCAGCTACAATCAGAGCCTGCGGCTGATGTTGGCCATGGGACGTCGGGGCGGCGCGGAGTGGGCCATCGGCGATGACCCCCAACCTGCCGACCCCCTACCCGAAAATTGAGTTAGGGCGGCGCGGGGAGGGGGGATGGAGACAACCACAATCCGTTGGCTGCGTCGGGGGGCCGAGCTGCTGGCTCTGGTGCTGGGGCTCTGGCAGCTGAGTGTGGTGGGTCAGGCCATGGCCCGGCGTTGGGACTACAATTTTGACATCGAGTGGATGGAGGGAGGAACCCTCCTTTCAGCGATGCGTGTCCTTGAAGGACAACCCATCCACGGGGCACCAGACACCGAGTACATCCCCTTTATCTACCCGCCCCTCTATGCCTGGCTGGTGGGCCTTTTGGGGCATCTGTTCCCGATGGGCTACGCTCTGGGAAGAGGCACATCCATTGCCTGTTTTTCGTTGGCATGCTTGGCGCTCCTCTATGGTGCACGCCAGGCAAAGGCCTCCTGGCCCGTGGCCATTGCATTGATGGGTGTTTTTGCAGGAACCTATGATGAAGCTGGGACTTTCTACGATCTGATCCGGGTGGACTCGCTGACGATCGCGCTGTTGGGCTGGGCGGTGGTGCTGGGCGCTGGCGCAAAGCCTTGGCAGCAGGTGGTCTCGGGCCTGTTATTGGCCAGTGCCTTTATGGCAAAGCACAATGCCGCTGCATTTGGCCTGCCGATGATCGTGGGGATCTGGAGGCTTCAGGGGCGGGCGGCGGCTCTGCGCTTCGGGCTGGCCTCGGTATTGCCGGCGCTGGGCTTTGTGGGCGTGGAGCAGATCGCGACGGGCGGCCATTTTCTCTCTTGGATCCTGGGGGTTCCTGCAGAGCATGGGGTGGTGGGGGAGCGGTTGATCTCGGGTCTGGGCCTGAAATTCGAGCCACGTCTGCGCCTGCCCACCCGGGGTGCCCAGCTGGAGTTCTGGGACGCGCTGCCGGTGACCACCACCGTGGCGCTGCTGGCTCCGGCCTGGTTTCGTCGTCACGCACAGGCACTTTACTGGAGTGGTGTTTCGGCGATGGGGGTGGTGATCTGCTCGCTCATGCGGGGGCATGTGGGGGGCTTCATCAACGTGTTGATCCCCATGTACTGGATCCTGTGTCTGTGGCCGGTCCTTCAAGCGCAAGTGTTAGAGGAACGCTGGGGAAAGCCGGAAGCGGGGCGGATTTTCAGCAAGGTACCTGCCTGGCCGGTGCGGGTCCTGCTGCCGCTCTGTCTCGCGGGGCAGCTCTGGGTGGGCCACAAAGATCTGAAGCGCTACATTCCCACCGAGGCCAACCGGAAGGCGGCGGCTGCTTTTATCGAGGAGATTCGCGCACTTCCGGATCCGGTCCTCTCCCCCTACGCACCCTATGCCATGGTGCAGGCAGGCAAAGATCCTACCTTTTCCTTGATCTGCCTCTGGGACATCGACTACAAGGGGGGGCCCTATCGCCCCTTTGTGCGCAAGGTGGAGCGTAGCCTTGCCCAGCAGAAGTGGGCGGTGATCCTCGCTCCAAACGATAAGCTGGGCTACGGCCAGAAAAAATACTACAAAAAGGACCATATGGTCAAAAATACGCCGCCGGAGACGATTGTGGGCTGGCGGGTACGGCTGAACCAGGTCTGGGTGCCTATCGCCGGTGAAGCGATGGGCGAAGATGCCGCCGAGGAGAGTTTGGAGGAGGAGGCAGCGGGTTCCGCCGAACAGGGGGCGGCTGCCGACTGAGCGTGCTACTTCAGCTTGCGGAGGAGCCGCTCCAATTCAGGCGCAAAATCTGTGTCCTTCCTCCATTCCAGGGCCTCCACCTGGCCGCGCAGGCGGCTGCGCAACAGGCCGTGAAAGCCCTCAAAATCGGTCAGTCCCTCATGACCCAACAGGCGGCTCAGCGATAGCAGGCTCGCACTGTCGGGCTGGGGGAACACCAGAAGGCGCGCATCGGGATGGAGGGTTCCGGTGAGCCACTCCACGAGGTGATCCTGCGCGTAGATGGCGCTGGGACGGCCCCAGGCGACTTCAAAATGATCGAGGAGATCCTTCCCGACGATCACCTCCCAAAGGGCCGCCTCCGCGCCCGCACCCCAGCGCCGCGGCGCTTGGAGGGCCAGACCACGATCCAGGCCCCCACAGGGCAGATCGGGGCAGCCCTCCCGCCAGCGTAGTGCGACCTGGGCCACGAGTGCCTGCCCGACAGAGCGGTCATTCCCCGCATCTGCAGAGAGTTTTTGCTGGGCATCCTGCAGCAGGTAGTCCACCGGATCGCCCTGTACGCCCAGCGTCTCTCGCAGCTGCTCCCGCTCCTTCCGCCAGCTTGCCTGCTCGGCATCGCTGTCCGCGATCACCTGCCGCAGCGCCCGCAGGCTGGCTTCTCTCAGGGCCTTGGAACCTTCTTCGCCTTTTCCCTCCTCTTTTTTGTTTTGTATCCTGGAATACAAAGTGATCCCGGCAGGGCTTTGCACCAACCTGCTGTAGCGGGGATCGTCCAAAAGACGCTGGAGCGGCTGAAGATCGATGGCCGGGCCATCCATCCAGCCTAAGAGCACCTGCCGCTCCGACATGGTCAACAGGCCGTCGGCGTCGGGGCCACCCAGGGCATCCAGGATGGGTCGCGCCCCCTCGGGGGGTACGGCGGTGGGCGGGGAAAGGGGGGCCAGAAGCCCGAGATCGGCGATGGGCAAGGTCTGGCCCCCACGCTGCTCCAGCTCCAACAGGCGCGCACCCCGCAGCAGAGGAACAGTGATCGTCCCTGCATATTCCTCCTCCACTTCCCAAGCGGGCAGGCTTGCTGCCAGCCACGCGGCGATAGGCGCGGGCAGGCTTGCGGCGGGCTCGGGGCGGCGTACATGGCGCAGCAGTGGATCTTCGGCGATGATCCAGGTGATCAGTGCGTCCGGATCCTCGGGCTGAGGCGGGGGAGGCGGCGGTGCCACCGGTGCGCTGGGCACCCGCGCCACCCAACATGCAAGCAGCAGGAGCATTTTTGCGAAGCTATCCGATTTCGACTGGTTAGGCTGCGGCGGAGGATGAGATGCTCCAAGCGGTTGGTAAGCTGCGTGCGGTGATCCAGGGCCCGGCTCAGCCGGTGGCCACCCTGGTCCTGATCCATGGAATCGGCCTGGGACCTTGGTTCTGGGAGCCCTGGATGGAGAAACTCTCCGAGCGCTTTCGGGTGCTGGCGCTGAGCCTGCCCGGTCACGGGGAGCCGCCGGAGGACGCGGGCCTGGAGGAGGTGATCGCAGGGGTTGAATCGGTCCTTTCCACACTTCCCGAGCCGCCGATCCTGGTGGGGCACTCCATGGGTGCCCTGGTGGCGCAGATCCTGGCCACCCGCCATCCGCTGCGGGGGCTGATCCTGATGAGCCCCCTGCCACCGGGCCAGATTTTTGTACGGCCTGACCGAAACATGATCCGGCATAGCCTGGGGCTGCTCCCCCGCCTTCCTGCAGAAGAAGCCGCTGCACATCGGTCAGGCGGGCTACCAGGCCTTGGGCCTGAATCTTCTGTCAGAAGAGGAGGTGCAACGCTGGTATCCAAAAATCTGTCCCTGGCCCTGGGCGCTGGCCCGCGACCTGCTGCGGCCACCGCGGGTGGATCCCATGGCGGTGCGTTGTCCGGTTTTGGTGCTGCTGGGCAAAGAGGATCGGCTGGTCCCGTGGCAGAAGGGGAGGATCCTCGGGGATCTCTACGAAGCCGTGGTCTGGCGCTACGACAACCTCGCCCACTCTCCTCCGCTGGAACCCGGTGGTCAGCGGATGCTCCAGGATCTCCTAGGCTGGGCCGAAAATCCGGTACGGCCGGAGGTGCTGGAGAGTGAAGGTTTTGGACCGGAGGAAGGGGTGGGGCACAGCCTCCGGCGGCTGCGTCGGGGCGAGGCGATGAAGCGTCGGAGTGCCTACGGGCAGAAGCAGAGTGCCCGGAAGTAGCTATTTCCCCCAGTCGCCCCGGAGAATCCAGCGTCGGGCCGCCTCTGGCAGTCCCGCATTCTGCTCGGCCAGCACCCCGGTATGGTCGCCCGGATAGACCGGAAAATGGGCGGATAGCGCGGCTTCTACCTCGGCACGGCTGTGAGAGCTGCGAAGGGCGCCGGCGAAGGCCGGATAGTCCCGACTGGACTGCAGGGCCTTCCAATAGTTCTCCACCTGCGGATCCTTGGCTTTATAGCTGGGTCCAACGCTGGTCAGACCTTCGACGAGTTCCAGGAGCTTGCCCTCGCCCCAGTACAGGATCCCGTCGCCCTCGGCCGCAAAGGCCAGGCGCAGCTCGGTATCAGCAGGAAGATCGTTATCATAGAGCGTTTGGAACATATCCGACTCCGCACGCATGTCTTCCAGGCCATCGGGCAACATCGGGCGCACCATCGCCATCATCAGACGCGAAAGTCCCCGGTCGGGCGGCCCGGAAAATCCATGCCAGGGGCTATCTACCGTCAGCACGCGCAGGTGTGGGCGTTGCGCGGGCGGCAGCCGCTCCAGGGCCGGCCCCAGCTGATTGAGTGCCACGCGGGTTACCAGCCCTCCCATGGAGTGGGCGATGATGACCAGCTCCCCGGTGGTGTGGGAGGCGATCTGCTCCAATTCTCTTGACAGGTCAAGGCCATTTTCGGAGGTTCGCCGACCCATATCGTCGTAAGCAAAAATGTAGAGCTGATAGCGTTTGTCGGTACGGAAGCGCTGTACCAGGGCCTGCATGTCCTGCGGGCGCCCGTTGATCCCGTGCACCAGGACCAGGGGAATTGCCTGGGTAGAAGGTTCCTCTTCCTCGCCTCCCAAGGGCAGGATCACGCCCTGCTTCCCCTCCTTCAAGAGAGGTTCATCTTCGATCATGGTCAGGTTGTAGCTGACGCCCAGAGTTTTCCCGGCTTTCGCCCAGATTTTCCCCTCTCCTATCTCTACTCTTTCGGGAACGGGCTCCGGTGGGGTCACTACACCGCCCCCGCCGCCCCCGCCGCTGCCATAGCCGCTGCCACTGCCGCGCCCCAGCGTGCCGATGCTGCCGATCCCGATGGTCCCTTCGCCACTTCCTCCGTCGCCCATGCCGGTTCCGGAAAGGCCAAGTCCCTCGGTGCTTCCTCCCTCTCCCAACCCGTCGCCGGACAGCTGGCCCCGGTCATTCTGGCCATCCGGCGGCGTGCGGCTGCCCATCCCCCCCTCGGCGACGGGCTCCGTGTAGGCAAGAATGCCAAGGAGGTCCTTGGCAATCTGCATCGTATAGATACGCAGGCCAAGCGCGATCAGGCTGAAAAGCAGCAACCCAATCAGGACACGCGGGCCATAGCGTTTGAACATTACGGGAAGGTAAGGCGCAGGTAGGCGATCACATCCGCGATCTCTTGGGCATCACTGTACTGGCCGGGCATAGCATAACCATATCCATTTTTGATAATGTCTTCGAGTTCGGCGTCGGTCTTGGCGGGCACACTCACCGTGAGATCGGTGGAAGGGGTGCCGCCGATGTCGATGCCGCCGGTGCCATCGGCCCCGTGGCAGCCCGCGCAGCTACCGAAGAGGGCTTCGCCATTGGTGGCGTCGCCGCCACCACCGGTGCTGGAGTCATCCGTCTTTCCCGAGTCCGCCGTACCGGTACATGCCACCATAAACAGCAACGTCAACATATGCTTCTCCTCCTTGATACCAACCGAATTTTGTGCGAAGCCAGGCCACAATGTCCAGGGCTTCCTCTTCCTCCAGGCCAAGCGGGGGCATGGCCTGAAAGCCCTTTTGGATCGCCCCGACCAGCTCGTCGTCGCGTAGCTCCGGCACCCGAAAGTTCAGGTTGGCCGACTCTACTTCGAACACCGGCTTGCCGAGGGTACCATCCTCGCCGTGGCAGGAGGCGCAGTGCTGCACATAGAGATCGGCGCCCACCGCCGGATCTCCCTTGGCTGCCTGACAACCTACCAACAACCAGAACATCGATCCCTCCGCTGGGAACGATAGCAGAAGGGGCACTCCGCTGCAAGCGGCTCAGCTCGCCGCCAATTTCTCAGCGATGATCTCTGCAAGCGCCGCACCGATGCCGGGCACCTCCGCGATCTGGGCGGTGGTGGCCTTCTTCAGACCAGTCATGGAGCCGAAGTGCGTGAGCAGCGCCTTACGACGGGTGGGACCGATGCCCGGTACGTCGTCCAGCGCCGAGTGCAGCTTGGATTTGGAGCGTTGTTTGCGGTGAAAACCCACCGCCTCGCGGTGTGCTTCGTCGCGGATGTGCTGCAAGAGCCGCAGGGAGGGATGATCGTGGCGCAGGACCACTGGCTCCGGCTGGCCGCGAAGGATCAGCTTGTCCACGGCATCCCACTCGCCCCGGCGACGTTCGGTGCGCGGCTTGGAGATGCCGATCACCGGCTGATCGCCCAGGCCCAGCTCGGCGAGCACATCTTCGGCGGCGGAGAGCTGACCTCGTCCACCATCGACCACCAGAAGATCGGGAAAATCTCCCTCAGCCAACGCACGTTTCATACGACGGCCGAGGATCTCCCGCATGGTGGCATAGTCGTCCGCACCGACCACCGTCTTCACCTTGTAGCGGCGATATTCGCTGCGATCCGGGCGGCCGTCGATAAAAACCACCTGGGAAGCAACAGGATCTTCGCCCAAAAGATTGGAGTTGTCATAACATTCAATTCGCGTGGGTGGCGCCGGGAGTCCCACGATCTCGGCGATACCCTCCAGGGCCCGGGTGACCCGCTCCTCCTCCGAATTATTGAGGAGAAAGTGGGCTTTGGCGCTCTCCTCGGCGATCTGCAGCACCCGGACTTTTTCGCCGCGCTGCGGAATCCTCAGCTCCACCTTGCTGCCGCGCCGTTCACTCAACAGCTCGGCCAGGGCTTCTGCGGCATCCGGTAGGGAGGAGGCCAGGATCTCCGGCGGCACCGGCACCTGATCGTAGACCGCATTCAGAAGGGACGACAGGATCTCCCCCGCCTCGCCGATCTCACCATCGAAGGGAAAAAGCTGGGGATCACGCGCCAGACCCTCGCGCACCGGCAAGCAGACCACCACCCCCCGGTCCCCTTCGCGGTAGAGCCCCCACACATCCCGATCGCCCAGGCGGGTGTCCACCACCGACTGCCGATCCAGCGCCCCCTCCAGCATCCGCAACAGATCGCGCAGTCGTGCGGCCTCCTCAAAACGTTCTTCCTCCGCAAAGCTGGTCATCCGCTCGGAGGTGCGTCGTAAGAGTTCCTTGTTCTTTCCCGAGAGGAAGAGCAGGGCGTCCGAGGCGATGGTGCTGTAGTCTTCCTTACTGACTTTGCCCACACAGGGGGCGGAGCAGCGGTGGAGCTGAAAAAGGACGCAGGGACGACGGCGCGCCGCGAGTGCCTTGTCGGTACAGGTGCGGAGTGCAAAATTCCGCGAAAGGAAGCTCAAGGTGCGGCGGGCCGTGGTGGCAGAGTGGTAGGGGCCAAAATAGCGTGCCCCGTCGTCACGCACCCGACGCACCAGCGTAAAGCGTGGCCATTCGCTCGTCGGATCCAGGCGGAGATGGAGGAAGTTTTTGTCATCGCGCCACTTAGTATTGTAGCGGGGGTGGTGCTGCTTGATCAGGGTGCTCTCCATCAGCAGCGCCTCCCGCTCGGAGCTGACCGGCACCACATCCACCGACGCCGCCGCCGCCACGAGGTAGCGCACCATATAGCGTTCGTCGTGACCTCCAAGGTATTGACGAACCCGAACCCGAAGGTTGTTCGCCTTACCAACGTAGATCACCTGCCCGCGGCTATCCTTGAAGAGGTACACCCCCGGCACCAGCGGAAGAGCCTCGACCTGTTCCTGCAGATCCATGCCCTCGGGCTAACCTGCTGCCGAAAACTGCGGCGGGGCTATCGCCGAGGGGGCGGCTGCGGCTACACTGGCAACGTCTTGGGAGTGCCGATGCTGGGATGGGTCTTGTCGGGAGGTGGCGCGCGGGGAGCCTACGAGGCCGGGGTGCTGCGGTACATTTGCGATGTTCTCGGGCCACGGCTGGGGCATTCGGTTTTTCCCAAGGTGATCTGCGGCACTTCTATCGGGGCGCTGACCGGTGCATGGCTGGGGGCGTGGGGAGAGCCGGGCGCTGCCTTACTCTCCGACATCTGGCAGCAGATGGAACCAAGCCATGTATTTCGACTGAATACTCTTGACCTGGCAAGAGCCCCGCTGAAACTGCTACGGAACCAGGTTCCTCTTGGGGAAAAGCTTTCGCTTCTGGACCCGACACCGGTGTACGAACTGGTCAAAAATACCCTGCCCTGGGACCAGCTCTACAACCGTCTCGCCCGCCGGGATCTGCACTCTTTGGTAGTGGCTGCTACCGAAGTGGCCAATGGGCGCTGTACACTTTTTGCAGATGGGATGGTTCCCCGTCCCAAAAAGACGGCTACCAGCCGTTTTCACCCGACGCGGGTGCGCGCCGAGCATGTGCTGGCCAGCGCCGCCATCCCCTTTGTTTTTCCGGTGGTGGAGGCGGAGGGGCGCTGGTATGTGGACGGGGCCCTGAGGCAGAATACACCGCTTTCTCCCGCCATAGAGTTGGGGGTGACCCGGGCATTGGTGGTGGGCTGCAAGCCAGCCGACCTGAGCGATCAGCAGCCCCCGGTCCAGGTGGAGCCCACTCCGGCATTCCTGGCGGGAAAAGCCCTTTCTGCCATGCTTCTGGACCCGGTAGAGGAAGACATCCGGCGGCTGGAGGCCTTCAACCGGATCCTGGCCTGGGGAGAGCGCGCCTACCCCGACTTCAACCAGCGGCTTGCGGCAGAGCTGCGTCCGTACCGGCAGGTCCGCACGGTGTATGTACGTCCCTCGGAAAATGTAGCCACCATGGCCGGGGAAGCCTTCTTGCGCTGCGTGGATTCGCTTCCCTGGCCCACACGGACCTTGCTGTCGGCCGTGCACTCGCAGGAGGGGGATCAGGAGGCCGATCTGATGAGCACATTGCTGTTTCATCGTGCCTATACTGCGCCGTTGGAGGAGCTGGGCTATGCCGATGCCCGTCGGCAGGAAGAGGCGTTGGCCACCCTGATGGCTGTCCCTGTCCCAGCGGCGGATGGTGAGTAAATGTCGGATTTCGGAAGGTGTGGGGGCTGTTCCGGCCGAATGGGTTAAAGAGCGGCAATGCGTGGTTCGATTCCGGCAGTGTTGGAGCTGGGGGCAGGAGGTGGCCAGCGGGTACGCCTGATTGACGGGCGTTCTTCCGTGGAAGGATCGATGGATCCTCAAGGTCTGGAGCGGGTTGCCGCCGAGCTGCGCCCGATGATCCTGGCGGGCGCCGATCGGGAGGCAGCGTGGCGTTTTGGGATGCTCTTTGACGAGCCGGCCTTGAGCGAGCTGCGGGGGCGGCTGGTGGCGCTGCGGAACCAGGCCGATGCCGCCCGGGTACCCTTCCGGGTGCTGGTGGATGCCCGAAGCGAGCTGTTTCGCGCACTGCCCTGGGAATTGCTGGAGGATGCACGCGGACTTCCGCCCGCGCAATGGCTGCGGGTGTTGCCGGTGGACAGCACGGCCCCCTTTGCCCACTCCGGGGCGGGGCGGCGCTACGCCAGCCTGGAAGTGGTGTTGAGCAGTTCAGAGGCGGAGGACATGGTGGTGCGGTCGCAGTTGGTGCGGCTGGAGGCGCTGCTGCGGGGGATCCCGGGGGTGAGCCTGATCAGTCTGCCACGGGATGTACAGCAGCTATCGGCGGTTCCTCCCTCCTCCACTTTCCGGGTGCTGCACATGGTGAACCGGTCTTTGCCCGACCTGAGCCGTAGCAGCCTTCAGGGAGCCGGGCTGGTTTTTCTGGATCAGCTGGGTGTGGACCCCACCGAGGTTTTTGCGACGGTCTTGCGGCAGGGGGCGCCGGCGGTGGTGGGGATGGCCTCGGAGCCGGATGTCAGCATCGGTTTTGCGCGCGCTCTCTATCAAGCCATGGTGCAAGGTCAGGATCTTGTGGATGCCGTGGGGGAGGGGCGGAAGAGCCTGCGTGGGCATCCCCGGCTGCGGTCCTGGTCGGTGCGGATGATGGTGACGACGCCAGCGGCGGTGACGCAGCCCGCGCCACTCCGGCGGCATCCGCTCCCCGGCCTGTGGCCCACTGCCTCTGCCGAGGCCGACGACGTGCTCGACCAGGCGGTAGAGCTGGCGAATGGCTCTGGTTTTCTGGGTGTCGAACATCTCGCCGCTGCGATCGTGCGCCACGGGCGGCCCAGCCCGCTGATTGCCATGTCGCTGCCCTGCCTACAACTGGTTGCGGCCATGTTGGTCCCCACAGAAAGTGATGGTCGGCTGCGGATGAGTCCACGTATGGACCTACTGGTACGGCGGCTACGGGATGGCTTTCTGCTGGATGATCTGGTCGGCCAGCTCCTGCTGGTGCCCTGGGTGGCGGCTCTGCTGGGTGAGCCTACCGTTCGGCGGATCCGAGAGCTTGTCCCTCCCGTTACACCGGGTGTCGACGATCCGACCGAGTCCGCACCGATACGGGGAGGAGGGCTGGCCTTGGAGGTGATGGGGGGACCAGACGACGGGCGTGTCCTGCTGATGACCGAGCCTGATCAAATCCTGGGACGGTGGGATCCCAGCGTGAGCTCGCCGAGCACGCTGAAGCCGGGCCCCCCGCCGGACACCGTGCCGGAGCCCGTGGCGGGTCGGCCGGTACCCGTCGGCGCCACGCTCTACCCCGGGGTGAACATCGGTCAGCTGCTGCCGCCGCTTACACCTCCGGACGACCGGTCGCGGCTGTTTGTGGGAGGACGGGTGGTGGAGAGGACGGTGTCCCGACGCCACCTCGCCTTTGTGCCGCCTCGTTCGGTGCGCGTCACCGCTCCCACCCAGCGGCTGCACGATCAGGGCTCCGAGGTGCTCAACGGCGTGGTGGAGTTGCGCGTAGGGGACCGGCTGCTCCTGGGGATCGGGACGCGGTTAAAAGTGTTGGGATAGTAAATTTGACCGATGGTCGAATTTTCGACCGGCGGTCGAATCACATCCCTGTACCCCGCCACCAGCTCACCAGCACCGTCCGCGCAAAACGTAGACCATAGCGCCAATTTGTGCCCTTTTTCGACTCTCCGGAGTACCGGGGGAGGATGGTGATCGGCGCTTCGATCAGGCGCAGGCCCGCACGCGCGGCCAACAGAATGGTCTCGGCGGTGTGGTGCCGATCCTGGACCAGGGGCAGCTTCAGGAGGGGGGCGAGGCGGAAGGCCCGATAGCCCGAGGAGCAGTCGGTGATCGTCCGGCCGGTGAGGAAGGAGATCAGGAGGTTGAAAAGGCGCAAACCCAGGGCACGTACAGCCTCGTGGCCTACACTGACCCCCAGGTGGCGGCTGCCGATCACCATGTCCGCCTTATCCCGGAGGATCGGGTCCAAGAGCTGGGGAAGGTCGGCAAAACGGTGCTGGCCGTCGGCATCCATGGTCACCACGATGCTGGCTCCCAGGCGCTTTGCCGCCAGGAAACCTACCTGGAGGGCATGGCCACCTCCCACATTGATCGGGGTCTTCAGCACCAGAGCGCCATGACGACGAGCGACGGCCGCCGTCTCATCCTCGCTGCCGTCGTCTACCAGCACCACAAGTATCGATTGTCCCTCGTAGTCTTTGGGTGCACCAGGCAGTACTTCTGCGAGGTTCTCCGCCTCGTTCAGCGCGGGCATGATCAGCACGATCCCTGGACGTGGGCCCTGCCAGGCCTCCACCCCGCTATCCACCGCCATTCTTTTCAGGAGTGTGAGGAAGCGAAGTCGTGTTTCTCCAAGTTGAAGCTGCAAAAAAAGTATCCATGCCCCCATTCCCAGCACCGCAAAAGCCAGCACCGAGGTGATACGCGCCAGGGGTCCGGTGAAGCCCGTCAGCCCCGGCAGCGCGTCGGCGAGGCCCGGTACAATGCCTACTGCCAGCACCAGGATCGAGGCGATCCAACCCGCGACCTCCAGCCTCCCCAGTAATTCCGCTTGCCGACGACGCCAGAGGAGGAGCAGCAGGCCCAGCCCGCCCAGCAGGATGCCCAGGAGCCGGAGGGTGGAGAGGCCAAAGATCACCGGTAGCTCCAGAAATTCTCAAGATGTTTGGGGTCGCCGAAGGCCCCGCGCCGGTAGCTGCGTACCTGGCCTTCGCCGTTGAGCGCCTCGCCCACGTCCATATCAAAACCCTGCCCATAGATATGGACGCTTACCACCTGGGGTCCGTCGGGACGGGTGGCGACCCGGTGCCAGTCGGCCTGGGGGGGGCAGAAGAACTGTCCGCCGCCCGCACCCATGAAGGAGGAGCGTGCGTGGATCACCTTCCCATCCACCTCGTTGTAGTCATCCACATAAAGAGCACCTCGAAAAATGAAAAAGAGGCCCCAGGTACGGTGTGCGTGGATACCCCCCACGTAGCCGCGCGAAAAGACGTCCAATTGCAGGTTGAAGCGGCCTTCCGGGTCTGCGTGGAGCAGGTAGCGCCCGTAGGGCAGCTCACGGTCAGCCAGTTGGATCTGGGCAGCGGCCTGTAACAGGCGATGAAGCATGGGAATCCCGCGATCTATGGTCACGGGGCCGGCGGCAACGGTCTGGGCGACCGGGTCAATCAGGGTGGGAATCATGGGGTCTCCTCCAGGCGGCGGTAGAGCTTCCAGCCCTCCACCAGCTCGGTGGTGGGCGCAAAGGTGGCCAGGAAGTCGGCCTCCTTCTGGAAGGGGAGGGTATCCGCACCGGTGAGGGCCAGCAGTGTGCAGCCCAAGCCTCCCTGATCAGGCGCAGCAAAGAGCACTTTCAGGTCCTCCACGGTGGTGGCATCTGGGTAGATCCCGTGTACGCCGCCATCCGCCCGCGCCCGTCCCATCCGTGTGGGCATGCTGGTACAGATGATTTCCTCAGGCGGCAGGGACTTTGCCAGTCGCTTTGCCCTGGCCCAAAGCCGATCATCACGGGCCTGCTCCTCTTTGGTATCGGGGAGCTCGTTCAGACCCTGTCGGATCGAGGTCATCAGAAGAAAGAGCCCGATCAATCGCCAGCCATCGCTGCGGGTCAATAGTTTCCAGGTACAACCAACAAAAAGAAAGAGGCAGGGCAAGGCGTGCCGCATCCCGAAGTTCCACTCAGTAAAGTAGGCCTTGTGGAGGATGTGCAGCGACAGCCACCAACCAACAGAAAACAAAACCAAAAACCAGCCGTAGTGGAAGCCCTCCCGGCGCAGGCCGGTCCACAAGGAGGTCAGCGTGGTGACCAGACCCGCCCGCAAGCTATCCACCAGCAGCAGCGCCGCCAGAAAAGGGAGGGCCAGATAGTAGTAGGAACAACTTATTTGGTAGCTGTATGTTGTATTTTCTCCGAATGCCAGCACAAACCCCTGGGAGCGATCCACCACCCAGCCCCACGGCCCGTCGGTCTGCACCAGCAGGTCCAACACCGGCAGGCGCGGGTTGGCCTGCCAGGCGTCAAAGCGGAGCAGGTCCCGGAAGCCGGCGTTGGGGATAAAGCTGCGGAGAAAGAGGATCTGGGGGAGGAGGGAGATGCCAAAACCCGCCACCGCTCCGCTCAGACCCAGCAGCGCCCGCCTCCGGGGCTCGCCCGTTGGGGGAAAAAGAAGACGCAGACCGGCTGCGCCGAAAAAGCCAGCGGCTGTCACAATCATCTGCGAGCGGATCAGGAGGAGGAGGGCCAGCCAGAAGCCGGCCTCGAGTCCCCGCAGCAGGGTGGGGCCTCCAAAAAATCCGCGGAAGCGAATCAGTGCGACAAAAAGAAAAACAAAAGCCATTGGCTCGGTGTAGGGCTTGGAGCTGTGCTCGAAGTACAGATCGTTGAGCCCGAGTGCGATCACCACCAGGTGGCCGGCGTGCGGCAGATCCCAGATGCCGGGAAAAATAGGACGATCAGAGAGACTTTTTGCCCAGTGATAGCCTATCAGCAGTGACACAAAATAGAGAAAAGTCGGCAGCCACACTGCGGCGCTGTCCAGGCTGCTGAAGCGGGCCACCCAGCCCAGAAGAAGGGGCCACAATGGATAGACCGGCGTTGGATGTGGAAAACCGATCATTCCCTGGTGATAGAGGGAGACCTCGGTGGAGAGTCCCAAGCCCTGCCGCACATGGTCGGCCACGTCCATGTAGTAGCTACCATCGACGCCCAAGTCCACCATCTGGGCATTGGTCGTCCATTTTACCCAAAGCAAAGGGAGCAGCAATGCCGCCACCAACAGCCAGCCCTGGCGCTCCCTGGACATCACCCTGCCCCCTCCCGCAAAGTGTAGTCTATAATACTAAGTGCGGAATCCAGGCGTTCTTCCTGCTCAAACCAGGGAAGACCAAAGCGCAGTTGGTTCAGTGGCTGGCCGGTGCCGGTCTGTCCCTTGATGCACTTCATGTGAACTGCCCGACCGTCCAGGCGGCTGTAGAGCGGGTAGGGATCAAAGTCCGTGGGAAAACGTACCACGCAGGTGCCCGAAGGAAGATCAGGAACATCCTGCACCCATTCGCCGCCATCGAAGAAGGCATGGGAAATCTTATGCTGGGCAAAAATGCGATGCAGTCCGGTGGCAAGGTGATTTGCAAGCCGACGGCTACGTGCGGCCGCCCCTTCGACACCCACCTGTGCGTAGAGAGAAAGTGAAGCTTCCAGGCCTGCAAAACGTGCAAAATCCTGACCACCACCGGGCTCAAAACGGCGGAGGGGCCAGCTTTCGTCCAGGGAGTGGCCCACAAAAAAAAGGCCGCCTATCTCCTGGATCGGCCGCGGCCCCAGCCAGCAGAAGCCGGTGCCCGGGGGGCCGTTCAGCCACTTGTGGCCGCTGCCGACGGTGAAGTCGGCGATGCCTAACGTCGGCTGGCAGAGACCCACGGCCTGCGCTGCATCCAGGATCACCCAGGCATCCGGCGCTCGGCGACGTACCTCCCCGATCAGCTCCCGCACCGGCAGGTGCCGCCCCTCGGTCCAGGTGACCTGCGACAGAAATACCACCTCCGGGTTCCGAGCAGCCACCTGCTGCCCAAAATCGTCCGGATCCAGCAAATATTCGTCGCCCACATAGGAGACAGAAAGATCAGGGTGGTGCTCCAACGCTCCCGCACCCCCGTCGTGCTCGTGCCCCGTGGTCAGTACCTTCAGCGTACCCACCCGCTCCCGACGGCGATGCCCGGCCAGGGCATCCAGCAGCAGGTTACACCACAGGGTGGTTCCCGGCCCGATCGCCAGCTGATCGTCGCCCCAGAGCGAGATCGCCTCCCGACGTGCCGCCGCAAGTGCGACACGGCCGCGCCGGTAGGCTTCGATGGGCCAACCTTCGGTTTCTTCCTCAAAAATCGCCATGGCGCTGCGGGTGCGCCGAGCGGGAGTTCCCAGCGTACCCGGGTTGAAATTGTACCGCCGGAGCGGAAATTCTTCCGCCAGATCCATCAGGCCGGTCCCCAGCTGACCAAAGGCGGGAATACCTCTGGCCGGATCCGATGGGAGAACCGAGCTACCTGCGGGAACATCGTCGTAAGTACGGACTCAAAGGGGGTGTGGGAGACATGGCTGGAGACGTAGTGGTTCTCCACCGTATAGACCTCTTTCTCCACGTCATTTTCGCCACGCGGGTTGTAGTCTCCCCGGCGGATCTCCGGGTGATAGCCGTTGCTGCGCCCCACTTCGGCCACCCGCTCGGCAATATCATTGATGCAGGGGTCTCTTTCGGTGACATGGTTGATCACCCGGTGCTCGCCGCGGTCGGCGGGGCGCTCGGCCAGCTCGGCCAGGGAGCCCACCGCATCCGACAGGGCCATCAGGCCGGTGCGCTGCAGGCCGGTGCCGTAGACACTCATGGGTAGCCCAAGGATGGTCTGGGCCATAAAGCGGTTCACGACGGTGCCCCAGACCCCGTCGTAGTCGAAGCGGGTGTAGAGCGAGGGATGGCGCTCAATTTCTGGTGTAGAAACACCAAAAATCGTAGACTGCATAACGTCGGTCACCCTCAGGTTCCACTTCCGGCAGGCGATAGCGATATAGTTGGTATCGTTGATTTTGGAGGCATGGTAGATGTCGTCCGCGGCGCGCGGGTAGGGCATGGGGCGGGTGGCAGTTTTTCCACGATATTCAGGTAGAAAGTAGCCTTCTGCCACATCGATGCCGCCCTTGGCGTACTCTCCGAAGGTGCCCAGCTTGATCAGGTGTGCGTCGGGAGCGGCCTGGCGCACGGCCCAGAGCACCCGCATATTTCCCACTTCATTGTTCTGCACCGTAAACACCGCCTCCTCCACCCCCATCATGGAGTAGGGGGCCGAGCACTGCTGGGCCAGGTGGTAGACGACGGTGGGCTTCAGCTGGCGTACCAGGGCTTCCAGCTCTGGCGAGCAGACATCCATCTCCATAAAGTGCAGGTTGTTCTGCCTGAAGACCTTTTTGAAGGCATCCACCCGAAGGGTGGGCTCCTCGATCGGGGTGACCGAATTGCCACCGCAGCGAGAAACCCAGGCGCGACGCCCCAGGTTGTCCACGATGTGGACGGGGGTATTGGGGTGGCACAGGGCCAGCTTTACGGAAAGAGGCCAGCCGACGTAGCCGTCGCCGCCCAGGACAAGGATGCTCATGGGCTGCGGGTCTAACCGATAGGGGAGCACTTTTCCCGGAATTACCGTGTGCGCCTGTGACGATCACGGAAAAACCGTAGCAGGGCGATGGGCAGGATCGCCAGACCGGGCAGGAGGTTCGCTCCCACAAAAACAAGCGATGCCGCCGCTGCCGCCGCCGCCGGTGCAATCCCCGCATCCCGGAATACCTCCATGGCCGCCAGCTCCCGCAGGCCGATGCCCCCGATGGTCACCGGCACCGCGCTGGAAAAGGTGAGCAGAGGCATCCCAAAGAAGAAACGTGCAAAGGGTACATTTCCGAATGACTGGTAGATCTGGTGGCCTGCAACCATGTTCAGGCATTGCGCTCCCATGGTCAGAAGCAGCACTGAGAGCCTTTGCGAAAAGAGAAGACCATCGCGGGCTTTCAAGCCCCGCTCCGCCACAGCACGAAGGGCACGGGGTATCCAGGCTTCGGGGGGACGCCAGCTCCCCAGCCCCACCCAGGCTCCGAAGACCAGCGGCACCAGCGCCAGGAGCCCCAGCCAGGGGAAGCCCAGAACAACGGCACCGATGGCCACCAGACTCCCCAATACAAGAACTTCATAGCCTTTTTCTAAGAGGAGGGATGCTGTGGCAACGGTCAGACGCTCCGTACGCAGCTCAGGCCGGATGTGCAGTGCCGAGAGCCGGTACAGCTCCCCCACCCGCATGGGGGTCACCGCACCGATCAGGACGCCCAACAAAAAATTCTGGCTCTGCTGGAGTGGGTTCCAGGTGAAGCCCAGCGCCCGCATCTGCAGGTTCCACTTTCCGGCGCGAACGGCCATGGCGGCGCCGAAGCAGCCGAGGCAGAGGAGCACCCGAGCGGGGCTCATCCCCTCCCAACTTTGGCGAACGGTGGCCAGATCGATGCGTTGAACCAGGATTCCCAGGAGCAGGAACAGGCCAGCCACGCGGAGAAAAATGGAGAGCCGCCGAGACATCGGCGCCCTGTAACCGGCGCGACGGCTCGACCGGGACGGAATTTCCGCGGTCATGCGGCCGCATGGAATTTCTGGGTTAGCCCTCCGGCGATGTGGTCCGCCCTGCTTCCGATGCTCCTCCTCTGTTTCTCGGCCGTGCTTTACTGGCTCGCGCCGATTTTTCCACAGAACCCCATGCCCATGGATTTGTTGTTGCCGGTGGGCTGGTGTGCGGCCTACACCCTGCTGGCCACGCCGGTGTTGGCAGTGGCCGCCCGGCTGCTGAAGGGGCGCGGAAGGTGGCTCTGGCTGCTGGCGCTGCCCGCCTTCGGCTTCGCGGGCTACACCTTCGGAAAGGACCGGCTCCCCCAAAAAGCAGCTTCTCATGGGAAAACGACCCCCGCTCTGTGCAGGCTGCAATTCCTGGGCATGGACGGGCTGGACCATGCCCAGCTCCAGGCCATGGGCAGCGAACTCCCCAACTTCCAGCGGCTCTATGCTGAGGCGGCATGGGGATCATTGAAGACCGTGTCCCGCCACTCCCCAGAGATCTGGACCTCTGTGGTGACGGGGATGAAGCCGAAGGATCACGGGGTCTCAGGCTACACCACGAGTTGGCTGACCGGCACCGCTTTGGAGCTGCCCGACGACTCCCGTGACTGGCTGGGGCAGTTTGTATATGCCAATACCAAATTTCGCACACGCGGAGCCGTGGGCTCCAACGCAAGGCGGGTACGTGCGCTTTGGGAGCTGGCGGGCGACTATGACCGCAGCTCTATTTTTGTAAACTGGTGGGCCAGCTACCCGGCCGAGCCCGTGGCGGGCATCATCATCAGCAACCATGCCATTCCCTGGTACGGCTTCACCCCCGAGCTGCTGGACCATGCCGAGCCCATGGCCACCTGGCCCGCCGCCGAGGCCACGTCTGTGCGGGCAGTGGCCGATCAGGTGGTGGCCGAGCTGGGCGCCGGAAAACTACGTCGCGACGTCCAGACCGAGGAGGGTTCCCGCTATTTTCTGGTCCGCGATCAGATCTCCTGGGCCACCGGCCGGCGCCTGTGGCGTGAGAAAAACCCGGATCTTCTTGCCGTCTATGTGCAGGGAGCAGACACGGCTTCTCATGCCTGGACCTTCACCGTTTTTGGGAAGGAACACCCCGACAAACAGGAAAGGCAGGTGGGGGAGGAGGAGGCGAAAGTGCTCTTTGAACGCCTCGTACACTCCGCCTATCGCGCCATGGATCAACGTCTTGGGGAGGCGATGGCCGAGGGGGACTGCATCCTGCTGGTCTCTGATCACGGTTGGCGCTACGACGGTACCATGCACAATACCAAGCCCGATGGCGTCTTTTTTGCCTGGGGCCCCCCCTTCGCCACTGGGGAGATCAAGACCGCCTCCATCCTGGATCTGCTGCCCACCCTGCTGCATACCCTGGGCATGCCCATTGCCAAACCCCTTCCGGGCAAAGTGATCAAAGATGCCTTCAAGGCGGACTATCAGAAGTTGACGAAGGAGATCAGCAGCTTCGGTCCACGCGGAGATCGGGTGTCCGTACATCCAACCAGTGACGATGCCGAGCATATCGAAGCGCTGCGGGCCCTGGGCTATGTAGAGTAGGCCAGCAGCAGAGGGGAGCCCCCAAAAACAAAACACCCCCGGTCAAAGACCAGGGGTATTTCGGCGAAGTCGGTCTTCACCGACCTCTATCGTACTACCAGCGGGAGCTACGGTCGTCACGACCGCCGCCACCACCGTAGCCACCACCGCCGCCGCCGCCGCCACGGCCGCCACCGCCGCGATCATCGCGGGGCTTGGCTTCGGCTTCGTTCACCCGGATGGTACGACCATCGAGGGTGGAGCCATCGAGGCCCTTGATGGCCGCATCGGCCTGGGCGCCGTCGTTGAAGGACACAAAGCCGAAGCCGCGGCTGCGACCGGTCTCGCGCTCAAGGACAACCTTGGCTTCGGAGACGGCGCCGTAGCGTTCGAAGGCAGCGCGGAGGCCCGCATCGCCAGTATTGAAGGACAGAGAACCGACAAACAATTTCTTAGGCATCACATGTTCCAGGAATGTCGAAGGTACGACATCCGCCTTTCCAGTAGAGCAACACACCGGGAAGTCCGGGGGGAGCCCTTTGCCATACCGGGCTCTCGCGAACCGAAGCACAGTGGGAAGGTGCCGCCAAGGGGCGACGTTCGGCATCTAACAGGTCCCGTTGATCGCGCCCGGAAATTCTGAAAGAAAGAGCCGGGCGATAGACACGGGCCAGGGGGCCGCAGCCCGGCTACGCTCCGAAAATGGACCTGCTCTCCGCTCCCGTCACGCAGTTGGTTGAAGCCATCCGTCTTCGCCAGATCTCTCCTCTGGAACTCACCGAGGCCCACATCACGCGTATGGAGCAGGTGAACCCGCATATCAACGCATTGGCGGTACGCCGCTTTGAAAAAGCGCGCGTGGAAGCCAAGGAGGCCACCGAAAATCCGCCTTCGACGCTGCCTCCTCTTCATGGGATTCCCTTTACCGTAAAGGAATTCTACAGCGTGGAGGGTATGCCGTGGTCGGGCGGGGTGCGGCGCTTCAAAGACCGTCTCGCTACCCGAGACAGTACCGTCGTGTCCCGGATGCGCAAGGCGGGCGGAATCCTACTGGGAAGCAGCAATGCTCCGGAGGGGGGGCTATGGATGGAGACCTACAACGATGTCTACGGTCGCACCTCCAACCCATGGGATTCTCGGCGTACCTGCGGGGGATCTTCGGGTGGAGAGGGCGCGCTGGTGGGATCGGGGGCCTCACCTATCGGTTTGGGCTCGGATATCGGTGGCTCGATCCGTATTCCTGCCGCTTTCTGCGGGGCTTTTGGACACAAGCCCACGCCGGGACGGGTGCCGGGCACCGGGCACTTCCCGGACAATCCGGGGGAAGTGGGGAAGTACCTGGGTTTTGGTCCCATTGGACGTAGCGCGCGGGATCTGGCGCTGATTCTGGACGTCATCTCAGGACCGGATGGGCAGGATCCCTTCAGCAAGGAGATGGAGAAAATAGGGGAAGGACGCAAGGATTTGAAGGGCCTGCGGGTGATCGCCCTGGAGAGTAACGGACGGATGCGGGTGGATCCCGAGGTGCGACAGGCGGTGCGCCGGGCTGAGCTGGCGCTTCGCAATCGGGGGGTAACTATCGTAGAAAAGGAGTTTCCTCGTTTGAAAAAGGGTGGGGACATCTGGAGTGCGGCGCTGGCCGGGGCGAGCGGGGAGCCCTATGAGCACCACCTGACCGACGGGGAGAAGATCAAGATCCTCCGCAATTTTGCGCGACTTCCGCGGGGGACTTCCGACCACAGTTTTGCGGCACTGGTGCTGGTGGGTCTGGAGCGTCTGCTGAAGATCGTGCCCATCTTCGATATTCCGGCGTTGATCGCGGAAGGGGAGGCACTACAAGCCGAGCTGGAAGAGGCCCTGGGTCCCGATGGAGTGCTGCTCTATCCGCCCTATTCCAGTGTGGCGCCGCGCCATCGGGCCGCGTGGTTGAAGCCCTTTGATGCAGAATGTACCTCCATTTTCAACATCCTCCAGCTACCGGTGACGGTGGTGCCCATGGGGCTTTGTCGCCAGGGTCTGCCGCTGTCGGTACAGATCATCGCGCAACGGCAGAACGACGCGCTGACGCTGAAGGTCGCCCAGGCGCTGGAAGAGGATCTGAGCGGCTTCCGTCGGGCGGAGCCGGGCGCGGCGAATTAGGGGGCGTCCCTTTCCGGGAACGCCATGGACGCCGTGACTGCTGAAGCCCTCCTCGACCAACTTGCCCAGGCAGCGGGCCCCGAAGCCGACTGGCAGCTTGCCACCTACGACAAGCTACCGTTGAACCTGGTTCGTGGCCAGGGAGCCCGTGTCCAGGACGCCGATGGGCGCTGGTACTGGGATCTGTACGGGGGGCATTGTGTAGCCTTGATCGGGCACTCTCACCCCACCTGGGTGGCCATGCTCCACGCGCAGGCCCAGCGTCTGGGATTTTACTCCAACGTGGTGAACTCGTCGCTGCGTGCCGCCGCATGTAAGGCAATTGTGGACTTTGCTCCCAAGAACCTGAGCCGGGTGTTTCTCTCCAACTCCGGCGCGGAGGCCAACGAGGTGGCTCTGAAGCTGGCCCGCCACCACACGGGTCGTCCGAACATCGTGGCGATGCAGGGGGGCTTTCATGGTCGGACGCTCGGCGCGCTTGCGGTGACCGCATCGGAGAAGTATCGTAAGTACGCGCTGCCGGAATACGGAAATACCCGCTTTGTCCCCTTTGGAGAGCCGGTCAAGCTGGATGATTCGGTGGCGGCGGTGATCCTGGAGCCCATTCAGTCCCTGGCGGGGGTGGCCACCGCTGAGCGCGGCTGGCTCCACGGCCTGCGCGCGGAGTGTGACCGGGTGGGGGCCCTGCTCATCTTCGACGAGGTGCAGACGGCTTGGGGTCGGATGGGAGCCAACTTTGCAGCCGATTTTTACGGGGTGCGGGTGGATCTCCTGACCTCCGCCAAGGGCACCGCGGGGGGCTTTCCGGTCGGAGCGACGCTCGTGGACGATACCATCGCTCGTCGGGCAAAGTCTGGCGATCAGGGCTCTACTTTTGGTGCCGGGCCCATGGCCTGTGCGGCCATTCTTGCGACCCATCATGTACTCCGCGAGGAGGGGCTGGTGGCGCACGCCGCGGCCTTCGGCCAGCATGCCCGGAAGGTGCTGCCGGTGAAGGTGCGGGGGGAGGGGGCACTTCTGGGCCTTTGTTTGGATCGGCCGGTCAAGCCGGTGCTCGCCACGCTGCGGGAGCGCGGCTTTGTGGCAGGTGGAAGCGACGATCCCAACGTGATGCGTCTGATGCCGCCGCTGTGTACGCCGCTCTCAGTGCTGGACGAGCTGGCCGAGGTCCTGCGCGAGATTCTCCGCGCCTGAAAATATTTTTCCGGGGCCCTTGATGGTCGGCGGCTGACGAAAGTCCGACAGCAGTGACGGCCCTTCGTCAGTTCGCCGGCGAAGAGTGTACTTTTCTCCGTCCTGTACATCTGGCACGGAAGTTGCATGCCACAGCCTCATGCAACCGCGAGAACGCTACACTCTGTTGGGGCCCGACGGCTTCAGTGACATCGACCTGATCGTGCTCATCCTCGGCACCGGCGCGGGAGGGCGATCCTCCCGCAGTATCGCCACCGCGCTGGTCGAGCGCTTTGGAGGACTGGCCCAGATTGCCGATGCCTCGGTGGTGGCCGTCGCCGGGGTGCGTGGGGTGGGACCGGCGCGGGCTGTGCGCCTCCATGCTGGGCTTTCGCTGGGGCGTCGACTTCAGCGCAGTACACCGGGCTCGGCACCCATCCGCACCGCGCAGGATGCCGCCGCCTGGTTTGCTCCGGCCTTGGAGGGCCTGGCACACGAGGAACTTCATGCGATCTACCTGGATCGTCGCGGAAGGCCCCTCTGCTACCGTCGCCTGACCACGGGCTCAGACTGCGCCACGATCATGGACAGTCGCCAGATCCTCCGCCCGGCCGTGGAGGTGGGGGCAACCTCGGTGGTCCTGGGGCACAACCACCCCTCCGGCGACCCGGATCCTTCGGTGGAAGATCAGCTTTCTACCCGGAGAGTCCAGGCATCGGCCCATATTCTGGGCCTGAAGCTCCTCGACCACCTCATCATGACCCCGGGAAGCTGGGTGTCGATGATGGAGCGGGGGGCGATGTGAAAAACTCAGTCTTCCAGGCCCCAGCGCTGCAGCTTATAGACCAGGGTGGTCCTGGGGATTCCCAACATCCGTGCCACCTGGCTCTTGTTCTTGCCGCAACGCCGCATGGCGTCCTCCACCACCTCACGTTCGGCCTCCTCCAGCTGATTTTTCGACGAGCTGATCGGAGCTTCCTGGGCCTGGAATTCCAGGGCATCCGGCTCGATCAGGGGGCCTCCCATGACGTAGGCGCGGGTGAGCACGTTGCGCAGCTCGCGGACGTTGCCGGGCCAGCGATAGGCCTGGAGCACCGCCATGGCCTCCGGTGTGATGCGGACAGCCGGATGGATCCGCCGCGCCAGGGTCTCGGCGATGGTGGGGACGTCCTCGGCGCGCTCCCGCAGGGAGGGCAGCGTGACCGACAGCACGGCCAGTCGGAAGTAAAGATCCTGTCGGAAGCTGCCTTTCTGTGCATCCCCGGCAAGGTTCCGGTTGGTGGCGGCCACCACCCGGACATCGGGGAAGCTAGGCTCGGTTCCGCCGACGCGGCGCACCTCGCCACTCTCCAGCACACGCAGCAGCTTTGCCTGGGCATTCTCCGGCAATTCCCCAACTTCATCCAGAAAGAGGGTGCCACCATCTGCCCGGTGGAATGCGCCATCCCTCCGTTCATTCGCACCGGTAAAGGCACCTTTTTCATAGCCAAACAGCTCGGACTCAAACAGATTTGCGGTGATGGCGCCACAATTGATCGCCACGAAAGGACGCCCCGACCGGGGAGAGGCATCATGGATACCGCGTGCAGCCAGCTCTTTTCCGGTTCCCGAAGCCCCCAACAACAGGACGGGCGCGTGGTGCGGCGCCATCTTCCGCAACATCCCGAAGACTTTTTGCATGGCGACGGTGCGCCCCACCATGTCGCCGAAGCGGTCGGAGACCGGCTCCTCCAACTCTGTATCCCACAATACAGAAAATTCGGTGCTGCCGATGCGGACTTCGTCATGCTGGGTCAGCGGAAGGATGTCGCGGATGCGCGCGTGGCCCAGCCAGGCCGCCCCGGCACCGGGCTCCACCATGGAGCGCCCCTCGTACAGGCGGATGCGCACGTGATCACGAACCAGCGTGGGATCGGGCAACACAATCCTGCTTCCGAAGCCACCCACACTGATCTTCCCGCCCTTCAGGCGAAAACGTTCGCCCTCCCCGGGACCGGAGCGGATCACCAGGAAGGCATGGGAGAGGGTGAGGCCGTCGTGGGCTTCCAGGATCTCCTCGTGCCGGGCCTCGGGCTGGCTCTCCTCCGTCGGAGCAGCCTGTTCGCGCGTCAGGTCCACCACCGCCACAAAAGAGCCCAGCCGGAGCTGATCTCCCTGGCTCAAAAGGACCGGAAGCCCCAGGCGTTGGTCGTTCAAAAAGGTACCGTTGGAAGATCGGTCTGTGACCTGCCAGTTCTCTCCCACCAGGTCTACCAGCGCGTGCGAGCGGCTGATCCCGGTGTCCGGCAGTACCACATCGCAGTCGTCCACCCGACCGATACGATTTCTGCCCTCCCGAAGCCGATAGATGAAGACGGGTGCCTCGTCCTTGCTGTAGCGGTTCCGATAAAAGAGCAGGCGTGCCATGAGTTCCCGCGTGATTGCCAAACATAACGCGCGGCTGCGCCGGATTGAACACCAGACGATCTCCGCCGTTGGAGATACAATCCCCCCATGATCACCCTTCTCTTCCTGGGCAATAGCTACACGATGCGCAACGACCTGGATCTGATGGTCGAAGGTCTTTTAAGGGAGGGTGATCCGGCCTATGCGCAGGTGGACAGCACGCGACTGGCCGCCGGTGGGCTGAGCTTCCCCGACCATGTTGCTCGCGCTGGCAGCGATCCCCTCTGGGAGGATGCGCTGGTGACCGGAAGTACCGCTTGGCGCTGGGGAATCCTTCAGGATCAGAGCCAGATTCCCGGCTTCTACGGCGAGGATGCCATGTGGGAGGCCAGCGCCGTGGCGGGCGAGCAGCTCAATGGGTGGCTGGAGGCCAAGGGGGCGGAGACCGTGCTCCTGCTTACCTGGGGGCGTCGCGACGGGGACAGTTCTAACCCCCAAATTTATCCTGATTTTTCAACCATGCAGGATCAACTGACCGAGGGCTACCTCGCCTATCAGAGCCGCATGGCGCGTGCCGACCAGCCGGTGTGGGTGGCCCCGGCGGGGCTGGCCTTTGCAGCGGTCTATGCGGCAGATCAGGATCCCACCGCGCCGGACTCCCTCTTCTACCGGCTCTACGATGCCGACGGCTCTCATCCCAGCCCCTACGGAAGCTGGTTGGCCGCCTGCACCCTCTACTCCACCCTGACCGGACGCAGCGCCGAGGGTCTGACGCCGCCGTCCCAGGTGGACAGCGCGACCGCCGCCCAGCTGGCGGATGTGGCGTGGACCGTCGTCTCCACCCGCCAGGGGGGCCTGGACTATCCCTGGGAGCCCACCGATCATCCCGACAGCGGGGACAGCGGCCAGGATTCCGCCGTGGACAGTGCGGATAGTGCCGAGGATGTGGACAGCGAGGCAAACACGGATGATAGCGGACGTGACTCTGATCCGAGTCACGCCGATGATGGTCAGGAAGAAAGCTGCGGATGTGCCAATGGCAGCTCGGCGGGTTTCCTATTTTCTCTGCTGGCCCTTGTGGGGCTTCGGCGGCGTGCGGCGGCCTGAGAGCAGCAGGAGCAAGAGGCCGATCGGGGCGAAGGAGGAGGAAGAGGTGCTGCTGCATCCGCAGGCTTTTTCCTTCTCTTCTCCGCAGCTACCATCGGCAAAGTCGGGGATCCCGTCGCCGTTGATGTCAGCCTCTCCCTCCACTTCGTCGGCACAGCCATCGGCATCACTGTCCAGATCCAGGTGGTTGGGGCTGCCATCTCCATCGCTGTCGAAGTCTGCCCGGCCATCCAGGTCGCCGTCCACCGTCAGCTCCGTGGCCGTCTCGATCCCGTCGCCATCGTCATCGGCATCCACACGGTCGAGAAGTCCATCGGCGTCAGAATCGCCACTCTCCGCACCGTCGTACAGGCCGTCATTGTCGGCGTCGGGGTCCAGGTAGTCGGCCAGACCGTCGTTGTCGCTGTCGGGTGGGGGAGTGGCCAGATCGGCGTCCGCCGCCTCCTCCTCCGTCATCACCCCGTCGTTGTCGTCGTCACTATCGGCATAGTCGGGTAGGCCATCCTTGTCGGTATCGCGGGCTTTGCCGTCGATGATCACCACTTCTTGCCCGTCCGAAACTCCGTCACCATCGCTGTCGGGGTTGAAGGGGTCGCTACCGGTGCCGTCCTCCACCAGCTGCGACAGGCCATCGCCGTCCTGGTCGTCCAGCTCGGTGGTGCCGTCGCAGTCATTGTCCAGGCCGTCCGCCGCTTCTGCTGCACCGGGCCGGATGGACGGGTCCAGGTCGTTGCAGTCGCCGGTCTGGGGGGCGTAGCCCTCGGGTCCGTCGCAGGCTACCACTTCCCCGATACGACCCCAGCCATCGCCGTCCTCGTCGGGCCACCAGGAGGAAGCGGTACTTTCGTCGAGAGAGCCGTCGTCGTCGTCCACAAAACCGTCACAGTCTTCGTCGCCACCGCCACAGACTTCGGTGGAGCCGGGGCCGATGGCGGCATCGCTGTCGTCGCAGTCGCTGCCGACGGTGACCAGCCCGGCAATGGGCGTGCAGGACTGCGTGGCGTTGCTCTGGTCGCCATAGCCGTCGGCATCGGCATCCTGGTAGTAGGCCACCATCAGGCAGCCAGCCTCGCAGATATAGGGAAGGGGATCCTCGCAGTTTCCGTCGTTCCAGCTACCGCCGGAATTGTCGATGTACTTGCCGCAGTCTTCGGCGTTGTTGAAGTCGTTGGGCTCTCCCGATCGCCAAAAACTGTAGCCCAGACTACTGCCGTCTGCCCAGATGTAGTCGCCTTCCACAGCCCGATCGGAAAGCCCGATCCACCAGGCCGACACCGGATCGGCTGCCTCGGCCTCGGCCCAGATCCAGCTATTTTCGGCCGCGTCGCCAATGGTCACCAGCTCGTAGCCGAGCGTGGCACAGGAGGCTTCTGCTTCTACCCAGGTGCTATCCAGGGAAGTACAGAACAGATAGCTGTGATCGGCGTAGGCGGCCTGTGGACAGGGGCAGCTCTGCCCGTCGATGTCGCCATCGCAGTCCTGGTCCTGGCCGTCGCAGACCTCGGCCACTCCGGGGCGGATCGCGGGGTTGCTGTCGTCGCAATCTGTACCGCCATAGGAGGCATCGTCGATGCCGTCCCCATCGGCATCATCGTCGGAGAGGCCGTTGCAGTCCTGATCGACCCCATCGTGCCAGATCTCGGTGGCCGTCGGGACGATAGCCGCGTTGTTATCGTCACAATCCCCGGCCACGGCCACATAGCCAGGGAGAAAGGTGCAGTCGGGGGAGGGGGAGGCGGGGTCGCCAAAACCGTCGCCGTCGCCGTCGGCGTACCACAGGCAGGTGTCGCTGCCGTCGCAGTCCTGGTCGATGCCGTCGGCACGTTGCTCGCCCGCACCGGGGAAGATGGTGGCGTCGCCGTCGTTGCAATCTGTATTGTCTACTACGGATCCCACCGGTGGCAGGCAGGCGTACAAGGTGGGACCGGCGCCGAAGCCGTCCCCGTCGCTGTCGCTGTACCAGGCCGCGGCAGAGCTGCTGTCCAGGGTGGGGTCCGCGTCGTCTACCAGCCCGTCGCAGTCCTCGTCCCCCCCGCCGCAACGTTCGGGGGTCCCAGGCGAAATGGTGGCATCCCCGTCGTCACAGTCACCGCCTACGGAAACCGTACCCGCGGCTGGAGTGCAGGAGCGTTGGTTCAAAGAAGGATCCCCAAAACCATCGCCATCGGCATCGGTGTACGCATCGACGATCAGGCAGCCCGCTTCGCAGATATAGGCCAGTGTGCTGCTGCAATCGGCATCGTTCCACAGCCCGGCGCCGGAGGGGAAGAACTTGGTGCAGTCTTCGTTGCTGTTAAAGTCATTGGGCTCGCCGGGGCGCCAGGCTGTCCAAGAGGCGCTGCTGCCACCATCCCAGGAAAAACTACCTTCTACGCTCAGATCAGCGTAGCCGAGCCACCAGGCAAGGCCCGGCTGGGTGACCTCGGCCTCTGCATAGATCCACTGGTTCTCCGTACTGTCTTCCACATCCACCAGGTGGTAGCCCCACAGGGTGCAGGCCGCCTGCGCATCTCCCCAGCTCAATAGCTCGGTGCAAAACAGAAAGTCGTGCAGGCCATCCGAGGAGGCCGTGCAGGGGATGCCGCTGTCGTCGGTTTTGGCGCTTCCTCGTCCCAGATCAGCCGGCTCCCGGGAGGGTGCGAGGGTACAGGCCACAAGCCAAAGCAACATGGGTCCTCCTTAGCGCGGGCGGTCCACTCGACGCACCAGTGCGTAGACCATGACAGGCAGGATCAACGAGGCACTCAGCGAGAGCAGGGCCAGCCGGGGCATCCCCACGAGGTGGTGACCTTCGGTCTCGGTGAGCAGGCTGGCGCCGAACATGGCCCCACCGGCAGAGCCTACATGCTGCAAGGCCGAGTTCATCGACTGGAAGCGTGCACGTTCGTTCTGCTCAGGTACCTTGGAAAGCAGAGCCTGAAGCGACACATTACGTACAGACTGCGAGCCCATAAATACGACAAAAATGCTCACAACCGGTACCAGTGGCAGCTCCGGCACAAAACCCAGGGCCAGCACCCCGGCCACCAACACCGAGCCCAGCGTAAAAAGGGGCGCGGTACCCAGGCGATCCACTCCCCGCCCCGCGAGGCGCAGCACGGCGAGGCTGGTGAGCCCCCCGACCATGTACAGGCCACCCAGGCTTTCCCGCGGATAGCTGGCATTGTACTGAAGAAAGGTGGAGATATTAGGGATGACAACAAAGTTGCCTGCAGTCAGCAACCCGGAGATTGCCAGGGCCAACAACACCTCCGGGCGCCGCAGCAGCTCCCAGGAGGTGGTGGTGGATTTCTCCTCCTCCAGGTGCCCGCGCAGCGAGGGCAGCTTCCACAGCGCCCCGCCCACCACCAGAACGCCAAGCGTCGCCACTGCCCAGAAGGGAGTCCGCCAACTTCCCAGCCGGGCAAGTTCCAAGCCCGCGGGTACCCCCAGGACCGAGGCGATGGCGAAGGCCCCCGCTACCAGCCCCATGGCCTGCCCGCGTCGCGCCGGGGGGACCACATCGGCCACCACCGCCATCGACACCGAGGTGGCAGGCCCGCCGAAGGCACCGGCCAGCACACGTGCGGCCAGAAGAGAGGGGAAGTCCCATGCAAAACCGCCTAATGCCGTCGCCACCACCAACCCGGCCATGGAGACGGCCAGCGCACTCCGGCGGTCAAAACGATCCAGAAAGCGCGCCCCCAGGATGCCGGCCACCGCTGCGGAGGCCGTGTAGCTGCCGCCGATCAACCCCAGCCTTGCGGTCGGAATGCCGAGATCAACGGCAAAATCCGGGCCCAGGGGCATCACCATCATGAAGTCGAGGATGTTGACGAACTGTACAGCGGCGATCAACAGGAGCAGGTTGCGCTCGGAGCGCTCGTTCAGCGGCGACATGGCCACACGCTATCGCTGCGACGCCGAACTGTCGCCTCTATTTCGCTTCCGCCGACCAGGCGGCGGCGATGGCTTCCATCCGCGCCCGGTTGACACCCATGTCCCCGTAGCCCACCCGCGAGGCTGAGCGAAGGTGAATCATATTCTGACCCACCTCAAACTCCACATCGTCCTCAAAGCGGAAGATTTTGGAGGTGAAGACAAAGTGGAGATAGCCGGTTTTTTCGGTCAGCAGTGTAGCACCCGGCTGCTGAAGCACCACGGCCTTCAGGCGCTGCTGCGCCAGACCAGCGTCCCCCGTAAAACCCAGGGTAGCGATCCGATGTTCGGCATCGGCGGGTTCGGCGCGGGTGGACACACAATTGGGCGAGGCCGGACATGCGCCCAGAGGCAGACCGGTCGCGACGGGACTTCCTCCACATGCCAGCAGAAAGAGGATCAGGAAGCCGCCTCTTCGGGACTGGAGGGCACGCTGATGATCACCACGCTGATGTTGTCTTTTCCACCACCGTGGTGGGCGGCGCGGATCAGCTCCCGGCACACCACCCGGTTGCTGTCGCTGCCGTTCAGGATGCTCTCGATCTCGGCGTCCTCCACCTCACCCCAGAGCCCGTCTGAACACAAAAGCAGACGGTCGCCGGGCTCCAGCTCCACACGGAAGATGTCGATCTCCACTCCGCGTTCGGTGCCCACGGTGCGCAACAGGATGTTGGAGTGGGGGTGGTTGCGGGCTTCCGCCGGCGTGAGGCGGTTCTGCTCGACCATGCGCTGGACGAGAGAATGGTCGCGTGTGATCTGATGAAGTTGGCCCCCGCGAATCAGGTAGCCGCGCGAGTCGCCCACGTTGGCACACAGGGCCACCGCGTCGTCCACCACGATGCAGCAGACCAGGGTGGTGCCCATGTCGTTGCCGCGCTCTTCCGCGGTGGACTTGATGCGGTTGTTTGCACCTTGGAAGGTTTCGTCCAGCACATTTTCGATGGCGTCGATGGAGGGGCGCGGAGACACATTCATCCGCCGGGCGGCCTCGGAGACCAGGGTGTCCACCGCCAATTTACTGGCGATCTCCCCAGCTTCATGGCCCCCCATCCCGTCGGCCACCGCAAAGATGTCCACACCGGGCGCGAGGCGTCCCCAGCCCCAATTGTCCTCGTTGATCTGGCGAATCAGGCCTACGTCGCTCATGCCCGCGTGCAGGGTGCTCTTGCCACGCGGGTGGCGGTTGTACTCCGCCTGCAGGGCCTGCCCGAACTCGCCGGGCGTCAGGTACATGCCGTCCTCGGCACCTTGAAAGAAGTCCAGCCAACCACGCTCTTCAACCGACGTGTACTTGCGCAACAGTGCGCCCAGATCGCGCACCACCTTTGCACACTCCTCCATCGGCAGCGGGCCCTCCTGGGCCTCGATCACGGCGGGATCGTAGAGGATGAAGTCGTCATCGCCACGCAGCAGGAAATTTGCGCGGTTGATCGTGGAGAGCTTGATCCCCTGAGTCGCCAGATGAGCGATCAGTGCGATGCCACGTTGCGCCAGGGTCAGCACCGCCGTGATGTTCATCGGTGCCGCTTCGTCCAGCAAAAAGCGTTCGCCGTGGAAGGGCACCACCGAGCAGAGCAGCACCGGGCGATCTTCCGGGAAGAGGAAGGCATCGCAGGGCGACAAAAAGCAGCGGTGGGTGATCTGGCGCTGGAAAAAGTGGAAGTAGGCCTCCGGGTTGGCGGAGATATGCACCGCCACCAGGAAGCGACGCACCGCAAGCGAGGCGCTACAGGCGCTGCAGGTGGGGGCATCGATCAGGTTGTTTTCGTCCCCGCACTCCCAGCAGCGACGGCTGGGCCGGTCGCGACGGTTGTCGTTGACGAGGTAGAACATGCGTCCTTCTGCCACACGAAGGAGACCTTCGACCTTGTAATAATCCGACAGGTTCTGGCCCGCCGAAAGGCTTGGGGGACGGGCTCGGAATCCGCTAGCCATGCGTGAAAGGTCCTCGGTTCGGGGGCAGCCCCGCAAACGCCATTCTAAGCCCGCTGCAGGGTGTTGTGCAATATCCGGACGCGCACATCCTTGTGGAATGGGCTAACAATCCTGCCCCGAGAGGATTGTCGATGCCCTGTGCTGCCCCTTTTCATCTGGATCGTCAGGACGCCAGTGGCGCGCGCGCCGGACGTCTGCGCCTTCGCCGTCAGGAAGTGCTCACGCCGATGTTCATGCCCGTGGGCACCCAGGGCGCGATCCGGACGGTCCCGCCCATCCTGCTGAAGGACCTGAAGACGCAGGTGCTGCTCGCCAATACCTACCATCTCTCCCAGCGGCCAGGGGAGCAGATCGTCAAAAAAGCGGGGGGACTCCATCGTTTTATGGCAGTGGAGAATCCGCTGCTGAACGACTCCGGCGGCTTCCAGGTTTTTTCGCTGGAAAAAAAGGAGGTCACTGAGGAGGGGGTCAACTTCCGCTACGAGGTGGATGGCCAGGCCACCTTCCTCTCCCCAGAGCGCTCCATGCAGATCCAGCAGGATCTGGGCGCCGATGTGGCCATGGTCTTTGATGAGTGCCTGCCCTTCGGTGCCGATCGGGCCTACGCCGAACGTTCGGTAGAGCGGACGTTTCGCTGGGAAAGACGTAGCCTGGAGGCGCATACACGCACGGATCAGAGCCTTTTTGGCATTGTCCAAGGCGGCTTCTGGGCGGATCTGCGTCAGCGTTCGGCGGAGCAGATCCAGTCGCTGGGCTTTGACGGCTATGCCATCGGCGGGCTGTCGGTGGGGGAGGGGCACTTCAACATGTGCCAGGTGCTCGACTGGACGCTGCCCCATATGAGCAAGGGCCATGCCCGCTACCTGATGGGGGTGGGGCGCCCGCTGGATCTGGTGGAGGGAGTGGCGCGTGGGGTCGATATGTTCGACTGCGTACTTCCCACCCGCCATGCCCGGTCGGGCGCGCTCTACACCATGGCTGGGCGGATCCGTCTGACCGATGCGAGGTATCGAAAAGATATGTATCCGATCGATACGTCCTGCGACTGCTATACCTGCAAGAACTTCAGCCGGGCCTACCTGAACCACCTCTTCCGGGTGGGCGAAGTGCTCTCCGCCACCCTCTCCACCCTCCACAACATCCGCTTCTTCATGCGTTTTATGGAGCAGATGCGGGCGTCGATCCTGGAGGGGACCTTCGAGGCCTTCCGCGCGCGTGTCCACGAGCTGTATCCAGAGGACACCTCTCCCAAGCCGGTGGCCTCCTACGGGCGGAAAAAGGAAGAACTGGGCGACTGAGGCTCTTTCCTTCTCCATCCGTGTTATGAAAAAACCATGTGGTGGATCTTCGCGTGTCAGAACCCCGCTGGCCTTGACTCCAAGGGCATGGTGGAGACGGCTCAGGTGGAATCGCATGGCGATGGGGATTCGCTGGATTCTCCCACCGGAGATTCCGAAAGCGGCGGCCACAGCGAGCTGCCCACCGACCACCCCCGCCTGCTCTTGCTGGTGGTGGATGGCCTGCGGGTGGAGGAGTTTTCTTCCTCCTGGATCTCCGATCTCACCGGTGTGACCGGGGAGCAATGGGCCAGCCACACCTGGGCCGAGCTGGCTCCCAAGGGCACGCTGGTCCGGTCGATCCTCTCTGCCGGTCCCACCTTCACCGCGCCTGCCCATGCCGCGATTCTTGCTGGAAGAAACCTTTCTTATTCCAACCTGGGTAGTCCCGGCTATGCCACCCTCTACCGTCCCGAGCTGCCGACGCTGATGCAGACCACCGAGCGGGACTGCGGACCCACCCGCTACCTGGGCAATGCGACGCTCCTGTGGGATACCGGGGGCAGCCTCTATCCGGGAATGGAGGATCCAGGTAGTTATGATGGCTCCTACCATACGGATAACGGTGTGTTGGAGGGGGTGCTGGAGTTGGCTCGGGATGTCGATCCCTGCCTGATTGTGGCCAACCTGCACGATGTGGACCGGGAAGGCCACGATGGTACCTCCGGGCACTACGCGGCTCAGGTGCAGGCGGTGGATGCGGCGCTGGTGGAGTTTTGGAAGAACCTGGAACTACAGGCACCCGAATGGGCCGAGAAGGCGCTGGTGATCATCACCTCGGATCACGGTCGGCATCGGGGGAACCTGGTGCAACCGCCGTGGATGGAGCATGGGGACGCCTGTGCGGGCTGCCGCGAGGTGCCACTTCTGATGATTGGACCTGGGGTTCCCGCGGGAGTGGTGGAGGAGCAACGCTCTTGGACCCTCTCGGACCTGTCGCTGGTGATGGCGGGTTGGCTGGGGGTGTCCCATCCCTATACCATTGGCCTGGATCCTGGGATCCTCCCCGATCTACACCTGAGCAGCCGTAGCGGCAGCACCGGCTTGGAGCTGGCCGGGAGCCTGTCCGGGGAGCTGCACTGGCTGGCCGAGGAGACCCGCCGCAACGATGTTCGGGTGAATGGCGAGCTGCTGTCCAGTCCCGACGCTTTTGCGGTGCGTGCGCTGGCCTTGGCGGAAGAAACGAACATCGGCTGGGCCTGCTGGCGCGAGCTGAAAATGGCCGGCCAGGAGCGCTGGCCCTGGGTGCCCCGCTGTATGCGTCGCCAGGCCGGTGTGTGGACGGACATCGGTTTTCCCGTGGATGAAGTAGGTCCCACCGCGGAGACCGCGATCTGGTCCTCGGGCGATACCCTGTGGGTGGTCTGGCCCGACAATGGCTTCACCGACTCGGGCACCTGGTACGAAGATCTGCTGCGGGTGGCCACCTGGACCGAGGCGGACGGTTGGAAAGAGGTAGAGGAATTCACTGGATTTTCCTTCATGCATCCCTCGGTGTGGGCCGCGGACCAGGACTACCGTCTGCTGGTCGCCCTCTCCGGGGACCAGATGGATGCGCGCAACACAAGGGGGCTGTGGCTCCTGGGGCCAGGAATCAGCTCAGAGCTGGATTTTTCGTCGGTACTGGGCCAGGAACATCGGGTGGAGCGCGGCGCCCTGCACCTGGAGGGCAACGGGGTGGTGGTGGGCGCCATCGGGATCAGCAACAGCGGTGCGCACGTCCTGCGGATTCGCAGTGCCGACGGGGGGCGCAGCTTTGAAGCTCCGGAGGAGCTGATGTCGCCCTGGCCGGTGCTGCCCCACCTGAGCCCACGCTGGCTGGGAGACCGCCTGATCTGGGCGGTGGCCATGTCGGAGGCGGAGGCGGGATTTTGTGTGATGGGTGATGAAGATGTTCAGGTAAGCTGTATCTCTGCTGGTGCAGCCTATGTGGATGCCTTCACCGTGGACAGCACAGGCGTGCTTGCCAGTGTCGCCGGAGAAGATCGGGGATGGACACCGGTTTTTCTCCCTCTGTAAGGTGGGTTACATTCACGGCCAGACGCAGGTAACCCCGGGAAAAGCAGCCTTGGCGGACTCTACTTCTGCGGCGAGTTTGTTCATCAACGTCAGACCACCCGGCAGTTCCTGGGCAGGGCCGCGGTCCACCGCAGCGGGGTCCGCTGTCAGATCAAAGCCGCTGACCTGGCCGCTGTTGCAGGCCACCTCTACCCGGATGTTTTCCGCTTCCACGTTGACGATATCCAACGTAGGACTGAATTCCCCTTCGTCAAAAAGCTCCGAGACGGCATGGTCGCGGCAAGGGAAGGGGATCCCGTCGGTGTCGGGCATGGGCTCCACCCCCAGCACCGTCGCAAGGGTGGGGAGCACGTCCACATGGGAGCTGATGCAGCCCTCCACTACCCGGGACTGGAAGGAGGGGTGGTAGTAGGCCAGGGGAATATGGATCAATTCCTCGCGCAGGCTGCCGCTGTGGCCGAAGGCGCCGGGTACGTCAAAGAGGCTCTCGCCGTGGTCGGCTGTAAAAACCACGAGGGTATCCTCGGCCAACCCCGCCTGATCCAGCCCTTCCAGGAAGTTGTGGACACCCCGATCCAGGCCCAGCAATTCCTCGTCGTAGACGTCGCGCAGAAGCTGAGCGAGGGCCTCCTTTTCTTCGCTTGTCCCGCTCGTCATGATCTGGTCCACCGCGGCGGTCTGCGCCTCCTCGTCGGTATCCAGGCTGAAGGGAGCGGTAGAGTAGTCAGCCCAGGTCCACTGGTCTTCGGCGGCCGGAAGCCATGGCCGATGGGGGTCCATCGGCTGCACCATCACCAGAAAGGGCGTCCCCGCAGGGAGGGCCTGTACCCAGCTCAGGGCCTTCTGCAGCAGGTTTGCCCCATTCTCCGGTTCGTCACCGTAGCTCTCTACCGTTTCCCAGCCTCCCAGAAGGTTGGTGCGCTCCATCGCCATGTTGCCGTTGAACCAAGCCACCGCAACTCCCTGGGTGGGTAGATAGTCCTGGTAGAAAGGCCCGATGGCCGTAGACCACACCGCTGCACGAATGCCAATCAGGTGGTGGCTGCGAACATAGCGGCTGGTAAGCAGGCTTGCGGTAGCGGGAAAAGTCCAGGAGGAGCTGCTATAGTGACGGTCTACCACCAGCCAGCCATCGTGAGCGCTGGTCTGTGGGAGGGTGTTCCGGCTGTAGCCGTACCAGGGCAGATGATCCGCACGCAGGGTGTCGGTCTGGATCAGGACGGCGCCACGGGTGTGGAGCTGGCGGAGCTGTTCCCAGGCATAGGCGTTCAGCGCACCGGACGGATCGTCGAGGATTGGCCGATGGTTATGTGGTGGATCGGCTGGGTGGTCCTCGGTTTTCTGTGGATTCTGGGTGGGATCCGTACAGGCGAGGAGGAGGAGGAGGCGCATGCCGCCATTGTGGTCCCTTCTGGCTAGCTCCGCAAGCGAAATTCTTCGAGCACCTCTGCCGCCGAGCGCTCTGCGGCCTGTAGTGCCCCCTCTAGAAAACCGCACCATTGATCCGCACTCTCGGTTCCCGCGATATGAATCCGGCCCCATCCCGTGCGTAGAGCACTACCGACGGTGGTCAGGGTTCCCGGCCCGGTGATGCCGATGGGACAGCCGCGTGACCAGGGATCCTGGGCCCAGTCCTTGTCCACATAAGCCCTTGGTTTTGTTGCTTTTTCGCCGAACCAGCGGCCGAGCTGGGCCAACACCGCCGCCCGGCGCACCTCGTCGCCCGCCAGACCCCAGCGGCGTGCATCCCCGCCGACGATAAAGCCCACCAGGGCGGGCACTCCCTCGGCGGTGGTGTTGTCGAAGACCACGGTCAGGGGGTTGCCTGCAGCCGTGACCTCGCCCGACCAGCCCGCGTCACGCCAGAAGGCCTGTTCATAGAGGGCAACACACTTGATGGTCCCGCCCATGGGCATCCGCTGACAGAGCAGATCCCGCGCCAGGGGCACCGGGGGTTCCCAGGCGATTCGCCCGGCCAGCGCCGGAGGAACCGCCAGGATCATCCTTCTCCCTTCAAAATCTCCGCGGTCCGTCTCCACCACCAATCCCTTCGTCGTCTCCCGCACCCGCCGCACCGGCGTTCCTGTGCGCACCGCCGGCTCCAGCGCCTCCGCCAGCAGGCGGGACAGCGAATGGGTGCCTTCCACCACCCGATCCTGCTGAGCGCCGTTGTCGATCTCCACGAGGCGTCGCAGGCTGCCGGCCGATCGCACATAGCTTAAAAAGTGATAGAAGCTAAGCTCTTCGGGATCGGCCCCAAAAATCACCCGGACGGCGATGGCCATCACCTCGCGCACCCTGCTGCTGCGGATGTGCCGGTCGGCCCATTGAGCGAGGCTCAGACTATCCTGCCCCGGTTGGGGGTTTTTGGCCAATTGTTCCAAGCGCCGGATGGTCAATTCCAGCTCGATGAGCTGCAACGGCGGCAGCGAGGGAATAGAGCCGGCATAGGAAGACGAACGCCCGCCGATGTCCAGCAGCTTTTTCCCTTGGTGAAAACTGGGAAAGGTGCTCAGACCCAGACGGCGGACCAGCGCGTAGGCCCGGTCCTGGGTGGGACCGATCCACTGCCCACCCAGGTCCACCCGCACCCCGTCCACCCGATCGGAAAACGTACGGCCGCCTACACGATCCCGTGCTTCCAGCACCTGCACGGAAAGTCCCTTTTCCCGGAGCAGGGTCGCCGCGTAGAGCCCTGAAAGCCCCGCGCCCACCACCAGTACGTCGTGCATGGTCACCTCGCGGCGCCTGTATCCGGTCCGGCGCAGATGGCGTAGAGAGCGCCCGCGGAGGGGGTAGGCAAAAAAGCAGATGCCAGCTCGAAAGCTGGCATCCTGGTGTCGATATTTTTGACCGACGAAACTATGAACGGAGTCATAGTGAAAGTGGAGCGGGTGATGGGACTCGGACCCACGACATTCACGTTGGCAACGTGATGCTCTACCAACTGAGCTACACCCGCAGAGCGTCAGCAAGGTAACATGCAGGGACAGCGCGTCAAGGATTTTTCTGAGGCCTCATGCAGATGGCGAGAGAAGGGGCCCGTGTCCTTTTGTCGTAAGAGGTGTCGCGCCCTTTCCGGCTTTCTGCTATCCTCTAGAGGAGA
>CAITDR010000290.1 GCA_903891165.1 uncultured Pseudomonadota bacterium
CCGGCCAGGCGGGGGCACTTGTGATTGCCGGGCGCACCGGTAATTTTTCCGGGGGTCTGGATCTGAAGCTGCTGCCCACCCTCTCCACCGAGGCACGTCGGGAAGCAGTAGAGCTGTTCACCCAAGTGATGATGCGGATCTGGGAGTTTCCCCGACCGACGTTGGCGGCAGTGACTGGCCACGCCCTTGCGGGGGGGGCCATCCTGGCTCTGACGGCGGACATCCGCCATTTTGTGGGTGGAAGCTACCGTTTTGGCTTGATCGAAGTGCCAATGGGTGTTCCCCTGCCCGGCTTTGCCATCGAGATGGCGTCCACCGTCGTGAGCGGGGTGACGTTGACCGAGCTGGTTGCCCATGGACGCACCTACACTTCCGATGAGACACTCCTGGCAGGAATCGCACAGGCCACTCTTCCGGCCGAGCGGCTGTTGGAGGCCAGCCTGGAGCGTGCGTCGCAGCTTGCGAAGTTGCCGGGTGACGCCTATGCTTCGACCAAAGCCCGGATGCGTGCAGAGACGGTTGGGCGCGCTCGGGCGGCCGTGGTCAATGAGACCAGCCTGTTCATGGCCGCTTTTGAGGGAATGCTGCAGCGGCAGCGCCGGTCATAGCGCCCTCCTTTTCCCCCGAATTTTCGGGGACGGTTGATGTAAGACCCGGGGTGCGCTACCGTCTCTGCACCCGGAGCTTGCCCCATGCGCAGATTTTTCCTCGCCGCCCTTCTGTCCCTTCCCCTCCCCGCCGCAGCGTTCTGCGGCTTTTTTGTCAGTGGCGCCGGAGAGTCTCTCTATGCAAATGCGACGATGGTGGTGATGATGCGCGAAGGGACGCGCACCATCCTGTCGATGCAGAACAACTACCAAGGTCCGCCGCAGGACTTTGCTATGGTGATCCCGGTTCCGGTGGTGCTGCAGAAGGAGAATGTGCGCACCCTGCCCAAAGAGGTTTTTGGGCATGTGGACACGCTGGCGGCGCCTCGGCTGGTAGAATATTGGGAGGGAGATCCTTGCCTTCAGCCGCGCTATGACATGGAAATGGCGGCCCGGGGTGGGGCGATGCCGGTGCCGATGAGTGCGCCGGCGAAGCGCTCGGCAGAGTACGGAGTGACGGTGGAAGCCCAGTTTTCGGTGGGCGAATACGACATCGTGATCCTCTCTGCCAAAGATTCGGGCGGTCTAGAAGGATGGTTGAAGGCGGAGAAGTACAACATACCGGCGGGGTCCGGCGATGTACTTCGGCCCTATGTGCAGGCGGGGACGCGCTTTTTTGTGGCCAAGGTGGATGTGGAGAGGGTGAAGTTCGAGGGAGATCGTGCCCTTCTTTCACCGCTCCGCTTCCACTACGACAGCGATCGTTTTAAGCTTCCGGTGCGCCTGGGACTGCTCAACAGCCAGGGTGTACAGGACCTGATCGTCCACATTCTTGCGCCAGGTGCCCGCTACGAAGTGGCAAATTACCGGAATGTCTCCATTCCAACAAATCTGCGTGCAGATGATTCGGTACGAAGTGACTTCGGCGCCTACTACGAGGACATCTTCCGGGAGTCGATCTGGGGTCACCCCGACACGGTGGTCACCGAATATTCCTGGGATTCATCCTCCTGTGATCCCTGCCCCACGCCGCCTCTGACCGCCTCAGATCTGTTGACCTTGGGGGCGGACGTACTTCCCGGCCAGCCGACGGGTGGCATGGTACTCACCCGCTTGCACTATCGCTATACCAAAGAGACCCTGGGAGAAGACCTGATCTTCCGGAAGGCGGAAGGTCTGATGGGCGGCACCGGCATCCCGGACCAAGAGGGAAAATTGTCCTCGGAGCCGCAGAAAAACGGGAATTGGAACATGTTCCAGGGGCGCTATGTGATGCTCAACCCCTGGACCGGGCCTATCGCATGCGAGAACCCCGTGCGGGGTCGCTGGGGCGGCCCACCGTCGGGAGGCGACAGTCGCCCAATTTCGGCACCCAACAAAATTCTGAATAGCGGTGCGGTGCCCGCCATGGCGCCGCCCACCCGCTCCCGCACCGGCAACCCCGCCTTTCCCGACACCCGGGGCACGCAGACCGGATCGACCATTCCCGAAGCGGCCAGTGGTAGCACCATTCCTGAGGTCAGCGGAAGTAACACCGGTGGAAACAGCCCCACTAGCAGTGGCTCCAGCAACATGGCTGGCAGCGGCTCCGGTAGCACCATCCCTGAAGTTGGGGAGGGCTCAAACAACATGGCCGGAAATGCAGGAGATCCGCCGCCAAAGTCCGAGTCCGCCCGCTGTGACTCTGCCGGCGGCCTCTCGGGGCTGGCCATGCTGATGGGTTTGTTCGGGCTTCGGCGTCGGAAGTGCTGATACGTCCTCACCTTCTGGCGATGGTGGCATTGGGCGTGGCCTGTGCTCAGCCGCAGGCCGCCTCCAAGCCTCGTATCCCAGAGGATGCAGGTCCATTTTTCCCCTCTCTCGCCCGGGTCGAGGGGGACTTCGACCCGGTGGTCTTCGATGACGTGGCCTCCTGCCAGGAGTGCCATCCCGATGCCGTGCACCAGTGGCAGAGCAGCGCCCATGCCAATGCCTCCTTCGGCAATCCCTGGTACCGAACACTGGTCGATGATCTGCGGGAGAAGCAGGGTTTTACCGCCAGTCGCCATTGTGGAGGCTGCCATGACCCGCTGCTGTTGCTCTCCGGTCGGATGGACAAGGCGATAGAGCCGGGAGAAAGCCAGGCACTATCGGGGGTGACCTGCCTGGTCTGTCATTCTGTATCGAAGGCTACAGTCAATGGAAACGGGAGCTATGTACTGGATACTTCGCCGGTTCCCTACCCGGAGGTGGGGGATGAGGACAGCATCGCCGCCCACCGCGCGCGCCTCGCGATGGAACCCCTGCGTAGCCCGGCACTATGTGCCTCTTGCCACCGGGGTTTTTTAGGCCCCCACACCGGCAGTCCCGAGGTGCTGGGTGGTATTGACGAGCCGGGCCAGTGGCGTGCCTCAGCCTGGGCGGGCAGCCATGCGGCGCGGCTGGAGCCGGAGGAGCTGCCGCGTCGGGAGTGCCGGAGCTGTCACATGCCCGAGGTGGAGGCAAAGGAGGGCGATGAAGCTGGTCCAACGCTGCCTTCGCACCGGTTTGCGGGGGGGCACTCTGCCCTTGCCGCAGCGGTGGGTGACCCTTTACAGGTAGCCGCTGTGGAGGCGATGACCCGAAGTGCAGCGACGGTGGATGTCTGGGAAGAAGACGGCATCGCGACGGTTGTGATCCGCAATATCGGGGTTGGACATCGTTTTCCAGGTGGTGCCCGCGACATGAAGAACCTGTGGATCCAGCTTCGGGTGTTGGATGTCCGGGGGCGGCTGCTCACCGGTCTGGGGCTGGAGGACAGCGCCGACAGCTATGCTCTCCAGACCGTGGTGCTCGCCGAAGATGGCCGGCCAGAGCTGTTACACCGTGTGCAGAACTTTCGTACACTTGGCTGGGATCACACCATTGCCGCCCGCGACGCGGGGATGGTGGAATTTGTGTTGCCGCCTCTCCCCTCCCCCTACATTTTGGTGGCGCGTTTGGTCGCCGAGCGCCACCGGACGGAGGTACAGGCGCTGGTTTGTGCGGCCATGAAGGAGCCCCGATCCCTGGCTTTTGGGGAACAGGCACGCAAGGAGGGGCGCCGTGTCCTGGATGGTTGCTTGGAGGAGCCGGTGTTGGAGCTGGCTTCTGCCATAATGTGGGTGGGAGTGGATATTCCGGCAAAGGGCGGTGCGGCGCGTGGTCTTCGGGAGCGTCGCTACGACCGGGCGCTGGCGATGTTGCACCTTCCGGGGGAGCGTCTGGAGGAAATCTACTCTTGGGTAGATAATGACTTTCCGGCTTCCGTAGCGCTGAAAGCGACGGCACTGGCAAACCAGGGACGCCTGGAGGAGAGCCTTCAGGTGCTGGAGCAGCTACGCCGTTCCGGTGCTTCGGGACCGGCGGTGGAGCGGATTGCCGCCTTGGCCTACGGGCAGGTGTGGCGCTGGCCGGAGGCAGCCGCGGCGGCCACTGCAGTGACTCTCGGGGCTCCTGGGGACAGCGGCGCGTGGCGGGAGCTGGCGCGGGCCCGTGGCAGCGCGGGGGACCCCGCTGGCAGCCTGGAGGCGGCAGTAGCCGGCCTCGCGCTGGCACCTCGGGATCTATCCATGCTCCGCTCGCAAGCCTTGGCGCTGCAGCAGCTGGGCGAGCCTGCGGATGCCGCGGTCCAAGCCTGGCTGCGCTATCAGGGCCCTCAGGACGACGAGGCCTTGAAGCTGGCCTGTGATCAGCAGGTGAAAGGCTGCTTTGATCAGCGGCAGCCGGTGGTGCGGCTGATCGTCCCGCCGCCATAGGATACCCGTTCCGACGGAGATCCCGCCGATGATCGAAACTGAGCGTCTGTTGCTGCGCCCTTGGCGGCCCGAAGATTTGCCTTTGTTCGCAAGGATGAACGCGGATCCTGTGGTGATGGAGTTTTTCCCCCGTCTCCTTACCCCCGAAGAGAGCCGCACATCGGTGGCCTCGTTCGCCGACCACCTGGCCACACATCGCTGCTGCTTCTGGGCCGCAGAAGTGAAGGAGAGCGGTGCTTTTATCGGTTTTATCGGCCTGCAGAAGATTTCCTTCATGGCCGGCTATGACGTGGGTTGGCGACTGGCCCCTTCTGCGTGGGGCAAGGGCTATGCAACGGAAGGAGGAAAAGGCAGCTTGCGCTATGGCTTTCAGACCTTGGGGCTCTCTGAAATCTTGTCCTTCACTGCGCCCGGCAACCTGCGCTCCCGAGCGGTCATGGATCGCATCGGCATGAAGCAGGATCTACAAGGAGAATTTGATCATCCTCGGGTTCCAGAGGGGCCCCTACGGCGGCATGTGCTCTACCGCGTCACCGCCTCGGAGTGGCAGGCTGGAGCTGCGTCACCCTAACGATAGCCGTGGGCCTGAAACCAGCGCCAGGCTTTTTCCACACTCTCCCGTAGGGGCGTTCGTGGAAGCCCGAGTTCTTCCCAGGATCTTCTTCCACTGCGATAGCGTTGCTCCTGCATCGCCAAGAGCACATGGCGATCCAGGCCGGCAAAACGGTGGGTGTCCACCTGCTGGAGCAGCGAGCCCAGCCGACCGGCGAGGCGGAGACCCAGCGAGGGGACCGGAAGCAGAGGTGCTCGGCCTCCAACTACCTCTGCACAGAGCGTCATAAAGTCGCGATAGGGTAGGTTGTGGTTGCCCAACAGGTAGCGCCGCCCGGGCCGGCCGCGATCCATCGCGGCGAGGTGGCCGACAGCGCAGTCATCCGCGTCGATAAAGCACTTTCCCCCTCGGGGATAGAAGGGCACCGGATGCCTTGCCAGGGTCAGGAGCAGCTGTCCGGAGGTGGGCTTGATATCCCAGGCGCCCAGCACATAGTCGGGGTTGACGGTCACCCCGCCCGCCTCCGCCGTCAGGTGCTCTCCCTCCAATTTGCTGTCATAGTAGCTTCGGAGCGGACCTTTTTGGCCATAGATACGGTCCACCTCAATCCGGGTATCCTCGTCCCCCGGGCGATCCAAGGGCCCAAAACCCACCGTCACCGAGGAGGAGCATAGTACAAAACGGGGGACGCCCGCCTGTTTTTGCGCCATCAGGAGCGCGCGGGTAGCCTCGATATGAAGCTCCCGCATCCGCCCCTCCCCGCCTGGCGCCGGGTCGAAGGTGCCCGCGATGTGGAAGATACCGGCACAACCTTCGGCGGCCCGTCGTAACGCATCTACGTCGGTAAGCGAGGCGGTCACCGCCTCAATGGGGAGCCCCTCCAGGCAGAGGTTGGGCTTCCGAAGTACACAACGCACCTGATCGCCACGTGCGAGCAAGTGCCGGACGACATTTGCCCCGACAAAGCCGGTTCCGCCGGTCAGGAGATAGCGCATAACGCTCGCTTTCCCCCAACCGGTGGGGGGCCAGGTTCACTTGTTGCGGAACAGCAGCTCGCGGGCGATGATCAGGCGCTGGATCTGGGAAGTACCCTCGTAGATCTGGAAGATCTTGGCATCCCGCATCAGCTTCTCCACGGGGTACTCCTTGGAGTAGCCGTAGCCACCGTAGATCTGTACGGCGTTGGTGGTGGTCTTCATGACCACATCCGCGCAGAAGGCCTTGGCGTAGGAGGAGTGCATCGTGTTGCGCTGGTGGTTGTCCTTCATGGAAGCAGCCTTATAGCACAGCAAGCGGCCTGCCTCGATCTCCATCGCCATCTCGGCCAGCATAAACTGAATGGCCTGGTGCTGGGCGATGGGCACGCCGAAGGCCTTCCGATCCATCGAGTAGTCCCGTGCGTACTCAAAAGCGGCGCGGGCAACGCCGATTGCAGCGCCGGCCACTGAGGGGCGGGTGTAGTCAAAGGCGGCCATGGCCAGCTTCCAGCCGTCGCCGATCTTGCCGACCACGTTGGCTTCGGGCACTTCCACGTTGTCAAAGGTAACGCCGCGGGTGTCGGAGCAGCGTTGCCCCATGTTGTACTCTTTCTTCCCGGGCTCTACGCCGGGCCAGCCGCGCTCGACGATAAAGGCGGTCATTCCACCGCTGGCCTTCTTCGCCGGATCGGTAAGCGCCACTACAAAGTACCAGTCGGCGACGCCGGCGTTGGTGATCCACATCTTGGAGCCATTGAGGATCCACTTGTCGCCCTGCTTGACGGCGGTGGTCTTCAGACCCTGCACGTCGGAACCGGCGCCGGGCTCGGTCACTGCGTAGGCGGCCATCTTGGGGCGCTCGCCGTCGGCAAGCGGAGCGCACATGGGAGCCAGATATTTCTCTTTCAATTCGGCAGATGCGCCCAAGATCACCGGCTGCTGCGCCAAGCCGTTTGCTTCCATGGCGGTCCCGATCCCGGAGCAGCCCCAGGCCAGCTCCTCGGCGATGACGATGCCATCCACCGCGCCCAGACCCATGCCGCCGAAGTCGTTCTCCACGTGGGTATTCAGGAGGCCCGCGGCATGCGCCTGGACCAATGCATCCCAGGGATATTCGCCCGTTTCGTCGTGGTGGGCGGCTACCGGACGCATCACATCCTTGGCGAAGGCGTGGGCGGCTTCCTGCAGGGCCTTCTGGTCATCGGAGAGATCAAAGGAAAGGGACATCGGCGCTCCTGATTGGGCGCGCCCCCTAACCTCTTGGTGCCTCGTGAGGCACCCTCCGGAGGCCGTCAATTTTCGGCGACCTCCATCGGAAGCTCTTTCCAGGCGGCAAAGAGCACGCGGCAGCTCAGTACCAGCTGGGCGAGACTGAGCAGCCCGGTTGCCAACGTACTTGCGTTCGGGTGTAGCTCTGCCCCCAGCTGCGCCAGGGTGGCCACCATCGTCAGGGCTACCGCTACCAGCGCGTTGGTGGCGTCGGGATGCCGCCCCCGACGCCGGAAGGCCTCCCCGACTACCAGAAGCGTCGCACAGGCCAGGGCGCGCTCCCCCAGCTCCAAGGCCAGGCCCAGCTCCCACCTCAACATCCCGGCGTTCGCCAGGACTTTTCCTATCGCCACATACATCCACAAGGGCACCGCGATCCATAGACCACGTCGGGTGTTCCAGGCTACCAAAGCCAAAGCGAGCGCAATGCCAAAACGCAGGATGTCGGCCAGGTAGCGGTTGGAGAGGTTGATGCTCTGGCCTACCTCAAATAGTCCGGCACTGCTGACGATCCCGGACCAGGGCGCCAGGGCCAAAAGCGCCATCGTGGTCAGCGCTGCCAAAAGTGGGGCAAAGGCCTGGAAAACAAAAAGGAGGCCCAGGCCGGTGGATAGTGGTCCCGCGTACAGATCCGGCTCTTTCCGAGGGAGGGGTCGGTAGAGGTTCATGCTGCCTCCATTCCCATCCTACGGCTCTTTTGGTGCGGTTTGCGTGAAGAAGGCGTGAGGATGCGGAGGAGAAAAAGTGAAGGGGCACTGGCCGGCCAGGGGGCGGTGCTTATCGCTTGCCCATGGAAAGCGCCGTACCCACAGCCATCGACACCATGCCTACCCCCAACCCGGACGCCTTGATGTTCAAGGTGCAGGAGGCCCTGGTTTCGGGGGGGACCTACGAGTTCAAGAACATGGCGATGGCCAGTACTTCGCCTCTGGCCCGCCGAATCTTCGATTTGGCTGGGGTGACATCGGTGCTCGTTGCTCCCCGCTTTGCGACGGTGACCAAGGAGGAGGAGGTCACCTGGCCGGAGCTTGTCCCCCAGATCAAGGCCGCCATGCGCGACTTTCTGGACTCGGGTGACATGGCGGTGGAGGAGCGGGATGCCCCGGCCTTTGCCTCCGACGATCCCCTGGAGCGTCGTGTGGTGGACCTGTTGGACGAGTTTATCCGTCCGGCGGTTGCGCAGGATGGGGGCGACATCCTCTACCGGGGGATGGAAGACGGCTACGTGCTGGTCCACCTGATCGGCTCCTGCTCCACCTGCCCCTCTTCTACCGCAACCCTCTTTATGGGTGTGGAGCGGATGTTGATGGAAGAAATCCCGGAAGTCAAGGGTGTGCGTCGCGTAGACGTCTGAACAAGGGTGCAAAAAACTGAGAAACCGGTTAGCGCGGCTGGCCGAGAGGAAATTTATGCCAAGTCTGAGCGAAGTGCTGGCCGATCCAACAAAGCGGAAGCGGGTGATCGACGATGGAGTGGCGGTGGTCGAGGCGGAGGTGGCCGACAAGTCCGGCCTATCCGGGATGGCGATCAAAGCAGCTTTTGGTATGGTCCAGAAGATCAAGCCCGGCTTTGTGGGTGGTGCGCTGAACCACCTGATGCCGGATTTTGCGCTGCAGATCGACCCCATCTGGGCAGATTGCCAGAAGAGTGGCCAGGAAGCACGCCGCTACTTCGTGAGTAATGCCAACCGGATCGCAGACTCCCTGCTGAAGGTCACCGACGAACGTGCGAAGAATGCGGTGGGTCCTGTGCGCAGCACCTACGACAAGCTCCGTCCGGAAGCCAGCAAGCATGTCCAGGCCGCGATGCCACGTCTGGCCGATCTGGTGAAAAAGCACGCCAGCTAGGCTTCAGGGTAGGTGAAGGACCGTATATTTTCCGGCTTTACCTACTTCTTTGTAGCCATTTTCGAAGGCCGCGTCCTTCAAGTCTGGCCGTTTGTTGGTGACGACGAGGAAGGTGGGTGGGCGTGCTTGGAGCGCCTTCTCATTTTCGGCGATCCATGTCTTTTTCATCGGGTAGCGAAGGCGCTGGTCCACCAGGGCAAAGTCCGCGACGAAGCGAGAGGTGCAGCGAAGGCCAGTCAGCGTGTTGATCGCAGGTTCAAAGCCGCGCATACAGAGGGTGTCATCGGGTTTCTTCCGCCGGTTGACGATGTCCGCCACCCGCTCGACCATGGCGGCGTTGAAGCCGCCGCCATGCGTGGAACGAAATGCTCCCAGAAAGCGGTCTTTCTTTATCTGGCCCACGCTGTACTGGATGGCGGTCGGCACATAGCGCCGGTAGCTCCACTTCCCGTTGCGGAACCAGCCGGGGGCATTGAGAAAGCCAAGAAGGAGGACCACAACTCCCACACTCAGGCCCAGTCCCCTCCCCCATCCTACTGGCCTTCCCCGCAGCAGCAGTCCAGCACCCCAGAGCGCGACGCCGGCTGCAAAGGGAGGAACAACGGTCCAATGATAGGGATAGAGCTTGCCTTGCCAGAAGACGGAGCCCGCGGCCGCGCCCAGCAGCGCCAACAACCACAGGCCCACCCCCAGTTTTCGTTCCTTTGCCGCGAGAAAGAGTCCGCTCACCCCGAGGGTCCCGTAGAGCACCGTGTACGGCAATGCCCAGCGCAGCCAGAGTCGATCCGTGCCAAGAACAACAGTTTCTTTGTCCATATAGGCGCGGTTGTAGGTGATCAGCACTTCGTACAGATCGTCCCAGGCTCCCGCTACAATCCAGGGCAGTAGAATGACCGCGGGCAGCAGTGAGCCGACCAA
>CAITDR010000291.1 GCA_903891165.1 uncultured Pseudomonadota bacterium
CAGATCCTGGATGGCCTCCCCGTCCTCCGTCAGGCTCCATCTCCAAGTAAGCTCCCCGGTGGCAAAGCTATATTCCTCGATTACAAAGCCCTCTTCGGTCACATCCCCACTGGGAAGAGTAAAGGACTCTTGCGACAAGGTGAGCAGACCATCGTTGGCCTCGTTGGTGCCACAGTCGTGATGCCAACGTGTTCCGCCCCCCTCTTCGGCCCCCGTCGGTCCCCAGGTGGCCACCCCGTCCAGGTTCCACAGGTGGGGCACCAGATCCCCCCCTCCCGTCAGGATCTCTTCGCCCACCCAGCTCAAATCCATATCCTTGATCTGGTCGGCCACCCGACGCTCCCAGCGCACCTGCCCCTGGCCATCGACGATCAGCGCAAAGGAGGGCGCTTTGGCGTTGTCGCCAAACACATTGACGAGAAAAAAGCCAGCATCGGGGTCAGCAACCTGCACTTCCGGCTGGGGAAGATCCTCGGGCAGCGGCGGGGGTGTCCAGCGGGCGCTGCCCACGCTGCCATGGGGCCCCTCGGCGGTACACAGGTATTCGGTATCCGCCAGCAGACCCCGGATGTGCCCGCTCCCCTCCCCGGTGGCCTCGCGCAGGTCCCCGTCGGCCTCACAGCGCAGAGATGTGGCACCCGGCGCCTCCCAGGCCGCCCCATGGGGATCGGGGACTTCTGAGAGCTGCAAGCGCCCGCAGGCGAGGAGGAAGAGGAACATCCCCCCACCATAGCGCAGCCGCTCGCGAAGGACTACAACAACGCCCCGGCGGCACGCGCGGTGTTCACCATCAGCATGGCGATGGTCATCGGGCCCACGCCGCCTGGCACTGGCGTGATCCAGCTCGCCCGCTCGGCCGCGGCAGCAAATTCCACGTCCCCCACAAGCTTGCCGTCCACACCCCGGTTCATCCCCACGTCGATCACCACGGCCCCCTCGCGGATCCAGGCACCCTTGACCAGCTCGGCCACCCCGACAGCGGCCACCACGATGTCGGCGCGGCCCACATGGGCGGCGAGGTCGCGGGTGCGCGAGTGCGCCAGAGTCACCGTACAGTCTTGACGCTCCAAGAGCGCCACCATCGGCTTGCCAACAATGTTGGACCGGCCGATCACCACGGCTTCGGCGCCCCGCAGCGGCACACCGGTACGTCGCAACATCTCCATGACCCCGGTGGGTGTGCAGGGGCTGAGGCAGGGACGCTTCTGCCACAACTTCCCGGTGCTGACCACATGGAAGCCGTCCACATCTTTGGCAGGATCAATCGCATCAATCACAGCGAGGCTATCCAGATGTTTGGGCAGGGGCAGCTGCACCAGGATCCCGTGCACCCGATCGTCGTGGTTCAAACGATGAAGCACCTGCAGCAGCTCATCCTGGGTGACGGTGGCGGGGAGATTCAGCTGCTCATGGTAAAAGCCCAGCTTTTCAGCCATGCGCGTCTTGTTGCGTACATAGACGGCGCTTGCCGGATCTTCTCCCACCAGCACCACCGCCAAGCCGGGGCGGGGGCCGAGGCCCACCAGCGCTTCGGTGACCTCGGCAGCGATGGCCTTTCCGTCCAGGATCTGCGCGCTCATTCTCCGCTCTTGGCCGGGGCGGGGGCTGCGGCGGCGGGGGCCGGGGCCGCTGTGGCGGGGGCGGTGCTGGCCGCTTTGGCGGGACCGGCATCCGCACCACTCTTGAGGCCGTAGTGGTCGGAGTACCAGCCACTTCCCTTCAGGACAAAGCTGGTTGCACTCACCAATTTTTTCACATTTTCGGCGCCGCAGGAAGGGCAGACCTTGATGGGATCTTCCGAGATCTTCTGGATGGTTTCAAACTGGTGCTTGCAGTCAGGACAGGCATATTCGTAGATGGGCATGGTCAAGCTCCACGGGACGGGCCGAAGCCTATACACGCCCAAGCCGCTGGCAAGGCGGTGCGAAGCCTACGGGAACCAGTTAGGTGCCCCGCATGGCGATTTGGGACCGGCGGCTCTTGGTGGTGACCGGAAAAGGGGGGGTGGGCAAGACGACGGTCTGTGCAGCGCTGGCCCTGGCGGCAGCCCGCAAGGGAAAACGGGTGTTGATCTGCGAAACCCAGGGAGCGGAGCGGATTCCTTCGCTGTTTGGCCAGCCGCAGCATGGCTACCAGATCAAAGTGGCGGCTCCAGGCATCTCCTCCTTCTCGATCACCTCTGAGGCCTCCCTCGAAGACTACCTGATCAAAATGCTGCACTTCAAGCGGCTCTATCAGATGGTCTTCCGTAACCGGGTGATGGGACCCTTTATGGATGCGGTGCCGGGCCTGCACGACCTGATCCAGCTGGGCAAGATCATGGATCTGGAGCGTACGCCCGGCTATCCGGTGGACCTCTACATCGTCGATGCGCCGGCAACCGGTCACGGGGTGGCCATGCTCACCGCCCCGCGCACGATGATGGACCTGACCCGCCGTGGCCCTTTTCACGACAATGCGCGTCTGGTTGCGGATGTGGTGGAAGATCCGAAAAAGACATCTATTTTTCTGGTTTCTACGCCGGAAGAAATGCCCATCAATGAAACACTGGACCTGTATGGGCGCTTGGGCAGGTTGCAGGGTCAGGTCGAAGGGATCGTACTGAATGAGGTCCACCCGCCCCCGGTGAGCGATCCTGCCTTGCTACAGGCCTGTCTGCCGGAGTTGAGGAAGGAGGACAGTAATGGAGCGCTCCTGGACCTCGCAGAGCAACTGCAGCGTCGCCAGGAGCGGCAGGATCTCGCGCGGAAGCGCTTGACGACCTTGCCCGCCCCACGCTGGGAGCTGCCCTTTCTGTATCATCGCAACCTGGGCCTGGCGGACCTTGAAAAGCTCGCTTCTGCCATACTTTCTGCTCAAAATATGCAGGCGGTGCAACGATGAGCGCCCCCCGCGTGATCATCTGCTGCGGCTCGGGTGGGGTCGGCAAAACCACCACCAGTGCGGCGCTGGCCATCCACCTTGCCCGCGAAGGACGCCGGGTCGCGGTGCTGACCATCGATCCCGCCATGCGACTTGCAGATGCCTTGGGCATCGGCAGTCTGGGAAACACGGCCAAGCGGGTTCCTTTGGATGGACCTGGCACACTGGACGCGATGATGCTGGACGCGAAAGGAACCTTCGACGAGGTGGTGGCCCGCTGGGCCTCCACCACCGAGGCCCGGGATCGGATCCTCCGCAACCACTACTATCGCTATACCTCAGAGCGCCTCGCCGGTGTTCACGAATATATGGCGATGGAACGCCTGCTTCAGCTCTCCACCTCCGGTGCCTATGACGTGGTGGTGCTGGACACGCCGCCCGCAAGGCATGCCATCGATTTTCTTGCTGCCCCCGACAAAATGGCGCGTTTGATGGACGAAGGGGTGATGCGTTGGCTGACGCTGCCCTCTTCCTCGGGCGGCTGGCGGATGATCGAGCGTGGCTCCGAGGTGCTGGCCAAGGTGCTGCAGAGTATGTTGGGAGAGGAGACCATCGGCGATATTGCCGAGTTTTTCTCTGCCTTTCAGACGCTCTGGGATGGCTTCCGCGAGCGTTCGGTGCGGGTGCAGGGGCTCCTGCGGGATCCCAGCACCACCTTTCTGCTGGTCAGTACGCCCTCCCCTTCGGCACGGGCAGATGCCCTGGATTTTCTGGAAGTGCTCAAAAAAGGGAAGATGCCCTTCGCCGGCTTCCTGGTGAATCGCTGTGTGCCCGATCTTGCAGTGGTTCCCGGCAGCTTTCCTCCCTGCCCAGCGGATGTGGATCCCGATGCCTACCGTCGGCTCTCTGCAGAGCTTCGGGCACTGCCGGGCCTGCGCGCACAGCTCCTGCAGGCGCAGGAGGAGGCGATCCGCGCCTTGATCGCGGGGGCGCCGCCGACCGCCCGGGTGTGGCGCCTGCCCGATCTGGAAGATCACGGCGACACCCGCATCTCCGAGCTGGAGCGCCTGCGCATCCTGGCACGCAGTCTGCCGGGCGGGGATGAGCTGGGGCGGAGCCGGTAAAAACCAGCTTAGGGTGTGGTTTCTTCCGGGGGATCTGGCACCGGCCCGGCGACCTCGTACTCCACCTCAATGGCGGCACCACGCTCAGGCACCGCATCGCCGTTGAACTGGATGCGGGCGTAGTCTTCCAGGTAGGTCCACCCGTTGTTTGCATCTTGCTTGACGTCAATCGCTGCCCCACCGTCGGGAGTAACGGTGACAACGATACTGTCCAACACCGCGGCTTTGCTGAGCTGGAAGGTGGTGAGGATACCGGAGGCGACCAGACCCAGCTGATCCATGACCGTGGAGTAGTCGGTCTGGCAGATGTCCGCCGCCACCCCGCGTAAAAGCTCGATGGCGCTGAAGTAGCGGGTGCCCGGGTAGGTCTGCTCGCAGTAGGTGTCGTCCACCACCCGCGGTCCGATAATGCCAGAGAAGCTGACTTTGGAGGAGTCTGCCTTCAAATCCTTGAAGCGGCTGACGATGTCCTGTACCGGCATCAGGCTGGCGCTCTTGGTGTAGCAGTCCTCGCCGCTCCCGTCGGTGCCCAGCGCGCCGAAGTCTGAGCAGTCATTTTCATCCGACAAGATGATGACCACCAAGGCCGCATCTTCCCGAAGAAAGCCGCTGTTCCGGGTGTCCGACAGCGGCGGCGACAGGGCGGTGAGCGCGGCCTCCAGACCCCGCTCCTGGTCGGAGCCGTCGGTACCCTGCAGCACCCGCGAGGTGAAGGCTTCGACATAGGTGCAGTCCGAGGGATCCCCATCGTCGCGACAGGCAGAGGTCAGCACCTGCGGATTCCCAAGGAGTACCCCGGCATTGGCATTCACATCGTCCACATCGGTGGTGATCACCCCGAGGTGGAAGTCCATGTCCCCTTTTTCCAGGTTCTCCACAAAGTCCGAGGTGCCCGCCGCCACCGCTTCCTGCTCGTTGGCCATGGAAACGGAGTTGTCGATCACCCAGAGGATGTCCACAGCGTTGTCCGGTGCCTGCTGAAACTCGTCGGAGGTGGACAGACGGGTGAGCTTGGAGTTCTCGCTGCACGCAGACAACAACACAATCAAGGGCAGCAACGATCGCATGGGTACCTCAGGACAGATCATATAGCCTGAGGACGCGCATCGTGTCCAAAACTTGTGAGCGACCGCCAGACCGGCGGGGCCTGATCAACGACGGCGTTGAGGTGGCGGTGCCGGGGTTTCCATGGTGGTGGGCATCTCCTCCACCTCGTCGCTGGTGTCCGGATCGGGCAGCCGGGGAGCGGACAGGAAGGACTGCTGAGCCGCCGCCGGACGCCGCACCTGGTTACGCGGCGTTTCTACCTTGGCTACCTCGGGATCTTTCACCAGCTGAGGGGGATCCGGATAGATGAAGCCGTTGCTGAACATCAGGCCGTAGCTGATGTTCTTACACAAAGGATAGAAAAAGAGGGTGAAGGCGATGGTGGCCGGGATGATGACATTCTCAGCCCCTTCCAGACGGTCAAGCTTCAATAAAATGAAGCCCAGAATCACCGCAAAAATAGCCCCAGACCCATAGCCCATCACCACCGGGATGGTCCACGAGCCCGCCCATCGCTCGAAACGTACGCTACAAACCGGGCAAAGCTCATGCGCCTTCAAGAAAGATTTGTAGATCGAACCCTTCTGGCAGGAAGGGCAGCGACCAGAAATGGCAGCAAGCATCGGTCCGAGCATTTCTGGATCCTAATCCGGTAGCGCCAGTTTTGTCCCCATCTCTCGGCGTATGGAAAGATATTCATTCGTCCATTGCCCGCGCTCATCGCGAATGGTCAACCGATCTTTTTGGAGCGGACCCGGTCGCAATGCCGCGGTGAGCAGGCAAATTGTGGGCGGAAGCTGGGCGCGAAAGTAGACATCGGTGCGGTGCAACAGGTGCAGACCGGCGGCGGTGATGGCGGCCTCAGCACGCGGGTCCTGCCCGGCGAAGCAGCAGACAAAGCGACCTTCCGGCTCCAACACCCGCGCGGCGGCGACGGCATAGTCAAAGATGGTACCGCGCAGCTCCATCCGACAGGCGGCCCGCTGGTGGTGCGGCGAAACCACGCCCTTGCCCAGCGGAATGTATGGTGGACTACCGGTGACAAGCTCAAAGGGACCGTCGGGCACCGCACTGCGCAGATCGCCCCAGAGCGGCAGGACCTGCGCTTCTAGCTGGTTGAAGGCCAAGCTCTTCCGGGCGAGCCGATGGCTGGTCTCCTGGGCCTCCACCATGGTGAGGTGGCGGTCGGGCCGCGGATCCAGCTCCTGCAGCCGCCACAGGTTCATCAACCCCACCGAGCCGATGCCCGCCCCCAGATCCAGTAGACGTCGTGCGCCCGGCAAGGTCCGCGAGGCACGCCACGCAGTGAGCATATCGTCCGTCGAAAAACGATGCCCACGTCGAAGCTGGAAGATCTGCCAATCGCCCGCAAGGCGATCCAGCGTCAGCTCTTCCGAAAAATCGGGGTCACTCCTGCCGGACATCCATCTTGCCGTCGCCATCGATGTCCTGACCGGTCTGGATCACGTTTCCACGCTCGTCCAGGTATTCCCAGAAGTCCACCTTGCCGTCGGCATTGGTATCGCGCTCTTTCCGGCGGACAATGCCGTTTTCAAAGTACTTCACCATGTCGAAGGTGCCGTTGAAGTCGGTGTCCACCTTCGTCACCGTGCGACGACCGTCGCCGTACTCGTCAATCCAGTCGATCTTCCCGTCGAAGTCGCTGTCCATCTGCTCCTGCACCAGCCGACCCGCTTCGTTGAAGGTCGAGGAGATGTCCACCCGACCGTCGCGGTTCAGGTCCATGTCCTTACGCAGCAGCAGGCGATTGTCCGGCGTAGTCTGCCGATAGTAGTTGGTAATCTCCACCACACCATCGTTGTTGAGGTCCACCTTGACCTCCACCAGACCCTCCGCGGTGGTCGTGGACGTCTTGGTAGGTCCGGTCGGTGCGACCTGCTCCGGCACCGAGGGCGTCGCCTTCGGTGTGCGTGCCGCCAACAGCATCGGGAAGGCGACCAGCACCAGAAACCGGGGTGTACGCATGACAGACTCCTTCGCTGCGCAGCTTATCCTATGACACCGCCGCTCTGCCACCCCGCACCGGTCTTTCTCAGGGCTTCGCAGTGTTCGCGCGCCACGGAAGTCAATTCGGGTTAGGCGCCGCGAGCCTGCGGAGAGCCGACCATGGTGGAAGCCAAACACCTTCTGATTGTCGACGATGAAAAGGTGATCCTGGATATTCTCCGCACTATTTTGTCGCCAGAGCCACTGCGGCTTACGATGGCGGCCTCCTTTGCCGAGGCCCGTCGGGTCATCCAAACCGACCCGGTGAACCTGCTGCTCACGGACAAAAATCTACCGGACGGCAGCGGCCTGGATCTGGTGCGGCAGCTCAAGGCAGCTGATCCCATCGCGGAAGCCATCATCATCACCGGCTTTCCGTCTCTGGACTCTGCAATCTCCGCGATTGAGTTGGATGTCTACGACTACGTACCCAAACCCTTTCGCGACGTTTTTGAGATCCGGCGGAAGGTGCGGCAGGCGTCCTCCAAGCAGGACATCTCCCTGGAAAATCGCCGTCTCCTTCAGGAGCTGAAGGAAAAAAACATGGCGCTGGAGGCAGCGCTGGCCGAGACGCAGGCCCTGCAGGCTGAGCTGATCCAGAGCGAAAAACTGGCCGGGATCGGCACCCTGGCCGCCGGAATTGCCCACGAGATCAGCTCGCCCCTTTTCGGGGTGATGGGTATGGCCGAGGCCATTGCCGAGGAGGATGATCTTCCGCTGGCCCAGGGCTATGCCCGGGACATTGTGGAGTATTGCAGGCAGATCCGGGATATTGTGGTAGAACTCTCCTCCTACTCCCGCTCTTCCGCGCATGAATACCTTACGACGGTAGAGCTGTCGAAGGTGGTGGCCGATGCGCTGAAGCTGGTGGAGCGTTCAGCGGTGCTGGGGCCGGTGGCCTTTACCATGCAGGTGGAGACTGGCCTGTACCTGCATGCCCGCACCAACGAGCTGCAACAGGTTTTTGTCAACTTGATCAAAAATGCGGGCGAGGCGGTCTACGAGACTTTCGGTGACCAAGATGGAGGCCAGGTTTTTGTAGAGGCGGGCCGCAACGACAACTACACATGGATCCGGGTGCGGGACAACGGCCCTGGCATTCCCGAAGAGAAGCAGCGCCTCGTTTTTGACCCCTTCTATACCACCAAAGCGCCGGGCAAAGGCACCGGATTGGGCCTGAACATCGTGTGGCGGATCGTCACCCGCTATCGCGGCACCATCCAGGTGCAGTCCAAGGACGGCCAAGGCACCACCTTCGAGCTGCGTTTTCCGGTAGACAAGTAGGGCCTAGCCCAGCTCCACCACCTGACCATCCCAGGCCCGGGCGACGGGAATGCCGCAGCGCCCCACCACTTCCAGCGCGTGGGCCTCCTCCAGACCCGGATAGAAGTGGGTGAGCAGCACCCGCTTGGGTCGGGCCAAAGACACGATCTCGGCCACCGCCTCGGGCCACAGGTGGCTGTTCCAGGGATCGGGCTCCGCCGCAGCACACTCCGTCACCAGAAGATCCACACCTGCAGCCAACTCTGCAAGTGCGGGAGAGGGTCCCGTGTCTCCCGAAAAGACGACGGTCGCTCCGCTCGGAGAAGTGAAGCGCAGGTGCAGCGCCCCCGCTGAGTGGCGCGCCGGACGGGTATCCAGGCGGATTCCGCCCGGCAGAAGTGCATGATCCGGCCCCTGCAGGGACAGCTCGCTCACGACCGCCCCAAAGTTGTCGCTGCGAATCCACCCCGGGAAAGCCGCCTCTAACTTCCCCAAAAACTCCCCAAAACCCTGCCCGCCCCAGATGGGATAGTGCTCCCGCCGGACGCCGCCGATACCCACCCGCATCGCAAAGAGCAGCGGCGCCAGATCCCCACAATGATCCAGGTGCCAGTGGGAATAAACCCCCGCATCCAGCCGCCGCGCGTCCACCCCGTAGCGGGCCAGACGCTGCAAGGTACCGGATCCCCCATCCACCAGAATGTGGTGTTCTCCCTGCTCTACCAGAAAGCCTGCCGGGCCACGTTCCGCGTCCGGTACCAGCGTGCCTGTGCCCAGCAGGACAAATTTCACCCGGCACCCGGTCCGTCTACACCGGCCTCGCTCACCCCACCCTCCACCGCCGGGGTGCCGACCGGACGGGTCTGAGCCAGCGCCTGATCCCGCAGGGAGCCAGCCAATATTCCGGCCTCCCCTCCCCCCGCGATCACCCGCTCGGCCTCGGCAAGCGCCGCCTCCGCCTGACCCAGGGAAAGCAGCGCCATCACCCGCAGCGCGCCGATCGCGGCCCCCCTCGCCTCCGCCTGATTCGCCGCAAGTAGCCCCACGGCGCCGTGGCCGTAATGGGGAGCAGCCTCGGCCACCAACAATAGAGCGTCCGTTTCTGCCGGGTCTTCCTCCAAAACCTCCTCGGCAAGCGCAACTGCTTCCATATAGTCCCCACGCAACAGCGCCTCCCGGGAGGCCTGCAGCAGCACCGCTACCCGGACCGAGACGTCAAAGGTCCACGGGGGCGTAGACACCGAGTCGCTAGGGAGATCCATCCGTGTTGCCTAACCTGGAGGTGTAGCGCCGTCCCGCACCGCCGCGACGGGGATCAGAGGGTTGGAACTATTTGAGCAGAAAATACAGAACCACCGCCAACACCGCCGCTGCCACCAGCGCTCCGGCCACCCCGGCGACCATCACCAAGGAAAGACCCGAGCGCGACGGCGGACCACTGGGAGCAGGGGGTTCCTCCTCCGGGCCCGGCCCGCGGGGCTCCACCCGCGGCTCGGAGGGGGTCACCCGCGGCTCGGGTGGACGGGGAGGCTCGGCCGGCTGCGCGGCAGAGCGCAGCGCCCCGCCACGCAGAGCCAGCGTGAAGGTACCAAACTCTGCGACGTCGCGACAGATGGTCATGTTGGAGAGCACCCACTTCTCAAAAGTGGACTCCTCTCGACTGCCCGCCATTCTCCCCGCTTCATAGAGGGGAAGGGGCGCATAGTCCAGGTTGGGAGAGCCCGGCACTTCCTGCAGAGGGACCCCGGCCTGCTCGCGCAGGGCATGCTTGAGCGCATAGCGGGCTTTCAGGATGGCCAGCGGCATGCCCCCACGGGCCTCGGCCTGGGCAGACAAGGTGGAGCTGTTCACCCGGGGATCAAAAGTGGCCGCCAGCAGCGCCACATCCTCAGGAGAAAGGGTCTTGGCGGCAAGGCGGATCAGCTCTGCCGGAGATTTTCCGCCGGTCAGCTGGTTGGGAAAGTCGCCACCGTCCACCCGCTCGCCCGCTGCCTTCATCTCCTCCGACACCAGGGCATGGGCCCAGTCTACCAGCTCGCCGGGGCTGTTCACCGCCGTAATTCCCTGCTGAAAGCGGAGGCAGGCTTTTTGGAGAGGAGCACGGCCTTTGACGTCCCCAAGACGGACCGAAACCAGCGAGTAGTACCAGTCGGAGAAACGCTGGGCCATCGCCTGGCCCGCGTTGGCATCCCCGCTGCGCCATTGACGGTACAACTCCTGGGGACTCATCTGGGTGGGATCGGTCATGAACACTCCGGAACCTGCCGCTTAACCGGTCAGCGCGGTAATTCCAGGCTCGCGAAGATCGCCAGCAACCACAGCTCCCGCAGCTCTACCGCCGCCCCCAGGACATCGCCTGAAAGCCCGCCAATCCGCTGCCGCCAACTGCGATGCCACAGCGCGCTGCCCACCAGCGCCCCCCCCACCCCCAGTCCAAGGCCCCAGAGAGGCAGGACGAGGACAAAGGGCAGCGTGACAATCAGTCCCAGCAGCAGCGAAAGCCCTACATCTACCCCACTCATCTGTGAATGTAATCCAGCATACAAACCCTTTCCAGGCTGGGCGGGCGGCCCGGACCAGAGCTCCCAGGCCAGCGGAGCCCGCCCCCACAGCGCCGCCAACGGCAGCGCCCACAGCCCCAGCCCGGCCTCCAAACAGCGATACAGAAAGAAAATTGTCATCAGGAGGAAGAGGAAGAGGAAGGCGGCAGAGAGCGCACCGATGCGGGGATCGTGCATGACCTCGATCCGACGTTCTGGCCCGCCATTCACCAGCCAACCGTCCAGACAGTCGGCCAGACCGTCCAGATGCAGCCCACCGGAAAGCAGCATGCCCACGCCCACGCCCACCAGTGCCCCGCCCGGCGTACCCCAGAGCACCGCGGCGAGGTTTGCGGCCAGCGCCGATAGGATCCCTATCAGCAGGCCCACGCCACCAAAAAGGCGCGTCGAACGGACCATTTTTTCCGCGTCCGCTTGCACCGTCGGTACCGGGATCCGGCTCAAAAAACCCAGGGCCAACCAGAGCACCTACTTCACGCGCAGCGGCAGCCCGCTCACCAGGAGGGTCACCTGATCGGCGCGGGCGGCCACCCGCTGGTTGCAGCGCCCCAACAGGTCCCGATACTGCCGCCCCAAGGGGGTCTCGGGCACCAGCCCCATGCCCACCTCATTGCTGACCAGCCACAGCGGTGCCCCCGGCACTTCCAGAGCATTCAACAGCGCTTCTTCCTCCTCCTCCAGCCAACTCTCCTGCCGATCCGGCATACAGAGCAGATTCGCCATCCAGACGGTCAAACAGTCTACAATCACACCCGCATCCCGACGACGGGCCTGGAGAAGGGCCGCACCGAGGTGTACCGGCTCCTCCACGGTATGGTAGCGTAGACTACGTTCTTGACGATGGCGGTGAATCCGATCCGCCATCTCCGCATCACTGGCGGTGGCCGTCGCCACAAAGCAGATGTTCCCTTCAGGAATCATGCGCTCTGCTTCCTGCAGGACAAAGGTACTTTTTCCAGAACGCGCCCCACCGGTAACCAGATGGATCATCGGCGCACCCGAACGGAGGACAACACCCGACTACCCACCCAGACATGCCGAGCTTCAAACTGGTAGCCACCCTCCTCCGGCCCCAGAAAGGGCTCCACCCGATCCAGCCCCTCCGGGCTCGGCCACACCGCCACCTCTCCAAAGCCGATGTAGCGCTTCAAAAAAGGATGCAGTGCCTTGTAGATCGCCTCCTTCACTGAAAAGCGTACAACGGTATCACACCAGCGGCGCTCGGCGGGCAGGGCCATCACCGCCTCCAGCTCCTCCGGCCGCAGCACCCGCGGCGCGATGCTCATCCGATCGCGGTCGGTTTCCTCCAGATCAACGCCCAATCCTCCCCCTCCCCGGGCCATCAGTGCCACCACCAGATCCTGCTTGTGGGAGATGGAGCCGACCAGCCCAGAACCGAGGCGCGGCGCCCCATGTTCATCAGATAGAACCGGCACTCTTCGGAAACCCAGCTCGTGGAAGAGCATGCCCATGGCGATACGTCCTCCCACAAACTGTACCTGTCGGAAGCCGCCGAGGCTTTCCGCATGGCGACGCTCTTCCGGAAGCAGTCGCTCCAGAATGGCGGGAGCAACCGGATCAGGGGTGGGAGGGAGGTGGAGGGCGGCTGCGATACCGTGGGGCAGAGCCCGCACGAAGGCAACCTCAAATGGAACGGGAGGGCTAAGGAGAATCACCGGGGCTGCATATCCGCTCTGCGCCCGCCTCGCAGGTGCATTCCCCGTCGTTCCGGGCTAACGGAGGCCGATGCGCCTTCTGCTCTCTGCCCTCTTCTTGGCTGCCTGCAATCCCACCGACCCCAAGGGCTATGAGGAGCCGCCGGACACCGTGTTGGATGACG
>CAITDR010000292.1 GCA_903891165.1 uncultured Pseudomonadota bacterium
CGCAATCCCACAGGAAGAAACCGCCCCTATCGAGGAGGCTATGGCCCTTGAGGAGTCGGAACCGGCCGCCGACGAGCTCCCCGCACCACCCGTCACCGAAGAGATAGAAGAAGAGTTTGTTGCCCCCGATATCGAGGAAGATACCCAGGAAGTTCCGGTGCCGCCGGAAGTGAGTACCGATGTGCCAGAGGAGCCGGAAGAACCGACCCGCGCAGAAGAAGGAACGGTCACGGAAGTCCCAGAGCTGGAGGAAGAACCAGCTCAAACCGCCGTAGAGCCCGAGGACGTGGAGGAATACACGGTCCAAACCAACGTGGAGTCCGAGGAAGCGGCGACCGCCCTTGAAGAAACCGCGATGCTGGAGGAAAAACCCGCCCCCATCGAGGAGGCTCGGGCCCCGGAGGAGACCGAACCTGCCGACGACGAGCTGCCCGTGCCACCGGTCACCGACGGGACAGAAAACGATTTTGTAAACCTCGATATCGAGGAATACACCCAGGAAGTTCTGGTGGCGCCGGAAGTGAGCCCGGAGGCAATCGAGGAGTCAGAAGAAGCGACCCGCGAAATGGACGAAGGGATCGGGGAAGCCGGGAAGCCGGCGGAAGTAGAATTCGAGGCCGAAGAGGAGGAGGAAACCCTCCACGTAAGAGACCCGCAGGTTTCCAAGGCTCCTCCCCGGATTTCCTGGCCCGTTGCCGAGGATCTCCCGCTACACCAGGGGGAGGAGCCCGAAGCCCTGGACAACTTCCCGACCCTTCCCCCCGACGCACCCGAACCCCTCACGGTCGAAACCGCGCCCGAAACCAGCCTTGAGGAGAAGGAAGCGCCAACGCCCCCCCCGTGGACCCCCGAAGAAGAGGCTCCTCCTATCCCCGCCCTCCTGCCGCCTGCGCCCACCAAAATCGCGATCACCTGGGATCTCAGCGAAGAAGTCGCAGCCCCTATGGAAGAGCCCCCCCAGCCAAAATGGGACCTGGGGGAGTGGGAGCTGGAGTGAGACTACGCATACCTTCGGCCCGCTTGACCGCCAACAAGGCGCTCAAATCGCGATCGGGACGATCCGGAAAACCCTCCTCCAATGCCCTGGCTTCCCGTACCCGATCCACACGGAACACCCGGAAGGCCTCGCGAAGCTCGCACCAGGCGCCAAGGCTCCAGACATCGCCCCACCAGAACAAGCCCAGTGGCCAGAGGACCCGCGCCGAAACCACCCCAGCAGCATCCGCGTAGGAGACATAGAGGCGGCGGCGCTCGCGAAGGGCAAAACGTAGTGTAGAACCCGCAGAATCCTCCTCAGGCAAGGCCCCGAAGGCCGAAATGCCCTCGGAATGCACCGACGGCGCGAACACCGCCGTCGCCTGGAGACGCGCCCGGAGGTCGGGCGGGAGGACAACCTCCACCTTGTCCAGGGCACGACGGGCGGCCAAAGCGAGGGAACGATCCCCCACCCGGGTGGCCAGACGTACCCCGATCACCAGCGCCTCGATCTCCTCCGCATCAAACACCAAGGGCGGAAGCTCGTGATCCCGCGCGAGACGATAGCCCACCCCCGCCTCCCCCTCAATACGGCCCCCCCCCGAACGAAGGTCCTCCACATCGCGGTAGACCGTACGAACCGACACCCCGAGGCGATCCGCAAGCTGCTGGGCGGTCAGGAGGCGGGCGGAACGAAGCACATGGACGATCTGGAACAGGCGGTCGGCACGACGCATCCCAGCTTCTACACCGGCGCGACCGCTGCTGCCAGTCTACTGACAGGACGGTGGCAACAGCAGATGGATCCTGCCCGTACTGCTGACAGGAGGCTGTCAGGAGCCCCCCGTTAGAGGACCTGCACCAACCCGGAGCCCCCATGTCCCTTGTCCTCTGCGAGCTGGCCGATGCCTCCCCGGCCGGTGTGTTGTCCTACTCCCCCTTCTGCCTCAAAGTACACCATGCCCTCCGGCTTGCCGGCCTGAAGTACCAGCGACAACACGGCGGGCGTCCCGACGCCTGGCGCGCCTACAACCCCACCGGGCAGGTGCCCGTCCTGCTGGTGGAGGGCAGACCGGTGCGAGACTCCACCGAGATCCTCCGATGGCTGGTGGACGGCGGCCACCTGTGCGGCACCCCGGAAGCATGGCTCTGGGAGGAGCTAGCCGACAGCGCCCTCAACGGCTTTGTGGTCGCCGCACGGTGGGCCGACCCACAAAACTGGAAGCGCACCCGAGAGGCCTACTTCCCGGGGATGCCTGCGCCCCTCAAGCTGTTTGTTCCATCGCTGCTACGCCGCGGGGTGCTGCGGTCCCTGCATGCGCGGGACATCTGGCGGGCCGGGCCGGAACGGTGCTGGGATCGCTACAAGCGGCTGCTCGACGCACTGGACGCTCGCGCGACCCCACCCGGTACAAGCTGGGTGGGTGCAGAACGTTGGACCGTGGCCGATGTTGCGCTGTACGGCCAACTGCGGAGCCTGGATACCGCACTGACCCCCGTCCAAGGCGCCGAACTACGCGATCGACCCCGACTATCGGCATGGCTCGACGCCCTGCAGGATGCACCCGTAGCGAGCGCCGTTTCGCTTCATCCGATCCCCGCCCAGAGAGATCTTCACCCGAAGCGGTAGGCGGCCATGGACAAGGCGTGTTGGAAGCCGGTGTGGAGCCGTGCCCCGACCCGCGTGCCCGCTGCACCACTGGCCACAAGCAGGGGGAGGAAGTGGTCGGGCGTCGGATGTGCCCGGGCGTAATCGGTATGTGTAGAGGCCGTCGTGAGTGCAAGGTCGCGACCGGTGGGGTCCCCGGTCAGGATGTTCTCCAGCCAGGCGTCCAATCGTGCACTGAACGGCTCGGTGCCACGCGGATCCAGGCCCGCGAAATAGCGGCGGCGGAAGGTAGCCTGATCGTGGGTGGCACCGCCGGAGGCCAGCAGGAGGACTCCCTGATCCAACACCGGTCTCAGGGCACGCCCCAGCGCCAGGTTAGCTTCGGCATCCGCCTCTTCTGCCAGCGACACCGTGACCACCGGCACGTCACCCGCCGGAAAAAGCAGCCGAAGCGGCACCCATGCGCCGTGATCGAGTCGGGGAGCACCGAATTCCGCACGAATTCCTGCCGCCCGCACCTGGTCCCGCGCGTAGGTGGCCAGATCCTCCCTTCCCGGCGCCTCCCACTTCATCCCGGCGCCGGCCGGATGGTCCATGAGCATGGGAACCCGCCGGGCACCGCCAAAAGTGAAGGTGGGACGTACATCGTGCCCCGAGCATACCAGCACCGCACTCGGTTGCCAGGAACGCACGATCTCCCCAAAAGTGGTCAGCCACTGGTGGGTCGGATCGGTGGGGTCCATCGTGAGTGTGGCTGCGCCGTGGGATACAAACAGGACGGGAAGGGTCATTCAGGATTTCCCCGATTTCTTACCATACCACCCCTACGGGTAGGTCGCCCTCGCATAGGCGATCTGATGGTAGGACTGGACCTTGCTGTCGCGAATGATGTTGTAGAAACACTGGTCACCCCCGCCGAAGGGATGGACGGTCAGGGGCTCCGTCAGCGTCTCCTTGGTAAGCGTCCAGCCCGTCGGCAGCACCACATCGGTGGTGGGTACGCCGTCGGCGGTCGCGTGCATCACCGCCTTCTCTCCGTCGGGTCCATTCAAGTAGATAACGTCCCCTTCAAACACAAGCTCGTGACACTTTTCCGTCACGATGAAGAGCAGGCCGCCCTCCTTCGGGCTCGTCCCGTCGCATGCGCTCTCGGAGGGCACGCAGTCAGCTGCGACGATCTTCGAGAGCCCGATCCAGGTGTAGCCGTCCAGGTCGAGGATGTCTCTGCACGCGTCGCCCGCGCAGTCGGCGGGTTTGCCGGGCGATCGGGTGAAGCACGAGGTCGCAAAGAGCACGTGCCGGTCGCTGTTCTTCTGGTTGCCGAGGCTGGGGGTGTAGCTTTCCCACGCTTCGTCGGAGATCTCGTCCGGGCCACCGGCGATGACCACCTCGCGTCGGCTGCCCACCAAGACCTCCTTCGCGACACCCTCCTTCACCGGCGGGTTGAGGCAGCTTGGCGCGGCGGGCCACGCGGAAGCCTCGGTGGAATAGGAGATGTTCGCTTCGCGGGCGGTGGGGATCGACATGCACGCGGAGCAGAGGAGCAGGGTCAGGGGGAGGCATTGGGTTCGCATGGAGAGAGCATCGCACGCAGTCATGGAGAAAGTGTGGAGCCGCGCAGGGTCACCTCCAGGCCGCGCGGCTCGAGCGCCGAGAACGAGATGCGCCACCCGCAGCGATCGCACAGCGCGCGTGTGATCGCCAGCCCGAGTCCGCTCCCGCGCGGGTCCCGTTGACGGGCCTCGTCCGTTCGGAACGCACGTTCGCCGAGCCGCGCGAGTGCTTCGACGGTGACGCCCGGACCGTCGTCGCGCACGGTGATCACGAACCCGTCGGCGACCCGCGCGAGCACGAGCGCCACATGACCGTCGCGATCCCCGAAGCGCACGGCGTTGTCGAGAAGGTTCGTCACGCAGCGTTCCAGGAAGAGCTCGTCGCCGGCGATGGCGATGGGCGCATCGGGGGCGGCCATCTCGACGGCGACACCCGTGCGCCGACCCAGGCTCTGGGCGCGGAACACGACCCGCTCAAGGACCTTGGCGACATCGCGGATCGGCCGCATTGTGGGCTGCAGCCCGTCCTCCACAAGGCTCTGAAGGCGTAGGTTCTCGGTGATGTTCGACACCGACACGCACTCCGAGAGGGCCTGAGCGAGCCGGACACGCGTCGTGTCGTCCTTCGCCTCGTCGGCGAGGTGTTCCAGGGTGAGCTGCAGCGCAGAGAGTGGCGTGCGGACGTCGTGCGCCACATCGCCGAGGTGCTTTTGCAGCGCCATCGACCGATCCCGGAGCACCTGTGCGTCGCGCCGAATGCGCGCGTCGGCGAGGTGGAGCCGAGCCAGTGCGCTGTCGAGCTCGTCGTCCCCTCCACCGGGCTCGCCGGCCAGGCCGTGCGCCTCGCCGAGCACCTTCGCAGCCTGCGCCAGCGCGCGGGTGCGCCGCGCGAGCGGCCACACGACCAGAAGCATGGACAGGAGCGCGCCGATCAGCGCTGTGAACACCGCGGCGCGGACGACCACCTGCGTGGCGAGCCTGGAGGTGTAGGTCCCGCTCCAGGTCGCGGCCACGAGGCTGCAAGGACCACTGGGCGCGCTGCGAAACACAAGCGTTCCGCCCGTGCCAGCGCCGGTCCACACAAGCGTGCGCTCGCCCCGCGTCACGGCGCTTGCGAGGGTGGCGTCGATCGGCGGCGCCGCCGGGTTGCGCGACTCCAGCGTCGCCGCGTCGTAGGCGAAGATCTGCCCGTCCCCGGGCCCACGCTCCGTCCAGGCGGCGGGATCGGACACACAGCGCGCCTGCGCCTGGGCATCGTGGCTCGCGCGGATAACTTCGCTGATCGACCTCGCCACCGCGCTGCGCGCGAGGAAGAGGGTCACCGCAGCCGCAACGACGCTTGTGAGCACACTTGTCACCAGAACGCGCCGCGAGAGCCGCCCGACAAGCCTCACCCGTCCACCGCGTCAGGCACGAAGCGATACCCGATGCCCCACACCGTCACGACGTGTGACCCCGCCGCGCCCAGCTTGCGACGCACCCGCGCAAGGTGTGAGTCGATGGTGCGCGACTCGGGCACGTCGTGTCCCAGGATCGCGCGCTCCGCGAGATCCTCACGCGTCACCGCCCGGTTCGGCCGCTGCACCAGATAGGCCAAAAGATCCAGCTCATGGCGCGTGAGCGCGACCTCCTGGCGCGCAACCGTAACGCTGCGTCGATCGAGGTCGAGCTCCACGTCGGCGAACCGAAGGATACGCCGCGGCGCCTCGGGCCTCCAGAGGAGTCGCGCGTGAATGCGCGCAACCAGCTCTTCGAGGAAGAACGGCTTGGGCACGTAGTCGGAGGCGCCCAACTCGAAACACCGCAGCCGCTCGTTCAGATCGGTGCGCGCCGTCAGCACGATGATGGGAGGGTGTGGCTTGCCGGACAATTCCTGGAGCAGAGCGAGACCGGACAGCTCGGGCAGCATCAGGTCAAGGACGACAAGATCGGGCGCGAAGCGGACGATCGCCTCGCGGGCCTGCCGTCCGCTCGTCGCAAGCTCGATGACGAAGCCCTGTGCGCGAAGCCCACGCACAAGGTTCGAGGCCACGGCCGCGTCGTCCTCCGCCACAAGCAGCTTCATCGGCGCCCTTCCGGGGGTGCGTTCGGAGGCAAAGCATTCACCTGCTCCGGGAACCCAGGTCTGAAGTTGGCCTTGGGACGATCACCGACGGCTATTGTCACCACGAACCTGCAGGCCCCCCATAGGCCCCCACATCACTCCGTGTCCCATCTACCACATCGAACACTGTCAAATCTCCAGCATTGATCCCAGGTGATCCCACCTTCAGATGCAGATCGTCATTGTCCCAGGCCCCATCGGCCGACACCATCGTAAAGGCAGGATCACCCGAAAAATTCCCGGTACCGCTGCCATCCATCAACCCGCCGTAGTCCGGGTTGTTGTCGTACACAAGGTTATAGGTGAACAACGTGTCGATCTCGTCCTCGGACCACACACCCGGGCCGTCGTTCCAGGCCACGATATTGTTATAGATGATTGGGTCGGTGCGTCGGAACTGCGCGATGCCTGCGCCGTAGTCGGTGTCGATGATCCGGTTGTAGATGACGGTATTGTTCGCTACAATCCCATCGCCGTAGCCGTCTTTGTCTTCGTAGATCACGATGCCGCCGCCGATAGCAGAAGCGGAGTTATCCTGAATGATATTATTCGTGATGGTGGGACCGACGGGGCCGCCAAGCTGCACGTCGATGCCGCCGCCCTGCCCATCCCGGTCGCGCTCCCCGCTGTCCTCATAGGCGGTATCGTCGGCAAGGTTCCCGGCGATCACATTGTTGACGATGATCGCATCGCTGTGGGCCAGCCAGATGCCGCCCCCGTCGCCAGCGGTGTTGTCTACGATGTGATTTCCTGAGATAAATGGCTCTCCACCACGTGCGTCGATGCCGCCCCCGTCGCAGCCGTCCTCCGGCCCACCCCAGCATGCGTCATTTTCGGAGATCTCGTTGTCAATGATGGTAGGGGATCCATTAAAACTCCAGATTCCTCCTCCCACATTGTAGTTGCCCTGGGCCACGTTCCCGGTGATGATGTTCCCTTCGATGGTGGGACTGGTGGTGTACACCTTGATGCCGCCCCCATCCGCTGCCCCATTGGTCAGGGTGAAGCCGTAGATCCGGCTGTCTGGCCCCTCTGAGGTCTGGAAGCTCACCACCGGGCCTGCCGCCTGCCCGTTGATGACGGTGTAGGCTGGCCCGCTCAGGCTCTCCACATTGACTGGATAGCCATGAAAGTCGATATTTTCGTAGTAGGTGCCGCCCGAGCTGCGCACTTCGTTACAGCCAGAGGCCCCGGCCAGATCGATACCCTCCTGGATGGTCCCCACCGGAGAGATGGACCGCCCATCGCCCGACGCGCCCCACAGTGTATAGATTGGACAGTAGTCCTCACACTCCCGCAACCCATCACCGTCGGTGTCAAGATCGCCCACGCCGTCACAATTGTCGTCCTTTCCGTTGCACAGCTCGACGGCGTCGGGATGCACGGCCGCATCGTTGTCGTCGCAGTCGTCGCGGCTGTCGTAGCCGTCGGCGTCGTTGTCCACCGGCAGAGGCTCGGAGTCTCCGCTGTCAAAGGGCATATCTCCGCTGGTGTCGCTGTCCACCTGCGGGTCGGGCTTGCCCTCCGCGATCTCACTTCCGTCCTTACAGCCCCAGAGCAACCACAACCAGCAGAAACGACGCATTCCATCCTCCGACCCACCCTCCTATACCCGAGGAAGCCCGCACGCGATAGGCGCCCCTATGCTTTCCTCCCGGCGTCCCCCGCTCTGCTCCCCCCTCGCCCAGCTCCACGTGCAGGTCCAACGCCTGCATGTTCAGCGGCCTGAGGAGGCTGTTCTGCTTTCCAAGGCGCTTCTTCAGCGTCTTCGTCGGGAGCAGATTTTGTTGAGCGCCCCGGCTGCCGATCTGGTCGCCCGGCTGGCCTGGCTGGCGGTGCGCGCCCACCAGCTCCGCCCATCGACCGAGTGGCTGGGCCTGAGCCTGGGGATGGAGAGTGGCCAATCCTGGAGCTGGGAAGCTTTTTTTCGTGGCGCCCAGATTCTGGAGGACGAAGTTGCACGGCCCTCGCTCCTTTTCCAGGTGCTTCCCTGGCTGGAAGGTGCCCTCCTTCAGAAAATTGTAGATTCGGGCCTGGGCTGGATGGCGGGAGGGGAGGGGAGTCCTGAAGATTTTGGGCCTGCGGACCTGCCTCCAAACATTGTGCAGCGGGTACGCGGCTGGGCAATGGCGGTGGGCCTGAACCAGGACGATGCGCCCGACGAAGCCCTGGCCCAGCTCCAGCGCCTGGAGGGTCTGGTGGAGCCCGACCTGGAGCTGGCCCTCTTCCAGGCAGAAATTTCTTTCCAGTTGGAGCATGTGGCGGAGGCCCAAAACTACCTGGATCGCTGCCTGGACCTCTATCCCTACCAGCCCGCCCGCCGCCTCCGTATCCAGCTTGCCGAACGGGCGGGAGACTCCGCGACGGTCATCCGCGAAAGAACCACGATGCTTGCGGAAAATCCTGGCGATCGCGAGCTGGTGCAGCAGCTCCAGGAGGATCTGACGCTCCATCCGGACTACGCACCCGCCTGGTATCAATTGGGAAGGTTGTCGGCGGAGGAGGAGGAAGACGCGGTTGCCATCCCCCTGCTCCGCCGGGCGCTGGGTGCGGAAGGCCTCTCCGTGGAGGAGGCCGCGCTGGCCTGGAGTCTGCTGGCCCTCTGTCTGAAAAGGCAGGGAAAGCCATGGTTGGAGGAAGCGGATCGAGCGCTGGCGCTGGACCCCACCCTCCGGGATGCGCTCCAGCTTCGCGCCGAGGCCCTGGAGGCCGATGATCCGACGGCCTGTGTGGATCTCTGTGAAGGACTCCTCGAAAAAGACCCGGAGAACGCGCCCCTTCACTGGCTACGGGCGCGGGCCCTCCTGCACCTGGGCCGCCCCGCCGAGGCCCTCTGGGAGCTGGAGTATGCCCTGCGCCGCCTTCCCGAGCGCCTGGAGGAGCTGCGCAGCCCCCTCTTTGCCGCCCTCCAGGGAAATCCCGCCTTTGAAAGCCTCTACCAGCGCACGGCAGCCGGAGAGTTTGACGAATTTGAGGATCCGGCCGATGCCGACGGTGCCCCGGAGCTCCGGCTTCGCCCCCTGCCCACCCTGCTGCCCCGGGATCAGCTCCGCAGCCTCGCCGCCACCCTGGGTCTACCCTGGGTAGGGCACATCCACGCCCAGCCCGGTCGTCCCGAACATATCAGCTACCTCCTTGGAGATCAGGTGATCACCTGGACGGAGAGCTGCGCGTTGGATGTCGCAACCCTTTGGGTACCCGAAGGCTGCGATCTTCAGCCTCTCCAGCCCCTTCTCCACCCCTCCTCCGACCCCAGCTTTGCTCTATCGGCCCTGGCCTGCCACCCCAGCCTGAACCCGGTGGAGGTGGACCGCCTGAAAGATGCCTTGCACCACGTAGATCCACGGGTGCGTTGGACGGCAACCTGGGTACTCTCCACCCGGCTTCCCGCTGCTCTCGCCGGTCACCACGACGCCGACCCCAGCGTGCAGGTACTCCTGGATCTGGTGGCGGGCCGCAGCCCCAGCTTTGCGGAAAGCCCCCTTGCCAACGCACCTCCAGATCCGACCACACTCCTGCGCCGGGTGGCCATTCCCCGGGGAGAGCTGCTCCGCCTCGCCTGGCAGCGTGGCTGGCTTCTGGCCCGTGTGATCCTGCCGACGGACAAAAATGCATTCGAAATGGTCTGGATGGTGCAGTCTCCAGGCGCCACACTTCATGATTGTAAGCTACACTACATTGAACACGCATGGCTGGAGGAGCACTTCTTGCAGCTCCACGGCCCCGGAAAACAGGCCGTGGCGGCGCAGCTAGGGGAGGGCTTTGAGAGCCTACCCGAGCTGCTGGATCGCCTGCACCACGCGACCACCGCACATGCCTGCATCCGTGCGCTCCGTGCGGTGGTGGCGCTGTTGGGGGAAGCCTCCGAGCCGGAGGCGGCGGCGGCGCTGCACCCCCTTTGCCGCCATCCCGAGCGCGACGTGCGGCTGGAGCTGCTGCGTGCCCTGGCCTGGCGTAGCTGGCGCGACAGCCTGGCGCTGGTGTTGCCGATGACGACGGATGCCGAGGAGGAAGTGCGCAGCCTCGCAGATCGTGTTGCGACGATGTTGCGCGAGAAGGGCTGCCCTGAACCCACCTTTGTCCGGCCTCCACCTCTGCGTGCATGGCTGCCTCCCCGCGAAGAATTTCTGCGCGTGGTGGACCGGCGCCATAGTGCCGAGGATGTCTTGTACGCTGCCCGCCACATGGTCTGGAACCTGGCGATTCCCGATGAAGAAGGCAGCTTTTTGCAGGAAGTCCACTGGCAGCGTGGGGAGGAGGATCTGCTTCTGACGCTACATCCAGCCTTGGACCTGCTCTTTTTGCGCTGCACCGGTGCGGAGCTGTTGGGCGAGCTGGAAGAGTCACTTACACTCTGGAGCCTGGAAGACCTGCCCCGTCACCCCGATCCCGCCTTCTCCCTGGGGATCCTGGGCATGCTCCAGCCCGATCATGCCGAAATCCCCGCTCTTTTTCAGCAGGCCCTGGTTTCGACGGACGCCGACGTCCGCTATCGTGGGATCCTGGCAGCGGTCGGCGCTGCCCTTCCTGGCCTCTCAGAGATTTTGATCACGCTCCAGGAAGATGATCCAGAAGCCGACGTACGCGCGCTGGCGACGAATGCCCTGCGGATGTTGGAAACTCAGGAGGCGAGGTAGCGCCGCGAGACCCACATGGCTTTGGTCGGGTGCAGACGGCTCCAGTCTCCGGAGTCCTCATAACATTCCACGGCAGTGCCTTTGATCAGCTTGGACACCACTTTTCCCTCGATGGATGCCTGGTCCCGCACGTTGAGGGCGTCGGCCGTCACCTTCGCACTGCGCAGCGGCTTGGCGGGCACATTGGTGGTCCCCCCCATGGCTCCCAACACCTCGGGGATGAAGTTGGCCTGGGCAGCCGCGACGGTGTTTCCACCAAAAAAGGCAGTTCCAGGGCAGGATTTGGTGCTACCCGTTCCGTCCGTGCGTAGGCCGGTGCGCAAGTCCCACCAGTGGTGGTACAGCAGGGTTTCCTTGCTTGGAGTAATGGAGAACTTCCGGGCCAAGAGTGCATTCACCTGGAGGATGGCCTGCCGGTGTACCGCGGCCATCACATCGCCCCCGGCATCAAAATTGCCGACGTGCTCCAGACAGAGCGACCCGGTATTTGCCCCTTTGATCCCCGCAGGAATACGCTCGAAGGGACGACAGATCGCCACCATTCCGTCAGGAAAGGTGGTGATGTTCTGCCCAATCATGTCAAAGCCGCGCTCCAGGTGGGAGGCATTCATACCCGAGAGCATGGGAAAGTGGTTGTTTCCCTTGAAGTGGGTGTAGTTGGGGATGTAGGTGTGGTGGTTTTGAAGTGTGCTGATCTTGCGGGCCACACTCTGCGTCGAAATCCACGTCGCAAATTCGTCGACCGTCATGAGTGTAAAGTTGGTTTTGGTCTGCATGCTGCCTCCAGGGATTTAGTGCGCTTAATCAAACTCGCCGGGGGCGTCACGGCTCCTCTATCAAAATCCGTGCTGCCGTCTCCGGCCCCAGCTCCAGCTCCTGGGTCTCCCCGGAGGGCCAGAAAACCCGCAGCTGTTCGGCATAGTCGCTGCCCAGACCGAAGTGAGCCCGGGGGTGTATCGCACCCCCCCAGCCCGCGTGGCTGCTCACCGGAGCCAGAAAAGTCCGGCCGCCGCTGTCCACTTCCACCCAGGCGCCTACCCCGTAGCGATTGGGCGCCTTGCCCAACAGCTCCACCACCAGCCCACGCTGATCGGTGCAGGGGGCCACCCAGAGCTGTGAAGGACCGGCCAAATGGCTCACCAGCGGGTCCAGGAAGGCATCCCCGTCGAAAAACCCGGCTACCACCGCCCTTCCTACGCCCATATCCGCCAGCCCCATAACCGCCGCCTGCTCCACAAACCCATCGCCCTGACGGTCAAGAAAGAGGTCCGGCTGTACAAAACGCGCTTCGCCCAACGGGCCGGTGGCAACAAAAATATCGAGATCCCGATCGTTGTCGTGGTCGTAGATCATCGCACCATAGGCCATCTGCTCCGGCGAGCTGAGACCCGCCGCACTCATCGAGGCGGTCGCATCCACAAAACTGCCACTCTCTTGACCCGTCAAGAGATAGTTGGAGCCGGTGCTGGCGACGTAGAGATCGGGGATTAAATCACCGTTAAAATCGGCCACCCCCGCGCCCATGGGGTTTCCGGTGGACGTACAGGTACATTGACCGCCCGCATCTACAAAAATACCGCCTTCATTTTTCAGGTAGCGGGACTTCCCGTTCCGGTCCTGCTCGGCATTGACCAGGTACAGGTCCAGATCCCCGTCCCGATCCAGATCGGTCAGCAGCGGATCCCAGCTCAGCCCCTCCCCATCGGCGGCTGCAGGCAGGAAACCATCCACAAAAAAGCCTGTTCCATCGTTCAGAAGCAGGTGCTCGCGCATATCCGGTCCCTGACCCGCCACCGCCAGCACCAGATCCAGATCGCCGTCGCCATCGGTGTCGCCGAAGTTGGCCCCCCGGATGGTGGCCACTACCATGGGAAGACCGGCATTCACCGAGACAAAGCCACCATGCGCATCATTCAGCATCAGCGTGGGAGTGTCGGCATGGCCCCCCACCAGCAGATCCAGATCGTGATCGGCATCCACATCACCCAGGGCCAGGGTGGAGATCAGGGGTTCTGCCAGGATCTTCTGTGGGCTCCCCAACACGCCGTCGGCGTTTTTCTGGAGGTAGAGGCCGTCGTTGCGCTTGGAGATCAGCAGATCATCGTCGCCATCGCCATCCAGGTCGGCCATCGCCACCGCGCCCTGCTCCATCATCGGCTGCGCAGTGTCGGTGGTGTCCAAGAGGCCAGGAACCAGATTGTAGCGCAGCTCAGCGGCGGGAGCGGCACATTGGAGCGGCAAGATCGGGGAGGGGGAGTCCCCAGGGGAGGAATCCGCCAACGGTGCGGACTCTTTGCTCTCTGGCGCCTCGCACCCGAACAAAAACAGCGGCGCTATCGCGAGCACCCGGTACCGCTCAACGTACAAAAGTACGGACTTCCGGCAGTGCGTCGATCTCAGCGAGGTACAGACGGCTGCCGTCCTCGCGCTCCTCCACCACCGGCAGCCCCAGCTCCCCAAAGAGCGGCGCCACTTGCGCATTCTTGGCCGTGGGCAAAAACTCACCACGCACGCGATGATAGCCCTTGGAACGTGCCTCTTCCAGAAAACGTAGCCAGCAATACTGCTCCACCGTACGTCCGATCACCCGGCAGCTCATCAGCCAGGTATCCACACGGAGAACGCCGTCTTCATCCGGTACACCCAACATCACGGCAACCAGACCGTGGCCACCGAAGCGGTCGTCCACCCGGATACTCAGGGCCACACAGGCGGGGTCTTCCATCCAGGCCCGTACCTGCTCGGTGCCGTGGCGCCGGGTCGTCAGGTTGAACTGGTTGGTTTTGCCTAAAAGCTGTACAACCCGCTCCAGATCATCTTCGTCCACCGCCCGGACTTCGGCCTTCATCTCCAGGGAGTTCAGGTAGCCGTCCAGGGAGTCAAAGGCGGAAGCGGCGGATTCGCGGGCCTGCTCGGCCTGGTACTGAGAGGCCCGCTCACGGTCCTCTTTGGTCAGCGTCAGGGCTTCAAAATACATCCCTTCTTCCAGGCAACGGACGTAGCCGGAGGGGTCTTCCGGCACCTCGGGCACTTCCACCTCGGGCAGGTGCTGACGGATCAGCTCCCGCTCGGCCGGGTTATCGTCAAAAAACACAAAGGAATCCAGACCAAGGCGGAGCTGCTCGGCGAGGCGCCGCAACGACAGGGCTTTGGGATCCCAGGTGGCTTCGAAGCCGGCAAAATCCTCCAGCTTCAGCACCATATCGGGGTTTTTGACAAAGGGTTCCTTCGCATCGGCAGCGTTGTTCTTGGATGCAACCGCCAGAAGCACACCACGCTTGGTCAGTCCCTTACAAAATACCTGGAAAGCCCGGTAGGACTCGCCCTCCGGGGTCTCGCGGATGGAGATGCCCATGGGTCCGGTCTCGCCCACCACGCCGCCCCAGACAGTATTGTCCAGGTCCAACACCAGCACTTTCTTGGGGCCAGTCAGCACCGAGCGGATCGCAGCGGTGAGCTGCTGGCCCATGGCCCACAGGCCGCGTGTCGAAAAAGGATTCTTCGTCCAGTGATACTGACGCGCATCATAAAAATGCTTCCGACCGTGTTCACCGGAGAGCTGCTCCAGGTCTACCCAGGCAGCCCCCGCAGGCAGCCTTGCCCGAAGCTCGGCATTCATCCTACGGATCCGGTCAATCTTGCCCCCCGGAGCCCCGGCGAGCGCCGCACCCTCTGGCCCCGGCCCCATCCAGTCGTAGCCCACCTGCACCAGCTTCGCGCCACGAAGCTTGGACCAAGCCACCTGCCAGAAGCCCAGCTCGGCCTGAATGGCAGCCTGGCTATCGTCGCCAGAGAGAAGACGTTGGGTCCACGGCAAAAGAACCACAACATCGGGGTTATCTCCCCTCTCCAGCTCCTGCAGAATATTGTCGTAGTCCCCATCGCTCACCCGCAAAGGCAAGCCCCTTCCCCAGCCGCAGGCCGCCAGGACCGGAGGGATCCAGGCGGTGGTGCAGATGCCGAGTACCCGTATATTCGTCGCCTTGCCGCTGTACTCTTTGTGGAGCCAGCGCCCGGCACGTTCATAGTCTTCTACGGGAACTTCCTCCCGACGCAACGCGGCGCGCAGCGTCGTGAGAGCTTCTTCAAGCTGACCCTCTTTTTTGAGGCGGGAAAGGAGGGGGAACAAGGACATTTTACCACATATCCGACTTGCGGCGCTGGAGGAGCAGACCCATGGAGCGGGGGAGGAAGCGGGCCTTGGGCAGCAGCCGCTGGGGTGCGACGGAGATGGTCTCCAGCACCCGCAGATCATGCTGCTCGCAGAGCAGGACCAGCTCGGATTCCTTTCGGAATTCGTAGATGTGGTCCACCTGTGCAGCGGTGAGCGCGCCGGTCAAAAAGGCGCGTCCACCCGGCTTCAGCAGCCGGGAGATCACCGCCACCAGCCGCCAGGGCTCCTCCAGGTGCTCGATCAGGAAGGAGCAGATGACCGCATCGGCTTCGCCAGCAGGCATGGACTCCAGATCCAGGGCGTTCCGACGGGTATATTGTACCCGGCCGCTCACACCCGCCGCCTCGGCAACCGAGGAGGCGATCACGATGGAAGAGGGGCTCACGTCGTAGCCGTGCAGGGTCGCATCCGGACGCTCGGAGAGCATCCACACGCCCCAGCCGCCGTGACCGGGGGCCAGCTCCACCACCTTGGGGGCGGAGGGCAGCTTGGAGATGAAACGATCTTTGTAGAAGCGGGTGATGTCCATGTGGTGTGCCCACATGAAGTTCGTCAGGAAGACCCCCCACAGGTAGTCATCCATCACCTCGCGACGGCCATAGACCGCTTCTTCACACTTGGCAAAGGAGTCGTTCTCGTAGTGGCCGTCGGCCTCGTAGCGGGCCTGCGACATCAGCACGTCGTGAGAGAAAATCGCAAAGGCGTCCACACAGCGCGGCAGATAGCCGGTTTCACCATGAACTTTTGCGGCCCAACCCAGAAACTTCTCCGCTACCTCGTCGAAAAGCTCGGGCGCTACGGCGCGCGACTCTTCCAGACCCTTCAAGGAGCGGGGATGGTTCTCGGTGACAAAGGAAAAGAGTGCTTGTACGCGGCTCACGTTCAGGCCTTCTTGCGGTCAATGAGGTCTGCGAGCGCGCCCACATTCTTCAGGTTGGCGACCTCGCCCGAGTTGAAGCGCAGCTTAAAAGCACGCTCGATGCTCATCATCAGGGTGATGTGCATGACCGAGTCCCAGCCTGCCACCGTCTTGGCGGTGGTCTCGCGACCGACGGTGAGATCCTCGTCCTCAAAAACATCGCGAAAGACTTCGTTGAGCTTGGCGAGAGTATCCATTTGTTCCTCTTAAAACTGAAAGTAGATGAAGTCAGCAGCACTGGTACGGACGGAGGAGAAGACCGCCACCGCCATCACCGCCCAGCTGGTGGTGCGCACCGGCAGCCACCAGACGGTCTCCTTGAGTCGGGGGATAAGATACCTCTCTGCCAGCAGAGCCGCCACCAGGGGCAGGGCGGCGTAGGCACAGAGCCCCAGCATGGCCGAGGAAACAATCCACTGGTCCAGGCTGCCATCCACCGGGGAAAGCTGTAGGTTTTTCAGCAGCTGCTCCACCGAGGGCTGCCGGAAGATGTGCATGCCCAGCACGGTGAACGAGAACATCACCGGCACGGTGATCCAGCGCCACCCACCCTGCTTTTTCATCTTTTTGGGCACCTTGGTCATGGCCCAGGTGTACAGCGTACCGATGACAAAATAGTAGAAACCCCAGAGCAGGAAGTTGGCGGTGGAGCCATGCCAGATTCCCGACACCATCATGGTGATCAGGAGCGCGCGAGAAGTATTGGCGAAAGGCCCCCAATCCCCGGTTCCAGGAATGGTGATCCAGCGCCGTACCCAGTCGGAGAAGCAGGAGGGCACATAAACGTATTCACGCAGCCAGGTGGAGAAGGACATATGCCAGCGCTGCCAGAACTCCATGGGGGTGGCGGCCATATAGGGATGGTCGAAGTTGTGCATCAGCTCGATGCCCAACATACGTGCGCTGCCCCTTGCGATGTCGGTATAGCCGGAGAAGTCCGCAAGCGCCTGGATGGTGAAGCCCAATGCGCCGGTCCACACCATCGCCCAGGAGGGGCTCTGGTGCTGGAACATCAGGTCTACATAGGGAGCGATGGTGTCGGCCAGCGCAATCTTTTTGAAGGCTCCCCACAGGGCCAGCTCAAAACCAGAGGCCACCTGCGCGATCTGGAATTTTCGAGGGGCTTCGAGCTGAGGAAGCAGGTTGGACGCACGCTCTACCGGACCGGCCACCAACTGCGGAAAAAAGGAGCCGTAGAGGAAGTAGTCGAGGGGATCCTTTCGTACTTCAAAGCTGCCCCGGTACACGTCGATGGTGTAGGCGAGGTTATGAAAGGTATAAAAGGACAGTCCAAGAGGAAGCGCCAGGTTCCAGAGTTGGATCTCGGAGGCCGTCTCTGCACTCAGGATCTTTGGAAGGATATCGGCGGAGAACCAACCAAAATATTTGAAAAAGCAGAGGTTTACGATGGAGAGCACCACCGTAACCCCCAAGACAAGGTCTTTGCTCTGGGGCCGACTGTCGATGCTGCGGGCGGCGAGGTAATTCACCGCCGTCACCGAGAAGAGCAACAGGCAGAGAATCGGGTTCAGCCATCCATAGAAAACGTAGGATCCCAGGAGTAAAAATCCGTTCTGGAACCGACGGGCGGGCAGCAGCCAGTAGACGGTGCAGACCGCTGCAAAAAAGAGGAGGTAGTCAGTCTGGATAAAGGACATCTCAGCCCTCCACTCCGTGTAGGGTCAATAACATAGGGGGAAGCTCCGGTGCTCCTTCGATACGGAAGGAGGCGTGGGTCTTGAACTCCCGCGGAAGGGGGGTCGGAAGGAAGATCAAGTTTTTCCCCTCCTGAATCTGGACAGTTTCATCAAAAAGAATCCGATCATCCTGCAGGATCGTCAGGTGTAGGCCAGCACCGGGAGGCAGGGGGAGGTTGGCGGCCACCTGTAGCTCTACCCGCTTCATCGCGCCGGCCAATTTGCCGCGCATTTCCCCGGTGATCGGGCCGTCGAGTCGATCACCCGGATAGAGCCAGTAGCGCTCCGGCGACTTCGGGGTGGACTTTGCCCAGCAGTGCCGATCCGGATCGTAGTCCACCGTGACTTCATCCTGCTGGCTGGCGGAAAAATACAGGCGATCCCCCACATGCTGTACCTCTGTACCACGGGGAACCGCCGCCTGGAAGAGGTTGCGCGCATCCCGGGGCAGCGGCACCCCCTCCTCCAGCACCCGCAGCGGCGAGCAACCCACCACGTTCTTCCAAGGAATCTCCACGTAGGACAGCTCTCCCCGCTGCCGGATCGGCGGCATGTCCAGCTCGGGAACCTCGCCGGTAACCTGGACGCGATCCCCGGCAAAAAGGTCCGTCAACCTTGGCTTCGCCTCCTCCACCAGCACCATCGACAGCGGCCCCTGCACCAGCCGCAGGCTGCGTAGCACCCAGTAGCCTTCGGGGTCTTGAAGCTCGATACTCCAGGCGTCCTGCGGATCCACCAAAAGCTCAGCCACCAGACGATCCTCTTCCGGCTGAAGCGGCAGCTCCTGGCCACCCACCCGAAGGATGGCCCCCGCTCCCGGGCTCACCGGCAGAACCGAAGCCTGCACGGTATAGCTACCCTGGACCGCCCAGCGGGTGGAAAAATCCCAACGAAGGCTGGTTCCCGGAAGACCCCAGTACTGGCGTGGTCCTTCTCCCTCCCGAAAGGGAAGCTCTGTATTCCAGACTACACTCACCGAAGATCCGGGTTCCTTGTGGCGAATCCGCAGCCCGTCCTGAACAAACCGATAGGTGCCGTTGCAGGCCACATCCTTGGGGCTCCGCGCCGTCTCGCGTTCCAGGGCAAGCTCTCCTTCCAGGATCCGCAGCGGCGCAGTGAGCTGGGCGCCAATACGGTTCAGGGCACCCGGAAAGAGAAAATTCAGACCAGGGAGGGGCTGGCTGCTCTCACAGGGGTCAGAAAGTTTGGTTGGATCTGGAAGATCCAGAGCGGGCAACTCCCCGAGCCGCTGGAGACGCTCCGTTCGCAA
>CAITDR010000293.1 GCA_903891165.1 uncultured Pseudomonadota bacterium
GCCGCCTCCTCCTACTACCCCAAGCGCAGCTACTCCCTCTATTTTCCTGCGGATCAGGAGTTCGAAGACGAAAAAACCGGCTTTCCCAAACGCCGTGGCATCGTCCTGACCTCCACCTTCGACGACAACAGCTATTTTCGCCAAAGAATGTGCTTTGACCTCTGGAACAACCTGGATCCCAGTCGCCACCGCGTCGAAACCGAGATGGCGGTGGTCTACATCAACGGCGCCTATGAGGGCCTGTACCTGCTGGGCGACCATATCGACGGAGAATACTGGGAGGACCAGGGTCTTTTTGAAGATGGGAACCTCTACAAATCCGTAGACCACTCCGCCAACTTCTACGACACCTACGGCGGCCGTCCGAAGTCATCTCTGCACTCCGGCTATGAAAAGAAAGAAGGTACGCCCCAAGATGGGGAGGCGGGTGCCTACGATGATCTGGACGAATTGGTGGACTGGGTGGTCCAGAGTGACAACACCACCTTCCGGGCCGAGCTGGGCGACCGGGTGCAATTGGAGCAGTTTCTGGACTGGTGGATCCTCGTGCGCTTTACCGAAGCCGACGACTCCGCCGGAAAAAATGCGTACCTCTACCATGATCCGGCGCAGCCACTCTGGTACTATGCCCCCTGGGACTTCAACCACGCCCTGGGCCAGACCTGGCAGACCGAGCGCCAGGACGCCAGCGGCACCGACGACTTCCGCTATGCCAACAACCTCTTCCGACGTATCCTCGAAGACGCGGAACTGGGTGAACAACTGCGCCTGCGGACGGTCGCCGCGCTGGACGGACCGTTGAGCGACACGACGCTGGATACCCAGATCGATGCCTATGTGGCTGAGACCTGGCCGTCAATGACCCGCGACTGGGAGCGTTGGGGCGAGGAGTACCGCAGCTACGGGGGCTGGGGCTGGCGCTCGGATTGGACCAGCCCGGACCAGGAGGTGGCCTACATCCGCGACTGGCTGGACGACCGCCGGGCCAACCTGGGCCGCAGCTATCGTTAGGGAAGGTCAAAGAAGGTGACAGCGGCGGCCAGAAGGTAGCCACACCGTCCTATCGGGTTATCCGGGCGGCGCGTTGGCCTACCCCCCTGGATTCCCTTGAACTTTGAGCTGCTCATCGCGTGGTCCCACCTGCGCTCCCGTCGTCAGGACGCGGGCATCAGCCTGATTGCCGTGCTTTCTGTAGCGGGGGTTACCGTTGGGGTGGCGGTGCTGATCATGGTGCTCTCGGTCATGGCCGGCTTCGAGGTGGATCTGCGTAACAAGATCCTGGGGAGCAACGCCCACTTTGTGGTGTTGGAATTCGCCGGACCGATGGACAATGTGGACGAGGTGCTCCAGACCGTCCGGGAGACACCGGGCGTCGTCGCCGCTTCGCCCTTTGTCTACACCGAAGTGATGATTCGTAGCCAATTTGCGACCTCCGGTGCCATCCTCAAGGGCATCGATCCCGTCAGCACGCCGGACGTCACCGATGTGGTGAAGGACATCACCGTCGGGCCGCAGGGAAAGGTCCGGGAGTGGTCGGATAAACGCGAGATCGTGACCAAGCTGCGTGAGCCCACACGTGCCATCGGGCAGGACCCCGCCGATACCGACGCGCTGCCGGGAATCCTGTTGGGTGAGGAGCTGGCCAGTTTGCTGCGGGTCTACCCCGGCGACCGGATCTTCATCATCAACCCGGTAGGTGGAGGGGTGGGGCCACTGGGAATGCCCGTTCCAACCACCCGAAGTTTCCGCGTGGCGGGCATCTTCTATACCGGGATGTACGAATACGATACCAAATGGACCTATGTCTCCGTGCCCGATGCGCAGAGTTTTCTGAGCCTGCAAGGGAAGGTTTCCGGTGTGGAAGCCCGAGTGGAAGAGGATCAGGTCTTCGACGTGGCTGAGGTCTGCGATGCCGTAAGCCAACGCCTGGCCGGGCCCTTCATCACCAAGAACTGGCTTACGATGAATGCCGCTCTTTTTTCGGCGCTTAAGCTGGAGAAATATGTGATGGGCATCATTCTGATGCAGATCGTCACTGTGGCCGCCCTGGGCATCGTCACCAACCTCGTGGTCATGGTGATCACCCGGGCACGGGAGATCGCCATTCTCCGCGCCATGGGGGCGCGGTCGGCGGACATCCTTCGGATCTTTATGCTGGAGGGAAGTATCGTCGGTGTGGTTGGAACGAGCCTCGGCACCGTTCTTGGGTTAGCGGGCTGTTTCCTGCTCGACCGCTATCGCTTCCCTCTGGACACCAATGTGTATTACCTGGACTCGCTCCCGGTGGTGGTGGAAACTCAAACCGTGCTGACCGTCGTCTTGGGCGCATTGATCACCTGTTTTCTGGCCACGCTGTACCCGGCGGCACGCGCCGCGGCGCTGGATCCGGTAGACGGGCTGCGGTACGAGTGAATGGGTGTTCGTCTGGAAATAACGGACCTCTCCCGGTCCTTTCGCAAGGGTGGTCAGACCATCGAGGTCCTGCGTGGCGCCAGCTTGTCGGCAGAACCGGGCGAGGCCCTGGCCCTGGTCGGCCAGAGTGGGTCGGGCAAGTCCACTTTTCTGCAGATCGTCGGGGGTCTGGAGCCTCCCACCTCGGGGCAGGTGCGGGTGGATGGTCGGGTGGTGCACCAGCTGAGTACCGCCGCGCTGGATCACTTCCGCAACCATACCGTCGGCTTTGTCTTCCAATTTCATCACCTGCTGCCCGACCACAGTGCACTGGATAATGTCGCGATGCCAGCCCTGATTGCGCGTATGGATCGCAACACCGCGCGTACGCGCGCCCGCACCCGTCTGGAGCAGGTGGGCATGGCCCACCGGCTGGAACACCGCCCCGGCGAGCTGTCGGGTGGGGAGCAGCAGCGGGTGGCAATTGCGCGGGCACTGGTGATGAATCCGGGCCTGCTGCTGGCCGATGAACCCACGGGAAACCTGGATCCGACCACGGCTTCTGAAGTTTTTGAATTGCTCTTGTCCCTGACGCTCGGCGAGGGCAACCGCACCACCGTGGTGCTGGTTACCCACTCCCGCGAGCTGGCCAGCCGCCTGCCCCGGCGGGTACGTCTCACCGAGGGCCGCTTTGAGGAGGCAGCTTGATCCTGCTTTTATCCGCGCTGCTGGCCCACGCCCAGCAACCGACCCCGCCCGCTCCCGCCGCTGCTGCGCCCTACGAGGCTCCCGCCGCCGCGACCGGAACGGTGCGCCGGGTCGAAGTGCTCGGGATGAAGCGGGTGGAGGAGGCGGTGTTCCTGGATGCCATCCTGCTTCGCTCCGGGGACCGACTGGAGTCCTGGAAGGTGCAGCGGGACATCAAGGCCATCTGGCGCACCGGCTATGTGCAGGATGTTCTTGTCGAAATCGAGGAAGGTGCGGATGGCCTCGTGGTGCGCTTTCGGGTGCGCGAGAAGCCGGCCGTCCGCGAAGTCCGAATCGTCGGAAACCGGAAGATCAAGGAAGACGATCTCCGAGAGGTCATCGATATCGAGCCCTTCACCGTGCCCAGCGAGGCGCGCCTCGCCGCCAATGTGCGGGCGATCAAGGACAAATACCTCGACAAAGGCTTCTTCCTGGTGGAAGTGGAGCCGGTCTTCAAGCAGGTGGGCGACGACCTGGTCGAGCTGACCTTTAAAGTCACCGAGAACCGCAAGGTCCTGATCCAGCAGGTGGACATCACCGGCAACGACAACGTGCCGGACGCCAAGATCCGCCGCTGTATGGCGACCAAACCGGCGGGCATCCTCCCCTGGATCACCTCGTCGGGCACCTTCCGCCAGGACGCACTCGACAACGATGTCTACATCGTGCGTTCAGTCTACATGGAAGAGGGCTACGTCGAAGCCCAGGTAGACCCTCCCAAAGTCTTCCTCTCTCCCGATAAACGCTTCATCTTCGTCGAGATCCACGTCACCGAAGGCCCCAAGTACCAGCTTGGACATCTCAAGGTCAGCGGCGACTTTCTTCCGGATGAGGGCCTGACCGAAGGCTCGGTGCGCGCGGTGCTGGAAGGCAAGGATGCCCGCGACATCGAAGCCGCCTTTGAACGCGACAAAAAGGCCGGGCGCCCCATCGGTCCCGAGTGGACCCCCAAGGTGCGGCGTCGCTGGGCCGGTCTGACCGGCAATGGCGTCCCCATGAAGACCGGCGACGACTTCAAGCTGACGGTGATGCAGGGCACCATCCAGCGGGTCGCCGACCTCTACGGGGATCAAGGCTACGCATTCGCGAATGTAGTCCCGCTTACACAGACCGATCCGCAGACAAAGGTGGTGGACATCACCTTCGACGTGCAGGCCGGCGACAAGATGCGGGTGGGCCGCATCAACATCACCGGCAACGATCCCACCTATGACAAGGTGGTACGCCGAGAGATCCCCATCAACGAGGGCGACATCTACCGGGGCGGCGCCATCCGCGACGCGCGGGCTCGCCTGGATCGCCTTGGCTTTTTCGAGTCGGTGGAGATCTCCACCCCGCGTGGCGAAGGCGACGCGGTGCTGGATGTGAACGTGGACGTTAAAGAGCGTCCAACCGGCTCTTTCTCCGTGGGTGCTGGCTACGGCAGCGCCGAGTCCTTCCTGTTCACCGCCAATATCCAGAAGGCCAACTTTCTGGGGCTGGGCCTGCTCTTCAGCCTGAACGGCAACATCTCCGCACGGACCCGCACCGGAAACGTCAGCTTCTACGAGCCCCATCTGCTGGATAGTCAGTGGACCTTGCGTGTAGACGGCTTCTACAACGAGCGCAGCTACATCGAAAACGAGTACCAGCGTGGTGGAAGCCTGGAGATCGGCCGCTACCTGGACGAGCGCGGCGACTTCCGTCTGGCCCTGTCCTACACGGTGGAAGATGTGGGTCTGCTCTCGCTGGACCAGTACAAGGAACGTCTGTTTGGTGGCCAGCTCTACCGGAATGGTCTGACCTCTTCCGTCGGCATGTCCTTGGACATCGACCGTCGCAACAACCGCATCAACGCCACCCGTGGCTTCAAGCTGCTGCTCTCCACCGAGCTGGCCGGCGGCTTCCGCCTGAACGAAACGCAGGTCCTCAACCTCTTCGGCGGCGACTTTAATTATTGGGAGTCGAAGCTCAACTTCCGCTTCTATCAGCCCATCATCTCCAAGGGTGACTGGCTCATTTTTCGATACAACCTCTCGGCCGGTATCATCACCTCCACCGATGGCAGTATCGTCCCGTACATCCACCGCTATCGGGCGGGTGGCATCACCTCGATCCGCGGCTACGACCCCTATGCGCTGGGTCCCTCCATCCGCGCCCAGGGCTTCAAAGACTACAGCGTCCCGCGCGGAACGGTGCAGGGCACCGAAGATCCCTCCAACGCGGATGATCGCCTCGTGGTTGGGGGTACTCAGACCCTGATCAACAATTTCGAGCTGGAGTCGCCGGTGGTCAAGGCCGCAGGCATCTCCCTGGTGGCCTTCTTCGATGCGGGTAACGCCTTCGGAGACCCCTGGGGAGATGGCAACATCGACCTTACCAAACTGCGCACCTCCGTCGGCTTCGGAATCCGTTGGTTCAGCCCCATCGGCCCCTTGCGCTTTGAATACGGTATCCCCCTCAACCCCTACCCGGACGAGCGCAAGTCGGTCTTCGACTTCACCATCGGCTCGGCCTTCTGACCCACGGGTAACTCATGATCGCGCGTATTCTCGTTCTCTTCTGCCTGCTTTTCTCCTTTGCCCCCCTGGCCTTTGCCCAGGCCAAGATCGGCACCGTCGATTTTCAGCGGGCCATCAACGAGGTTGCGGAGGGTAAAGCCGCCAAAACCCGCCTTGAAGCCATGTATGCCGAAAAGAAGACGGCACTGGACCGCATGCAGGCCAACCTGGCCCAGAAGCAGGCGGACTACCAGAAGCAGGCCGTTGTCCTCTCTGAGAGTGCCCGAAAGGCCAAGGAGGACGAGATGAACAACGACCTGATGGCACTCCAGCAGGCCTATCAGCGCTATGAGGGCGAGTTCAACCAGGCCTACATGGGGGCGATGGACACCCTGCTTCAAAAGATGAGGAAGATCGCCGAAGGGATCGGCCAGGAGCGTGGCTACACCCTGGTGATCGAGGTGACCGAGGGCGGTGTGGTCTATGTCTCGGCCACGGTGGACATCACCGACGAGCTGATCAAGCGCTACAACGCCCAGAATCCGTAGTCAACGGATGCGTTGGTCCGTTGAGGCCATCGCGGCGGCCATCGGTGGCAGGGTGGAGGGGGATGGTCAGCGGGTACTTTCAGGCCTCTGCGGCCTGGAAGATGCTGGTCCCGAGCACCTCTCCTTCCTGTCGAATCCGCGCTACCTGAAGGCCTTCCGCACCAGCCGGGCGGGGGCGGTCATCGTCGGCCCGCGAGACGCTGGGGTGGGTCATATTCTGATACGCTGCGTCGATCCCTACGCCGCATTTTCCAAGGCACTCCGGCTTTTTCACCCCGAAGAGCGTCCCGCGCCCGGTATCCATCCGCAGGCGGTAGTGGAGGGGGAGGCGCCCGGTGCAACGGTGATGGCCTTTGCCTATGTGGGCGCGGGGGCCATCATCGGAGAAGGCAGTATACTCCAGCCTTTCTGCTATGTGGGAGCTGGCGCCAGCGTCGGCAGAGACTGCCTGTTGATGGCGGGCAGTGTGGTCATGGACGGTTGTAGCCTCGGCGATCGCTGCATTCTGAATCCGGGCGCGGTCGTCGGCGGAGAGGGTTTTGGTTTTGCGCCCACAGCGAATGGGTTGCTGAAGATTCCGCAGACCGGCCGAGCGGTAGTGGAAGACGACGTGGAGATCGGCGC
>CAITDR010000294.1 GCA_903891165.1 uncultured Pseudomonadota bacterium
CACCCGGCCGAGAGGCAACGACTACGCCCCCGTGTCCATCATTCTGATAGGGCGACTCCCTCAATTTGAACAGGTCTCCATCCCCACGCTGTGCTACCCGGCCCGCTGCAGCGGAGGGGAAGAAGGCATGGGAATAAGGGGAGTATTTTCAAGATCAAACAAGGCGCGTGCGGCCCGAGCGCCGCAGGCGCCTTCGCGGGAGACTGCTTAAGGGAGCCCCATGTCCCTGGTCACCACCTTCACCGACGCCATCTACGGCGTCCCCTCCAAACGAGCCGCCTGGGACCGCCTGCACCCCGAAGACCCTAGCCTCTCCGGCACCGCCACAAAGGCAGTTCGTGGCCAGGAAGCCATGATCCGGGAGAAAGGCGGCACCTGGACGGTGGAGCGTGGCCCCGCCTGGATCACCTCCCGACGAGCCGTGCTGATCGTGCGGCCCGGTGGCTTACGCTGTGGGGACTGGGAGATCCCGCTGGCGTCGATAACGTCCGCCAAAATCCTTCATATTCCATCCATACTCGCCAAGAGTGTGGTCCTGGAGGTGACGACGGACCAGGAGTTCTACACCTTCGGCTTGACCCCTCCCCCCGATCTGCTCCCCTCCCTGCCCTTCCCCGTCACCGAGCTGCACGGTCGTATGGGCTGGTCTCTTCCCTCCCTCCTCCTTCGCCTTCTGCTTCTGGCCTATTTTGCCTGGCTGATCTACCGGCAGCTTTGATAGCCGAGCCTGGGAAGGCCTACGGAATGATACATTGTATCATGGTTCACCAAAGTACGAATGATACACTCCCACATGGTTCACCAAAGCATGAATGATACATTCATCCATGTATCACCAAAACACCCATCCCACAATCTCTACCCAGATGTATCACCCCACATCCGGCGTAAAAATCCCCTCAATCGGCAGCCCAAACAACGCTGCGATCCGGAAGGCCAGCGGCAGACTGGGGTCGTACTTCCCGGTCTCAATCGCGTTCACCGTCTGCCGGGACACCTCCAGCGCCTGCGCCAGCTCGCCCTGCGTCCAGCCACGCGCCACCCGCAGCTCTTTGATGCGGTTGGTCAGGCCAGGCTCCGCAGGCGATGGGAGACCACCGCGCCATGGACCAGGAAGGGCAAGGCAAAATAGCCTATCACCACGGAGCTGGGAACCAGCCCGCTGCTGTGCAACAGGGCCAGGCTGAACGCACCCGCCACGGTGATACCGGCGCTCCACGCCAGCGCTTCCAGCTCGATCTTCCGCCGTAATTCATCGGCCACTGCAAGAAAGTGCCGGTAGGCCGCCACCAGCCCCACCCCCAGTCCAAGCTGTACCGCCGCCACCCCTACCGCCGCAACCGGCAGTGACAGATGTCCCGACTCAGCTGCAGCAAAGGCCAATAACCACCAGGTAGCGCACGCACAGGACCACCACAGCACACGCCGCTGCGCAAGCTGCACACGACGGGGAGACCCGCAGGGCAGGTCCAGGGAGGAAGAGGAAAACATGGCGACTCCGGGGAAGGACTGTCAAGGAAACTTGACTCCTCGCACCTAAGGCCGACCGGCGGAGCTGTCAAGGGGGAGAGGACCCGGATTGTAGAGGGATCCTCCGTTGACGCCCCAGACCTGCAAGGCTACTTCGGCCCGCCCCCCGGAATGTACATGACCCGTAGTTGGCTTCTCCTCTTCCTCCTCTCCGGCTGTACCCCTTAGAGTTCAGATATCGGCGAAGATAGCGTATTTTCGGAAAGCACCGAAGGGGCCACCGTGCAGGTGGGGGATGCCGGTCTGTGGGTGGAAGGGGACGAAGGAAGCCTGCTCTGGCTGCGTACCGACCGCATCGGTCGCGAAGATCGGCTCCAGGACCAGGGGGATGCCCCTGCACTTCCTGCGGACTGCGGCCCGGTCGGCCCCCGCCTCTGGCGGGCCAGCTGCGGTCCCACCTTCGAGCGAAATCTGGCGTTGGCGACCGAACGTTGGACGCTGCAGCCCGACGGGATCCAGCAGGGCTGGACCCTCTGGGAGCGGCCGGAGGGTGACGGTCCCCTCCTGATCGACGTGGCGGTGGACGGGGCCACCCTGGCCCAGGATGGCCCGCATGTGGCCCTTTGGACCCCGGAAGGTGGCCTCTGGCGTTATGCGGGCCTGAAGGCGTGGGACGCCAACGATCGTCTGCTTCCCGCATCCATGGAGGCAGATAACAAATATATCCGCATTCGGGTGGAGGAGGCGGAGGCGGTCTGGCCGATCACCATCGACCCCGTGCTCTCCACGGCGTCCACCACCCTCACCCAGAGCTCCGCCGACTACGGAATCGGCGTTGGGAGCGGCGGAGACGTCAACCGCGACGGCTATGACGACGTGATCGTCGGTGCCCGCTTCGGCACCGGCCTCTACGGCGAAGCCTTCTCCTACCACGGCTCCTCCACGGGGGTCAGCACCAGCTACAGCCGCATGTGGCGCGGTGCGGACTACTACGGAAAGTTCGTGGAGTATGTGGATAATGGGGGCGACGTCAACGGTGACAACTACGACGATGCCATCGTGTGCGAGTTCTACTCGGAGCGCTTTTTTGTCTACCACGGATCCTCCACAGGACTGAGCGCATCGGCCAGCACCACCGTCACCGGCGTCTACGGTCTGGGCCGGGATCTCCACATCATCGGCGACTGGAACGCCGATGGCTATGACGACGTGGTGGCCGGATCTCAGGATCCCAGTGTGGTCTTTTACCGGGGTTCTTCTACCGGTTTGGTGACCACCCCCGTTACCTCGGTGACCACCTCCTCGGCTCCCTCGGTGGCCCCTGCGGGGGATGTCAACAACGATGGCTACGACGACGTGATCTACGGCGACGGCACCGCCAACCGCGCCTATCTGGTGCGCGGCGCCTCCTCCTTTCCCGGCACCACCACCACCCTCAGTCGGACCGGCTCGGTGGCCTTGGGCTACGATGTCCACGGGGGCGGCGACATCAACGGCGATGGCTACGATGACGTGATTGCGGGCGATCCCTCCTACTCCAGCAACACTGGCCGGGTGGTGGTCTTCTACGGATCCTCCTCCGGCGTATCCACCAGCAACTACGCCACCCTCTCCTCCCCCACCACCGGCACCGGCTTCGGCGCCACCGTGCTGGTCGCCGGGGATCTCAACGGCGACGGCTATGACGACGTGGCCGTGTCCGACGACTACAACTACAGCTACCTGTATGTGTTTCACGGCAGCAGCAGCGGCCTGGTCTCCACCCCCGTCAACTCGCTCAACATCGGCAATGCCAACTTTGGCTATTCGCTTTCCAGCGGCGACGTCAACAACGACGGCTACCGCGATCTGGTAGCGGGCACCATCGGCTCCACCGCCTACGTCTACCACGGCTGCCCCGATACCGACCGCGACGGCTACTGCACCGACCGCGACTGTAACGACAACGTCGCGGCCATCAACCCCGCCGCCACCGAGACCTGCGACAGCGTAGACAACGACTGCGACGGCCTTATCGACGATGCCGACACCAATGTCTCCGGACGCAGCTCCTTCTATCGGGACAGCGCCGGCGACACCTACGGAACCAGCAGCAGCACCACCTCCGCCTGCTCCCGCCCCACCGGCTACGCCACCACCAGCACCGACTGTAACGACAGCTCCTCCGCCATCAACCCCGCCGCCACCGAGACCTGTGACAGCGTGGACAACGACTGTGACGGCCTCATCGACGATGCCGACACCAACGTCTCCGGACGCAGCACTTGGTATCGAGACAACGACGGCGACAGCTACGGCACCCCCAGCACCACCACCTCCGCCTGCTCCCGCCCCACTGGCTATGTAAGCTCGGCTACAGACTGTAACGACAGCTCTTCCGCCATCAACCCCGCCGCCACCGAGACCTGCGACAACGTGGACAACGACTGCGACGGTCTCACCGACGACAACGACAGCAACGTCTCTGGACGCCCCACCTGGTATGTAGACAGTGACGGTGACAGCTACGGTAGCGCCGCTTCCTCTACCACCGCCTGCGTGCAGCCCGGCGGCTATGTAGGCTCCACCACCGACTGTAACGACGGCGCGGCGGCCATCAACCCGGGCGCCACCGAAAGCTGTGACAACATCGACAATAACTGCGATGGCCTTATCGACGAAGCCGCCGGAGTCAACCCCGGCGCCGCCGAGATCTGCGACAGCATCGACAACGACTGCGACGGTCTGTTGGATCTG
>CAITDR010000295.1 GCA_903891165.1 uncultured Pseudomonadota bacterium
CCCCCTCCCTTGCTGCCCTTCCCCTCCTCGGCTTTGAGGGTGAGGTGGCCGGCAGCCAGCTCATCCTGCACGGCACCGTCGGCGGCCAGAAAAGCTGTCTGAGTGACGACGCGCGGGACGCCTTCACTTTTCTGGAGCTGACCCCCGGCTCCATCCTCCTGGGCAACCCGGTGCCGCTCCCCGGAGATTCCAGCCAGTGGATCCAGCTTCTCGGCGGCACATTCCTGGATGGCAGCATCGCCGCCGTCTATGGGCAGCCGCTACTCTCCCCCGGAGAGGAGGTGATCCTGCTGCTCAACTATCGCGAGGATGGAAGCCCGGAGCTGCTCTCCACCCCCAACCCCGGCCACACCCTGTACCGGGTCGTCACCCTGGATAGCAGCGACGGCAGCCACAGAGAGAGCGCCGTGGTGGACGGGGAGGGTTTTCTCCTCCTTCGCGGCGAGGAAGGCATCAAGCGCGGGCCACGACTGCCACACGGTCGAGCCAGCCTGCCCTTCGGCGATCCCATCGACTACAGCCAGCTCCGCGAGGAAATCCTGACCGTGGCCGGCGCTGTGGAGCCACCCGAGGCCAACGCCCCCTGGAGCGGCGCCTGGTCCGGCGCCGTTCGGCTCGCGGTCGAAGAGGCCGACCGGGAGTTGCTCTGCGCCACCACCCTGCACGGCGAGGCCCTGCCGACAGGAGAGCTGTACCTGGATGGGCGCTGTAACCTACCTTACATCGGCATCGCAAGTGTGAACCTGGAAGCGGTATACACCGTGGGCGGTTGGTCAGGTACACTGTATGTTTCCCCGAAGGATGACCGCTGGGAGGGTCGGAGCTACAGCCTGGCGGGAGAGGGCGGCCAGGAGGGCTTCCGGGCATCCATCCAGACCGAAGAAATCCACGGAGGAGCAACCCTTTCCGGCAGCGGCGAGCTGCTCACCCGCTTCGGGGGCCTGCTACCCCTCGCCACCCGGGAAGAGGTGATCACCTGGATCGACGCAGCCATCACCCACACCGGCGCAACGGGTGGCCTCGCACGGTCGGTCAAACCGACCCCCCAAAGCTGCTCGATCTCGATTCAACCTCTGCCGATGATGGAGGAGTGACCATGTACATCCTCTTCTTCCTCCTCCCTCACCCGGCCCTGGCCTACAACTACCTGGACTACAACAACCCGCCCTTCTGGAAAAGTGGCGGAGTTATCTACACGATCCGCACCGTGTCCTTCCCCGAGTCCTCCAGCCAACACGCCGCGCTGGTCCGCGCCGTGGAGGAGTGGGACCAGGGCACCATTCCCGGCAGCAGCTTCGGCACCGACTTCGGAAATTCCAGCTCCACCGACAACGTTCACTTCAACGACGACGTGAATGATGTGGTGCTCACGCAGCTTGACGAAACCGGAACCTGCGACCTCGCGCTGGTGCTCTACCGGGGGAAAGTGGAGCCCACCGGCCGGTACATCAAGGAGACCGAGGTGCTCTTCGACGTAGACTGCATCTGGTCAGGAACCGTGAGCTGGTACGACATCCACGATCCGAACTACGAAGTAGACCGGTACAACCTGGAACAGGTGGCCATTCACGAGCTGGGGCATGTGGCGGGCCTGGACCACGAGCACGGAAACTACGACCAGCACTTCATCTTCCATGACCGACCAGGAAAGAAAAACGATACGAGAGAGCGTATTGTGGAGGATTACGAAGGCTGGCCGGTGACGATGGAAACCACCGTTGGCGGCGGAAGCGTGATCGGCGACCTCGGCTTTCTGGAGCGGCAGTACATGGTCAATGAGGACGACCGCCAGGGACTTCGCAGCCTCTATCCTGCCACCGACAACGATGGGATGGACGTAGCAGTGCAGTCCTACCACACCCCGGATGACGACACCCTGGCCGCTGCGGGCAACGGCTGCCAGGGCGACCTCGCCGAACGCTCCCGCCCGGACCCGCGCACCGACTTCCTCGCCCAGGGCGTCGCCGCCGGGCAGGACTACGGCGACTGCCCGCCGAATCCGGTTGCGGAATCGCCCCAAACGGTCTATCCGATCTTCCAGGGCGCCCACATGGACGTCACCTTCTCGCTGCTCAACCTCGGAAACCAGACCACCGCAGTAGACTGGGAGATCGTCATTTACTCTACCGCCAGCAACGCCCGCAGCCTTCTGAGGCGGACTTCCACCCTGGGGCCAAACGAGCCCTTCGAGGTGACCAGTACCGTGACCATCCCCACAGATATGGCCCCGGGATACTACTGGATCGCCGCCCGGATGGACCCGGATCAGACGCTGGCGGAGGTAAACGAGGGCAACAATCAGGCCATCTGGAACCAGTATGTAGAGGTGGTGCCGCTCTCCGCCTGTGGCTGCTCCAGCGGTGGTGCGGGCTCCACATCCGCACTTCTGGCTGGCCTCGGTGCCATTGCGTTGCGACGGAGGAGCCAGCGATGATGCTCTTCCTCAGCTTTCTCTCTCCTCCCGCGTCGGCTTGCCTATGTGTTGGGGC
>CAITDR010000296.1 GCA_903891165.1 uncultured Pseudomonadota bacterium
GTAGCCATCGCCATCCTCGTCGATGCGGGATGTGTCGGCCACGCCGTACTCAGCAGCCGCGCCGATAAAGCTGTCGTCCTTGACGGTGCCGCCGTTGCAGGCCGCGAGGCCCAGGCCCATCAGCATCGCCGCTGTGCTCAGCTTGGATCCGGTGCAGCTTCGACCACACTCAGGACATGCCTGCGTCGCGACGGATGGTGTACCACAATAGCAACAACTACGCATATTTACCTCTCAGGTGTCGTCTTCGCCGTCACAGTTAGAGTCAATACCATCCCCGGCGGTTTCGGTGGCATCGGGATGGATGGCGCCGTCCTCGTCGTTGCAGTCCAAGGTGGCGTCGTAGCCATCCCCGTCGTTATCGACAGCCTGCTCGGAATCAAAAAAGCTTTCCGGCATCCCATACTTCGGCTGCCCAAAACAGCCTTCTGCCTGCACAAGCGCCAATCCCATCAACACTGCAGCGGCGGCCCGCGGCAGCACGCTGCTGCACAACGACACCCCACAATGGGGACAGGTACAAGGCGACCCTTTTACCATACAACCGCAAGAACTACAGCTTTTCATGTGTCATCCTCGCCATCACAGTTGCTATCCACACCATCTCCGACCACCTCTTCCGCATCGGGATGAATGGTCGCGTTGTTGTCGTCGCAGTCCACCCGAGCATCGTAGCCGTCGCCATCGGTATCGATATTGGCACCGCCATTGGTATCAAAGCTATCGGGCAATCCATAGGGAGGAATCGGCTTCGTAGTATCACAAGAGCTCAATACGAGCCCCAGTAACACCACTCCCGGAGACAAGGTCCGCCCACAAACGGATGCCCCACAATGTGGGCAGCGGCAGCCCCCCTCTCGCACCAGCTCCGCACAGCCTGGACAGCTCTTCATGACCGGTAGTGTAGCACACCTTTCCGGTAGATGGGCTCAGCTGTCGTCGGCCCCGTCACAATTGGAGTCCACGCCATCCCCCGCCGTCTCCTCGGCATCGGGGTGGACGGCGGCATTGGTGTCGTCGCAGTCCACAAGACTGTCGTAGCCATCGCCATCTTCGTCGGTGGCATTGGCGACGCTGTCGCTGATCGCCTCGCCGTAGAGGGCCTTGGTCTCGCCGCCGCAGCCGGCCGCAGCGATGCCCAAACCCAGCAGCAGTGCCACACGGCTACGCTGCGGGGCGCGAAAGGCCGCGCCACATTCGGGACAAGGACGACCCTGGATGACCGGGCTGCTACAGGTAGGACAGATGCTCAGCATGCAAGAAGCTTACCACGATCGCTTTCAGACCGGAAGAGGCAGGAGCGAAGCGCATGCAATTTCGGTTCCGCGCCGGTTTGTGCTATAAAAACCGGGCGAGGATCTGCATGCGGTCAGGGGTGGAGCTGTTGGCCCTTTTGGGACGGGGGGGGGTGGGCGAGGTCTTCCGGGTGCGGGACCCACAGCTCGGGCGCCTCGTGGCGCTCAAGGTGCTGCGGCCTGAGCGTATGGAGCAGTCGGGAGAGGTGGAGCGTTTTGTGGCCGAGGCCAGGGTGACGGCACAGCTGGAACACCCCGGCATTGTCCCCGTTCATAGCTTCGGAAGCCTGGATGATGGCCGACCCTTCTTTACGATGAAGGAGATCAAAGGCCGCACGCTGCGCGAGGCCATCCTCGCCTTCCATGAGGAGGTGGATCTGGACCCGGAGGACCAGCGGGTGGAGGTGGGGCTACGCCGGCTGGTGGAGCAACTCAAACGTGCATGTGAGGCGATGGCCTATGCGCATGAACGCGGGGTGGTCCACCGGGATCTGAAGCCTGATAACATCATGGTGGGGCCCTGGGGAGAGGTGCTGGTGGTGGACTGGGGCCTGTGCATCCGGGTGGGGGGAGAGCCGGAGGACATGCCGGGGGTTCCCGAGGCCCTGGAGGGCACACTTTTGTATATGGCGCCCGAGCTGGTGGGCGAAGATGGCCGCGTGGCGACGCCCTCTTCCGATGTCTACTCGCTGGGAGCCGTACTCTATGCACTGCTTTCCGGACGTGCTCCCTATCGGGGAAACATCGACGCGGTGCGGACGATGATCCTGGCGGGGCCCCCTCCCCCTCCCACCCGCCAGGGCTTCGATGTGCCCGAGGATCTGCTGCAGATCTGTACGACCGCCATGTCACGCGATCCGGCGGGTCGCTACCCGGACGCGGGGGTCCTGGAAGCAGAGTTAGGCAGCTGGCTGGAGGGCTCTATCGGTAGAGAGCGCGCCCGGCGTGCGGTTCAGCAAGCCGACGAAATGGGCGTGATGGTGGAGCGTTTGCGTGCGTCCGCACTCCAGCTACGCGAGCGTGCGCAGGTCGCGATAGCGGCCCTGCCGGCCTTCTCGACCGCAGAATCAAAACATGAGGCATGGGCGTGGGAAGATGAGGCGGAACGCCTGGAACAGGAGGCGGCACATTGCGAGGAGGAGGAGCTGACCTTGCTGCGCGCCGCCCTGACCCACGCACCCTTCCTCCAGGAAGTGCACGAGCGCCTGGCCTCTCACTACCATGCCCTGCACCAACAGGCAGAGCTTACCGGGGATCTACGCGCCGCATCTCACTGGGAAGTGCTCCTCCGGGCGCACAATCGAGGCCGCTATGACAGCTGGCTCCGCGGTGTGGGGGCGATCTCCCTTCGCACCGAACCTGCGGACACGGATGTAGAGCTTTACCGCGTGGAACGCCGAAATCGGCGGATGGTCCCGCTGCCGGTGCGCAGTCTGGGACGCACGCCCCTACGCGCCTTGGAGCTGCCAGCGGGGGTCTATGTGCTGCATCTGCATGCGGCAGGTTTTGCACCCCTTCGGCTGCCGCTGCGGATCGAGCGTGGCCTGCACTGGAAGCTGCGCCCGCCCGGCGGCGCCGAGCGTCCGCTACGGCTCTTCCGGGAAGGTGAGGACAGCGAACACTGCTGCGATGTGCCACCAGGAGCCGAAACAGGGACATGGATCGATGCTTTTCGGGTGTTGCGACACCCGGTCACCGTCGGAGACTATCGCCTTTTTCTGGAGGAGCTCCTGAGCCGAGGACTGGAGGAGGCGGCCATGGCGCTGCATCCCGATCCCTCTTGCTATCGGGGTGACTTCAGCAAGGTTGAAGCCGAACTTCCGGTGGTCGGTATCCCCTGGGATGGGGTGCGCGGGTGGTGTGCATGGAAGTCCGCCCGCACCGGGATGCCTTGGCGTCCGCTCTCCGTTGGGGAGTGGGAACGTTTGTGGAGAGGGGTGGATGGACGCCGTTTTCCCTGGGGCGACCACCTAGATGCATCATTTTCCAACCTGCACGAGAGTTCAGCAATTCCCGGTCTGAGCCCCGTGGGCGCCTTTTCTCTGGACCAGGGGCCCTACGGGGTCCGGGGCTTGGCCGGAAATGTGCGAGAGTGGGTCCACTCAATGGAGGGGCCCCGCATCCGCGGGGGCAGCTTCCTCACCCCGATGGCCGAGCTTGATCTGGCCCGGAGGCCCCTGGCCCATCCCTCCCTGCGGGCGATGGACCTGGGCTTTCGCGCAGCCTGTACCCTGACTTAGGGACCGTTGTTGGAGACGGTCGTGGTGCCCGTCACCACCCGGATAGCGGCAAAGCCGCTGGCGTCCGAGGGATCCAGGGAAGCGTTCCCCGTGATGGTGAGATCCCCGCCGACCGTATCCAGGCGACCAAGCCCCGAAAGATCGGTAAGCAACGGATTGTCCGTAATCCACAAGGAGCCAGGAATATCCAGTATTTCCTGAAGACCATTCAGTCCCGTCAGATCCGTGTTTCCGTGGATGGTCAGATCGCCATCCAACCCACAAACACAGGAAAGATCGGACAGGGACACCAAGGTGGTGCTGTCGATGGTGAGGCTGCCGCCGATCCAGCTGAACTGAGCGCAGAAGTTGGTCGCATCTGCAGCGGAGCTGATCACCAGGTCTCCCCCGGAGCTCACCGGGGCCGTACATGCGTCATCTCCCGCGCAGTCCTGGTCGATCCGGTCATCGAGGCTAGGATCCGTCTCGCCGGGGTTGATGCTGGCATCGCTGTCGTCGCAGTCGGTATTGTCGGCGACAAAGCCCGTCGGTACGGTACAGTCCACCAGCGGTGCGGATCCATCCCCGAAGCTGTCGCCGTCACTATCCGGATAGGAAGTTGTCACCGGCAGATCTTCGTTCAGAACACCGTCGCAGTCATCATCCTGGGGGTTGCAGACCTCAGTTGCCCCCGGGTTCACACCCGCATTGTTATCAGCGCAATCGGTATTGTCGCTTACAAAACCGGAGGGCAGCGTGCAGGCCAAGGTGGACATGGCCGGATCGCCGTAGCTGTCCTGATCCATGTCCATGTAGTAGGTGCTCTGCGTGGTGCCGTCGTCCACAGTCCCATCGCAGTTGTCGTCGATGGCATTGCAGGTCTCGGTGGCATCCGGATTGACCCGGTTGTCCTCGTCGTTGCAATCGGTAGAATCTGCCACAAAGCCGGTGAATGGCACACAGAGCAGCGCCGTGGCTTCGTCCACGTTGCCGAATCCGTCGCCGTCCAGATCTTCGTAGTAGACCTGCTTGATCCCCACCGAGGCATCGGTGTCGTCGCAGTCGTCGTTGTTCTCCACATAGCCGTCGGGTGCATCGCAGGCTTCTTTGCTGACGTCGGCGTCGCCCTGCTCATCCCCATCGGTGTCCGCGAACCAGGTGGTTGCGTCTACAGCGGCCACATCCACCCGCCCGTCGCAGTCGTTGTCCACGGTGTCGCACATCTCACGGGCATCCGGCTTGATGCGGGCGTTGGCGTCGTCACAATCGCCAAGCACGGCCACATAACCTTCCGGCTGGGTGCACTGCTGCAGCGGCGCTCCGCCATCTCCCACACCATCTCCATCGGCATCAGGATACCAATAGTCGGCGTAGAAGGCGCCTGGCTCATCCACCTCACCATCGCAGTTGTTGTCTACCCCATCGCAGGACTCCCCGAGGTTCGGGCGGACATCCTTGTTGCGGTCGTCACAATCCACGGTGGCATCGTAGCCATCGCCGTCCGCATCGACCCCTTTCTCCACCGTACAGCCCATCCCGGCCCATAGGGCAAGCCACAACATGCGCATCTCCTCTCCAGGCCCGCTGGATAACCGATCCGGCCAGGGGTGGCACAGCGCCGCCGCCGAGAGGGCCGAATTTGCCTGGGAAGCTTAGGTGGCGGATGCGCTGGGCCTGTCAAGGTTCCCCGGAAAAAGCGTCCAGGCCTTCCCAGGCTACCGTAACCCCCACTTCATCCAGGCGCTCCGCTGGGAAAAAGTCGCTTCGCATCTGCCCAAGCTGCTCTGGGGTCGCATTCAGAAGGTGGATGTCCCAGCGACGCACCTCCCCATTCCCAAAGATGCCCATCAGGGCATCCTGCTCGCAGCCCAGCCAAAAAACCTCCGTTCGAAGTGGAATCCGCGCCACCTCCGCCCCGGTACTTGGCTCCCAGATCCGGACCGTCCGATCGCGTGAAGTCGAGGCGAAGTAAGGCTGCCCCCCCACGCTGACCGGACAGCCCGGGTGGACGAATTCCGCGTGGTTGTTGGCGGATTCCTGACGTATCGTCAACGTAGTGGGGTCCACCCAGAGCAGGTAGCCGTCGGCATTGGCCACCACCAGCTCGTTGTTGCCGGTCCAATCGGCCACCGGATCCCCCCCCTGGACGTGCAGGCCGGTTGCGACCACCGTCCCGTCCTCCGCCTTCCAGATGGAGAGAACGGCCGTGGACCCGCTGACGGGCTGGATCACCAACGCCAGAAATTGACCGTCCGGGGAGCGGGTCACCCGTTCCAGTCGGCCCTCCAGATCGCTCTCCCAGAGACGCCGCCCCGACTGCACCTCGATCGCCACCAGCTTCTGCCGATTTTTCTGTCCGAGGAAAACTTTCTTTCCATCTGGTGACAAAAGCACATGGGTCGCCTTATCCGGGAGGCTCAGTACATCCCGATCTTCCTTCAACGAGTGAACAACCACCTCTTCCTGCGGCCCACCCCAGGCTAAAAGCTCGGCGGCGCTATCCAGACTGAGCGCCACACGAACCCCCTCGCTCGCCAGCCGCCGGATCCGCTTGGACGGCTGCCCTGGTTCGATCCACCAAAGCTGACCAGCGGCGTCCACCACCGCCCCACGCTGCCCCACAAGAATGGCCTTCTGCACCCCTACATCGGAGACCCGCCAGCCCCAGGCCTCCTGGAGAGGAGAGGGCAGCGACCAGATTGCCAGCTCACCGCTCCGAGAAGCACTCACCACCTGGCGGCCATCGGGCGAAAAAGCAAAACTGATCGGACGACTTGTGTGCCCCTGGCGCACCGCCAGTTGCTCCCAGCGACCCGTGTCCCAAAAGCGCAGGCTTCGGTCCTGAGAACCAGAGATGAGCAGCCGCCCATCCGGAGAAAAGGCCAATGCCGTAATCGGCTCCACATGTCCGATCAGGTTTCGCGGCTTCTCTTTACCCGTCAAGTCCCATACCTGAATCGAATAGTCCCGATGTGCAGAACCAACCGTTACATACTTCCCTCCCATGAAGTAGCCCTGCTGGTCGCCCCCTGTTGCCAGATAGTGCCCATCGGGGGAAAAGGCCAGACCCGTGGCATGAGGCCAGAAGGACCCGGGGTTGGGGAGGAGTGCACCATTGTTGGTATCATAGAGATAGAGGCTACCATCACCGGGAAAACTCCAGGCCAACACCTTGCCATCCGGAGACAGTGCCAGGAGGGAATTGCGCACATCATCCGGAGGCTGCGTATGAGGCACCAGCCAACGTTCCGTGCCCTGCTGGCTCCCGTCGGCGGTCCGGCAGGTCAGACCAGCCGCAGTGACCATGTAGCTCTCCCCCGAAGGGGAAGTGACGGCCGCATACACCGCATCTTTCAGATCCAGCTGGGGCAGCAGCGTCGGTAGCCCCGCACGTTCGCCCAGCAACGCCACCCGTCCCCGGTCCGCCACCACCGTCAGCTGAC
>CAITDR010000297.1 GCA_903891165.1 uncultured Pseudomonadota bacterium
ACTCCTTCATCACGTCGCCCCAGGCTCCCGGTGAGCTGCACGTTGCCCTTTCCGCGCATTTTTGTGGCTTCAATAAACAGGATGTCGCCACCGGCTGCGGTCCAGGCCAGACCCGTGGCCACCCCGGGGACCGCGGTACGTTCGGCCACTTCCTGGAAGAAGTGCACGGGCCCACGGATCTCCTCCACCTTCTCCGGGTCTACCAGCACCTTCTCCTTGATCTTTCCGGAGGCCACCCCCTTGGCGACCCACCGGCAGATGGCGGCCAGCTCCCGCTTCAGCGAGCGCACGCCTGCTTCCCTCGTGTAGCTGCCCACCAGGAATTTCAGGCCCAGATCGGTGATTTCCACCTGATCTTCGCTGATACCGTGGTCGTGCAGCGACTCGGGCAGCAGGTGCTGCCGGGCAATCTTCAGCTTCTCTTCCAGGGTGTAGCCGGGGATCTCGATGATCTCCATCCGGTCCCGCAGCGGCCCGGGGATGGGATCGGCGAGGTTCGCCGTCGCAATGAACAGTACCTTGGACAGGTCAAAAGGCACGTCCAAGTAGTGATCCAGGAAGCTGTCGTTCTGCTCGGGATCGAGCACCTCCAACAGCGCCGAGGAGGGATCCCCACGGTAGTCCGCCCCGAGCTTGTCGATCTCGTCCAGCACAAAGACGGGGTTGTTCGTCCCACCCTTCTTGATGCCCTTGACGATCTTTCCGGGCAGGGCGCCGATGTAGGTGCGCCGATGGCCACGGATCTCGGCCTCGTCCCGCACACCACCCAGCGAAATCCGCTGCATCTTCCGGCCCAATGCCCGTGCGACGGACTTGGCCAGCGAGGTTTTTCCGACGCCGGGGGGACCGACGAGGCACAGGATCGGACCCTTCATGTCCTTCTTCAGCTTCCGTACCGACAGGAATTCCAGGATGCGCTTTTTGACCTTCTCCAGGCCATAGTGGTCATCATCCAGGATTTTTTCGGCCTCGTTGATGTCCATCACGTCGTCGGTGGACATCTGCCAGGGCATCTCCACCAGCCAGTCGATGTAGGTGCGGCTTACGGTGTATTCGGCGGCACCTGGGCTCATCCGGCTCATCCGCTTCAGCTCTTTGAAGGCGATCTTTTCGACGTCCTTCGGCATCCGCGCCTTCTTGATCGCCTTCTTCAGCTCCTCAAACTCTTCCTGCCGGTCGTCGAACTCGCCCAGCTCCTTTTGAATGGCCTTGAGCTGCTCGCGCAGGAAATATTCCCGCTGCGCCTTGTCCATCTCGCCCTTGACTTCGGTCTGGATTTTGTTGGACAGCTCCAGGACCTGGATCTCCTTGTTGAGCAGCGCAATGACCTTGGTCATCCGCTCCTTCGTGTCCAGCGTGTCCAGCAGATCCTGCTTCTCTTCTACGCCGATCGACAGGTTGGAGGCCACAATATCGGCAAGGATACCGGGGTTGTCGATGGAGCGCACCAGGAAGCTGGCTTCCGAGGGGATATGCGGCGAAAGATCAATGATCTTCTGCGCCAGCTCCCGCATGGTGGCCATCAGCGACTCCAGCTCGGGCGTGCTCTCGGTGCTCTCTTCGTGCACCGTCACATGCGCCCGCAGGTTGGGACTGGTGGATTCCCAGCGATCAATCTTCACCCGGGCCAAGCCCTGGATGATCACGTTCAGCTTGTTGCCGGGCATTTTGACCGACTTCAGGATCTTGACGACGGTCCCGGTGGTGTACAACTCTCCCACGTCGGGATCTTCGTTTTTGGCATCCTGCTGGGCGACAATACCCAGCAATTTGTCACCCGCCAGCGCGCGCTCTACCGCGTCCAGCGACTTTTCCCGCCCGACGTTGATCGGGAAGGCAAGTACCGGAAAGATCACGGTATTGCGGATGGCCAGGATGGGCAGGCTCAGCTCGGCCGGCAGGTTTACCGGGGGGCCCTGGTCGTAATTGGGTGGGTCGAAGGCCATCTCTACTCCTGAGGCTGGACCGGGATTACGCCCGGTGTTGACGCCGGGGCAGGCCGGTCAAGGCTTCCCCGTACTGATAGGAAACCTAAGTCCCTGCCGCAAACTGGCAAGCGGATCCTGACCATTTGGGGAGGATCAGCGCTTTTGCCCCGCTGATTGGGGAGGACTCAGCGCATGGGGCGGCCCTGCTTTTCGGCCTCGTCGATGTGGCGCTGGAAGGAGGGGGCGGCGGCCTCCACCCAGGCCGGGCTCTGGAGCCGCTCGGGGGTGGCGCGATAGGCAGGATCGAGGCTGTCTTCTTTCTTGAGGTCCCACAGTACCACCGGGCCATCCACCCCCTGCGGCGCGCCGAGCACCCGGGTGATGGCGTCCACCCCCCAGGCCACTCTCCTCAGGTCGGGCGCGGATCCGGCAAGTTTGGACTGCTCAAAGAGCGCAACGTCTTGACGGTACAAGACCCAGCGGTAGCCCAATTTCAGCAGCCAGGCGGGGGGCTCCATGAGGCTTCCCTGCGCCTTTTCCGGCTTCAGGCTGGCTTCGCGTAAGGCACGAAGGAAGGGATCTTTCAGCCATCGATCGTAGCCATCGGGCCAGAACACGGAGGCAGACTCGCCCATACCCCCAAAAGTGGGCATCTTCATCCAGGTCTGCCACATCAGCCCGTCGTGTTGCACTCGCATGGGCAGGAAGATGATCCCGGCGGGTTCGAGCGTCTGGAGCATAGGAGGCGGTCGGCCATCGTGCCAGGACAGGGGCCAGTTTTTCCACCAGGTCTGCCCGGCCAACATCCCGACGCCGGCCAGGATCGTGAGCCATTTCGGGCGCTGGAGCAGCAGGCTGCCGCCCAAAAGCGCAATGGGCACAAAGGCCACGGCGACGATGCGGTAGGGGAACCAGAGCCTCTGGAAAAAGGGGGCTTTGTTATAGAGAATCAGGTACCAGGGGAGGGGGACGGCGTCGCCACTGCTCATTCGTAGCACCGGTCCGATGGCGAAGAGCACCACGATCGCGGCAGCAATGCCCCAGCCCTGCCCGCGCAGGGGCCTTTTCCACAGGGAGAAGGCCAGGATCAAGAGAACTACCGGGGTGGTGATCACCGATGTGCCGTAGGTCTCCAAGAGCACCAGCCCGTGTAGATCGGGGTTGACGTTGTTGGACAGCGCCTCCGGCAGCGAAAACCAGGCGTTGGTGACGGTCATTCCGGGGACAGTCTTGGCTTGAACCTCGGCCGACATCCCCCGGACGGCGGGCAAAATCATCGTGATGCACAGCAGTGCGGCGGCCCCGATCCACAGAAAAGTTTTACGAGGATCGGGTGCTTTTCGAAGCTGTACCAACAGAATTGGCGTCAAGAGGAAAACAAGCGCATAGAGGGAGAACCAGTAGGTCCAGCCGGAGACGGCCACCGCAACGCCCAGACCTATGGCGGGACGCCAGCCGGGCGCTTCGATGAGCTTCAAAAGATACAGGGTGGCGGCTGGAAAAAACCAGCACATGGCCTGGGTGGGGCGCCCGGCGGTCAGCTCAAAGATGACGAAGGGGCTGGTGGTGTAGAGCAGGGTGGCAGGAAAGACGCCTTCTTCGCCCAAAACATGCCGGGCCAGTGGCCGGAACATGGCAGCGTTGCCGACCTGCAGGACCCAGATGAAGATGGGGAAGTAAAAATAGGGGCCGAAGATCCACTGGAAGGGGACGGAGAGTACGGCATCGACAAAGTTGTTGCCGGTGTGTGCAAAAATTCCCTTGCCAAGGGGATAGTAAAAATCGGGGGTCCACGAGGGGTTCCAGCCATTTTCCACACAGCGCCGGATCCAGTCGTAGAACCACCAGGTGCCAAAAGCGTCGGCCCCCTCTCCCACCACCGAGCCGGGGTGCTGCAGCGCGG
>CAITDR010000298.1 GCA_903891165.1 uncultured Pseudomonadota bacterium
CGTAGCCGTCCCCATCCGCATCCGTGTACCAGAGGCTTGCGTCGATCGCGTCGTTATCGATGACCCCATCGCAGTCTTCGTCGATGCCATCGCAGTGCTCCGAAGCATCAGGAGAGATAGATGCGTTTGTATCATCACAGTCCACATTCTTCGTGACTGTTCCGTCGGGTTGCTCGCAGGCTGATACATTCTCTTCACCGAAGCCGTCCCCATCGGCATCGACAAACCACACGGTCGCATCCGTGGCCCCGTCATCGATGGTCCCATCGCAGTCATTGTCCAGGCCGTCGCAGAGCTCGGGTGCGTCGGGATTCACGGACGCATGTTCGTCGTCACAGTCCACATCTTTGTAGTAGCCGTCGCTGTCGTCATCGATACGCTGTTTGGAGATCGAGACATCGTTCCCGCAGCCGATGAGGAAGAGCGCCAGGAATCCGCGGAGGGGCATACAAAACTCCAGGCGGCCATCGTATACGATTTTCGGGAGATTGCATAGCCCTTCATGCGGAGCGAAAGCCGGCAAGCGGCCTAACGCTCAGGGGGCCAGCCAGATCCAGACCGCGCCCACGTTGGAGCCGATGCTGCCGTCGCCGTTGATGCCCGAAATCGCAAGGTCGTCCTTCCCGTCGCCGTCGGTGTCGGGAAGGGCGGCGACCACCGCGCCGAAGCCGTCGAGGGAGCTGTTGCCGCGCCAGATGGCGTCGGCGGTGGTCACCGACTGGCTGCCGCTGCTGGGGCTGTAGAAAAGCCAGGCGGCGCCCGCGCCAGAGTCCAGGATGGTGGAGCTGAGCACCAGATCTTCCTGGCCATTTCCGTCGAAGTCGCCCTTGTCCATACTGTAGGCGCCCAGGTTGGTACTGGCGACACTCCCGGTGATGGTGGCCCAAGCCATGCTGCTGGCGAGGCCGGTGTATGGGTTGGTGATCAGATAGACCGCCCCTGCATTGGTGGCAGCCCCATCCTGGTAGGGGGCGCCCACCGCCAGATCAGCGTAGCCGTCGCCATTCAGATCCTCAAATACCTCCAAGGTTGTTCCCAGGTTGTCTCCCAATGCTCCTCCCCGGATCTTGGCGTCCGACCCAATCAGACCGGTGGCCCCGCTGCTGGAGGCCAGCAAGATGTAGACCGCACCGGCGTCGGTGGCGGTGTCGTCGTCTGCATAGGCCCCCACCGCCATGTCATCCCGACCGTCGCCATCGAAGTCCCCCGCACCCAGGGCAAAGCCCGCGTAGTCCCCCAGTGATTCTCCCGCGTAGGAAGCGATGGCGGCGGTAGTGGTGCCGGAGTAGACGTACACCTTCCCCCGACTCGTTGTGTCGGTACTGTCGCCACAGAGCCACTCGTTGGCGGTGCTGTTGGCGTCCCAATTTCCGAGCTTGGCCGTGTGGGTACAGGTGGCGGTCCGATCCAAGCGGGAAGAGGTCGCCGTGGACGTACCGGTGTCCCCCCCATGGTAGACGAGGCTGCCGAATCCGGCGCCCAGGATCACCATATCGTCTTTGCCGTCGCTGGAGATGTCGCCGATGTTGGCAATTCTGGAGCCGTAGGTACCGCTATAGGAAGCACCATTGTTGTAGTAGATCAGGTCGTCATAGCTGCTTGCCGTCCACTCGCCCGCGGTGATCGGACTGTAGTAGCCGAAGACGGTGCCCTGAGTCCCGTTGGTGACATAGGCATAGGTTGGGTCACCCACCACCAGATCTCCATAGCCATCGCCGTCAAAGTCGCCGGTGGCCATGCCGGCCCCCAGGGCGCCCAGGGTGGAGAGCCCGGTAATCTTGGTGCTGTCGCTGGTGTCGGCGTACTCCGTGCCACTCCAACGGGGACAGGCCAGATCGGCCCCGCTACAGTCCTGGTCGATGCCATCTTCGCAGACATCCGTGGCCGCAGGGTTTATCGACGTGGAAGCATCGTTACAGTCGGTGGAGCTGCTACTACTTCCCGAGGGCTGGTCACAGAAAGAGGAGGCGGTGCCTGCGTAGCCATCGCCATCGGCGTCGGTATACCAGCTTGTTTGGCCAATGGCGGAGCTATCACTGTCGTCACTCACACCGTCGCAATCTTCGTCAGTGTTTGCAACATCGCAGATTTCTGTACCACCGGGATGAATGGTGGCAACCGCATCGTTGCAGTCAGTGGAGGTGGTGTAGGTGGCCGCGGGCTGGTCACAGGCCAGGGTGGTGGAGGATCCGGCGTAGCCATCGCCATCCACGTCGCGATACCAGGTGAATTTGCCGGAGGCGGCGCTGTCGGCGTCGTCGGCGAGGCCGTCGCAATCTTCATCGGTGTTGGCGCTGTCGCAGATTTCTGTTGCGACGGGGTTGATCGCGGTGTTTCCGTCGTTACAGTCGGTGGAAGTGGCCAGGTAGCCCGAAGGCTGATCACAGGCGGAGGTGGTGGAGGATCCAGCGTAGCCATCGCCATCTACGTCGCGATACCAGGTCGTTTTCCCGGAGGCAGCACTATCGGCGTCGTCGCTTTGGCCGTCGCAATCCTCGTCGGTGTTGGCACTGTCGCAGATTTCCGTTGCCGAGGGGTTGATCGCGGGGACGGCATCGTTGCAGTCGGTGGAGGTGGAGAGGTAGCCGGAAGGCTGATCACAGGCGGAGGAGGTGGAGGATCCCCCAAAACCATCGCCATCCACGTCGCGATACCAGGTGGATTTGCCGGTGGCGGATGGATCAGCGTCGTCGCTTTGGCCGTCGCAATCTTCGTCGGTGTTGGCCGTGTCACAGATCTCCGGTGCAGCCGGGTTGATGGAGGCAAGGGCGTCGTTGCAGTCGGTGGAGGTGGACAGATAGCCGGAAGGCTGATCACAGGCGGAGGAGGTGGAGGATCCGGCATAGCCGTCGCCATCGGCATCGCGATACCAGGTCGTTTTCCCTGTCGCGGCGCTATCCCGATCGTCGGCGAGACCGTCGCAATCCTCGTCGGTGTTGGCGGCGTCGCAGACTTCGGTGGCAGCGGGGTTGATGGCGACCAGGGTGTCGTTGCAGTCGGTGGAAGTGGCGTAGGTACCCGAGGGCTGATCACAGGCGGAAAGGGTGGAGGATCCTCCAAAACCGTCCCCATCCACATCGCGATACCATGTGCTTTTGCCGGTGGCCGAGCTATCCAAATCGTCGCTCTGGCCGTCGCAATCTTCGTCGGTGTTGGTGGCGTCGCAGACCTCGATTGCTGCAGGGTTTATCGAGGTCAGAGAGTCGTTGCAGTCGGTGGAGGTGGAGAGATAGCCGGAGGGGAGATCACAGGCAGAGGTGGTGGCGGTGCCGCCGTAGCCATCGCGGTCATTGTCTGCATACCAGGTGCTTTTTCCGGTGGCGGACACGTCGGCGTCATCGGAGAGGCCATCGCAGTCTTCATCGGTATTGGCGCTGTCGCAGACTTCGGTAGCCGCCGGGTTGATCGCGGCATTTCCATCGTTGCAGTCGGTGGAGGTGGAGAGGTAGCCTGGGGGGCTGTCGCAGGCAGAGAGGCGGGTGCTGCCCGCGTAGGCGTCCTGGTCGGCGTCCAGGTAGTAGGTGCGGGTGCCGGTGACCGCGGGATCGTCGTCGTCGGCAAGGCCGTTGCAGTCCTCGTCGATGTCGGCGGCGTCGCAGCGCTCCTGGGCGCCGGGGTAGATGGTGGCGTCGGCGTCGTTGCAGTCCGTGGAGCTGGCATAGGTGCCGGAGGGCTGGTCGCAGGCCAGGGTGATGCCGGATCCACCGGCGCCGTCGGCATCGTTATCGGCATACCAGCGGCTCTGGCCGAGGGAGGAGGGGTCGGCGTCGTCGCTCAAGCCGTCGCAGTCCTCGTCGGTGTTCAAGACATCGCAGACTTCCGATGCGGCGGGGTTCACCCCATTCAGCGCGTCGTCACAATCGGTAGCATTGGCTACATAACCCGCCGGTTGGCTGCAAGCCGACTGAATCCGCGCCGCGTTGCCAAAACGGTCGGCGTCGGCGTCGGCATACCAGAAGGTGGCGTCCACCGCGTTGTTATCGACGACACCATCGCAGTCTTCGTCTACACTGTCGCAGCTTTCGGGAGCGCCGGGGTAGACCGTCGCGTCGCTGTCCGCACAATCGGTGCCATCCGCGACGTAGCCAGGGGGCGCCGTACACGCGTACAAACCGCCTCCCCCTCCACCAAAAAAATCCCCATCCGAATCGGTATACCACAGCGTGGCATCCACCGATCCATTTTCAAAAACCAGGCCGTCACAGTCGTGATCCAGGCCGTCGCAGTACTCCGCCGCGCCGGGGTAGATCGTCGCATCCGCATCCTCACAGTCCGTCGTATCGCTGGTGTAGCCGGAAGGAGGAGAACAGGCCTCGGTCCGCTGGCCGGCATCCCCATAGCCGTCCGTGTCGGCATCGCGGTAAAAGGAGAGGAGGACACCATTATCGACGCTTCCATCACAGTCATCGTCCGCCCCATCGCAGATTTCGGTGGCGCCGGGATGGGCAGAGGCGTCGGCATCGTTGCAGTCTTCGCAGGCGGGAGATCCATCCGCATCGGCATCCGAGTAGCCCACGGAACCATCACAATTGTAGTCGGAGGGATCGGCGCAATCCAGCTCCGGCGCATTGGGGTGGATCGCACCGTTCGAATCGTCGCAATCGCCATCGTTTGCCGACTGGCCTGCGGTGCCGGTGCAGGCGGCGCCGATCAGGGCTGCGCCATAGCCATCCGCATCGGCATCCGTGTACCAGAGGCTTGCGTCGATCGCATCGTTATCAACCACATCATCGCAGTCCTCGTCCACGCCGTCACAGTGCTCTGAAGCATCGGGAGAGATGCCAGCGTTTGTATCATCACAGTCCCCATTCTTCATGGCCATTCCGTCGGGTTGCTCACAGGATGATACAGGCTCCTCGCCGTAGCCATCCCCATCGGCATCCAAAAACCACACGGTCGCGTCGGTGGCCTCCTCATCTGTCGTGCCGTCGCAGTCATTGTCCAGACCATCGCAGAGCTCGGGAGCGTCGGGATTGACAGATGCATGGTTGTCGTCGCAGTCGGCCTCCTGGTAGTAGCCGTCGCTGTCGTCATCGATACGTTGTTTGGAGATCGAGACATCGTTCCCACAGCCGATCAGCAACAGCGCGAGGATTCCACGAAGGGGCATGAGAAACTCCCAGCGGCGCTTGTATACGATTTTTGGGAGAATGACTACTCTTTTGGGCGGCTGGGCCTTCGTTGCGGGGTAGCGGCCCCAGGTTGGAGGGCTGTCCACCCATCCTTCGTCAGGTCGGGCCCTTCGGTAAGATTCAATACGTATTCGATAGCTACTCAAAAGGTATTCATGACGGGTTCAGAGAGCGTGACTAAGATGTGTGGGTGAGCGATGACGCTCCGTCTATCCGAGGAGAACCCATGATTACCCTGCTTTTCAGCCTTGTCGCCTGCACCCCCGAAGAGGATTCCAAGCCGGTCGTCGACGATTCCGGAACGACCACGGATGACACCGGTGGCGGGGACGACACCGGCGCGCCGGCAGAGAATGCGCGGATCCGCGTCCTGCACCTCTCTCCCGACGCGCCCGCCGTGGACGTGTTCGCCAATGGAGAGGGGCCGGTGGTGGACGGTCTAAGCTTTCCCAATGGGTCGGACTACCTGACGGTACCCGTGGGCAGCTACACCTTCGACGTCGCCCCGGACGGCGGAAGTGCGATGGACGCGGTGCTCAGCTTTGAGAATGTGGCATTGGAGAAGGACAAGGCCTACACCGCGATCGCCTACGGCGCGGTGGCCTCCATTGCCGGAATGGCGCTGGTGGACAGCAGTGACGGCCTCGCGGCCACCAACATCCGGATCACCGTGGCGCACACCGCCGCCGGAATTGGGGAGGTGGATATCTGGAACCTCACCGGCGACACCCCGTCGCCGCTGCTGGAAAACGTCCCCTACGGAACCTCCGCGACCTTGCCCGACCTGCCCGCTGCGGCCTACCGGGTGGGCTTTGATGTGAACAACGATGCCAATCCCGACGTGAGCTTCGCGATTCCACAGCTTCCCGGCGGTACGCAGGTGAACCTGTTCGCGGTGAACGACGCGGAGGGGAGTCCCTTCCTGATCGCGCAGCTGCCCGACAGCAGCACGGTGCGGATCGATCCTGAACCCCCTCCGCAGGCCGCCAACCTGCGGGTGTTGCACCTCTCTCCCGATGCACCGAATGTTGATATTTTTGTAAACGGAGACCCGACGGCCGCCATTTCGAACCTCTCATTCCTGAGTGGTACCAGCTACAGCCCGTTGCCCGGCGCATCCTACGCCTTCGATATTGCTCCGGCGGGGGCGGGGATTTCCTCGTCGGTACTGAACATTCCTTCGCTGGCGCTCACCGGCGGGGAATATTACTCCGCAGTGGCCTACGGTCGGGTGTCCGCGTTGACGGCGATGGCGCTCTCCGATGACAGCCGTGGCCTTGCGGCCGACCGGATCCGGGTGCAGGTCGCGCACACCGCCGCCGCCGTGGGAGAGGTGGATATCTGGAACATCACCGGCGGGCAGGCGTCTCCGCTGCTGGAGAACGTGCCCTTCGGTGCGTCGGCAGTATTGCCGGACCTGCCGGTAGCCGCCTACGAGGTGGGCATCGACGCGAACAACGATGGATCTCCAGACCTGACCTACAGCATTCCCGAGCTTCCCGGTGGTACATTCGTGAATCTGTTTGCAGTTTCCGACGCGGACGACCAAGTGTGGTTGGTGGCCTGGCTGCCGGACGGGTCGGTGGTGCCGATTTCTGCCAACATGTTCTGATGAGAGGGTAGCGAGGGGGCGCCGAAAGGCGCCCTTTTTGCTCAGGTCTCCGATGTCGGAAAGCCCCCAAAAAGCCGCATCGGTGTCGCCACCCCCCGAAGGGAGTGCAGGCCAAAATCCTGAAGGCGTAGGCCCAACTCCGCATCCTGCTTCTGCCCCAGAAGATCGGTCACTGCCTCGCTCAACACCAGGGGCGCCCCCAAAACCTTACAAAAACCTTCCAGACGACTCGCCACATTCACCGTGGCCCCGATCACCGTAAAGTCCAGGCGGGTCGGCGCCCCGATATTGCCATAGGCCACATGGCCCACATGCACGGCAAGGCCCAGCTTCAGCGGAGAAAGTCCGGCCTCCTGCCGGCGAAGGTGTGCCTGTTCAGCCCGTTGAATCACGAGAAGAGCCGCTCGCATCGCTCGGTGAGCGGCCTGCGCGAGATCCACCTCGTCGGGCCCCCGGCGGAACACCGCCAATACTGCATCGCCGATAAACTTCAAAACATCGCCGCCACACTCCTGCATAGCGCCCACCACCACCTCAAAGGCTTCATGGAGGAGCTGCAGAAGATCCTCCTGGCTCAGCTCCTGAGAGAGCCGCGTAAAGTCGCGTAGGTCACAAAAACAGACCGCCGCCTCAACGTCGATCATCTCGCCCCGGCGGATGTTGCCATCCAGAACACGGCTGGCCGCATCCACACCCACATAGGTCTCCAGGACATCACGACTGCGGACGCGCTGGCCAGCCAGGGTCAGCACCAGCGTCAAGAGCGGGAGAAGGGCGCGGAGGGCAGCCAGATCGGTCTCCGAAAATCCGCCCGGACGGCGGGTCGCAAAAGTGACCGGCGCCTTCTCGTACTCGGTGCGGGGAGGCTGGATCATCGCCAGATAGTCGGTAAAGCCGCTCTCGGCGAAGCTACGCAGCACCGGGAAGCGCGGGTTGGGATCGTCCGGGTGGATGTGGCAGCGCACTTCGGTGGTCTCCCCCTCCATCAGGAGCCAGAAGGGGCTGGCGACGTAGAGCGCGATGTTCCGTTTGGCGTAGTGGCGCTGGTGGGCCTCAAAGGGGCGATCCACCTGCCAGATGTTCTGGGCGTTTAAGACCTCCGGGTGCAGTGTGGGCACGGTCCAGCTCATACGATCCACCACAATCCCGTCCCCGTCGCGGAGGGCGGCCGCAGTGCGCTCCATCAGCGCCTCAATCCCCAGGTACATGGCTTCGGGGCTCAAAAGAAAGCGGGCAGCGTGGGAAGGAAGGGCGTCCAGGTTCATCGGCGCCCCTTATTGCCTGTGGCGGGTGGGGGGCAAGGGGAGGGGAGTTTTTTGGGGGGGAGGGGGGAGGCGGTTTGGCATCTGCTCAGCAGTCCCTGGCTCTCGATGCCCCAGCATCTTGGATACAGCAGATGCCGATTCTGATACAAACGTGCATATCTGCAAGCTACTCTTCCGATCATCGGAAGAGTTGATTTTCCGCTTTTTCTCGTGGGGCAGACCGTGCGAGGTGGGCGTGGAGGCTATCCGACGGCCTGCCGGAGCTTCGCGGCCTCCTGCCCCAGCACTGTGTGGAAGTCCGGATGGGCGATCAGGCCTGCGGCGTCCATGCCCTTTCCGCGGGCACCCGTGGGGTGGCGGAGTTTGATCAGCAGAAGTGGGGGGCCACTGTGCAGGTGGACAAGGTTCAGGTGGTGAAACAGGCGTCCGGTTGTGGGCTCATAGGCGCGGACCCAGGGCGGCTTGGGCTGGGCGAAGGACGGCCAGACATGGCTCCAGGGACGGTTGCCGAAGACGATCACCAGGTGAGGCAGGACACCGGCCTCCGCCAGCGTGCGCAGCTCCTCCCGGAACAGCGCTTGCCCCTCCGAAAAAAGCGCCTCGGGCACCCGATGGGCGTGACGGCCCAGCGACACGGGAAGCCAGCGTTTGACAACGTTACTGTGGTAGATCGACGCTTTCCCAACAAAATTCCGGTCAGGAAGCAGAGTCTGCACGGCCGGGGCGAGGGCAGCGGCCTGTTTCAGCACCGCCCTCTGGAAGCGGTACTTCTGGTTTTCGAACATGGCCGGGAACCAGGAGGACCGGCTTTGGAGGTGGTCATCGGCGTAGCAGTTGATGCCCAATGCCATGATCCGCAGACCTTGGGGGTGCTCTCCCGTAAATGCCCCGCCGATGAAGGGGTGAATGCGGCCGGAAGCCGGGGAGCCGTCCTCGGGGATCAGGCGGTCGTAGAGGGCGTGGATGGTGCTGCGAAGGGTGGACATGGGGCTCGGACGGCAGGGGGTGGGAGGAGGAAGCAGCGCTCTGGCATCTGCTCAGCAGTCACTGACTCTCGGTGATCTGGCATCTTGGATGCAGCAGATATGGGTTTTCAGGTGAGCGTGCATATCTGCAAGCTACTCTTCAGTTTTACATTGTCCGGATCGGTCTCCGCATCTACCAAGCGGAAAATTACCCGACGACTATCCTGAAGCTGGAAGGCATAGCGCGCAAAATACTCGCCCGACTTGTCGTAGTACTGGTCTTTGTTGGCCCAGTGCAGCACCACCTCGCTGCCATCATAGGGGATGGCATAGGTATCCTTTTTCATGCGGGGAAGGGAGAGAAAGTCACCGTCCTCGTAGTAGCGGGACAGAAATTCAAACAGATGGGCGTAGACCTGACGCTCCAGGTCGGTGGCCTCTCCCAGCTCCGCCCGGCGCTGCCGGAGCTGGATGTACTCCGGATTCCCATCGGCCTTGGCGCCAAAGGCGGCGGCCTGCTGCTCCAGCTCCCGCATCCGGGCGTCGATGGTCGCTCTTTCCGTGCCGCTCACACTGCCCAGCGCCTTCTGCACCTCCGCCGTCAGGGTCTGCTCCAGGAAGGTGGTCAGCTCGGCGCGGCGCAGGCGCAGCACCCGGTACATGCCAAAATCCAGATCCTCCGCCGAGTCCAGTTGGAACAGCTCGGTCAGAAGGGTCTTCAGCTTCTTCAGTTCGTTCGACATGTCCGCTCCTACACTATTTCCCAGGATATCATAAAAATTGGATCGACTTCCGTCCGCATCCGCACCCGCCGCTCTAACTCATCCAGGTGCGCCGCGCGGCGCGCCCGAACATCGTCTTCCACGGAATTCAGTTTATGACGCGCCTTGATCTTCTCATCCTCCACCTGCGCCTGGCGTTTAAGAAGGGTCTGCTTCTCCTCCAGCGTCCGCGCCCCACGCGCCTGACGGTCAAGGTCGCGCTCCTGGCGGCGGAGATCCTTGACCGTCTCCTCGGCCGCCAGGATCAGATCCTCGGCCCACTGGTACAGGCGCCCGCGCGCCGCGTCAAAATCCTGGAGGTTACGAGCGGCAGCTTCGGTAGAGGCTACGGTCTGGCTGTGCTGGGCTGCGTGCAGAAGCAAGCCAGGGGGAGTCCCCCGCGCCATCCCCACATCGGCATTTAGAAGAAACAGTTTTTCTAAAATCTCGGGGTCCAGGGAGGCGCCAGTCTCGGTCACCCCGGACCACAGAAGGTGTTCCTCGTCGGCAAAACCGTGGATCCGCAGCCGGTCCAGGGCCAGCCAGCCGCGTTGGCCTTTCAGCGCTTCCAGCGCAGTGATCCGCAGGTCCACACTGGACAGGTCAAAGCTCAAATGGGCGGTAGGCGTTTTTGCGGTGCTTCCGCGCCCCAAAACCTGCTCGCCCAAGGGGTGGGTGAGCCGGTACACAAAGGGGTCGGCAACCTGGTTGCCCTCCCGACGCACCAGCTCGTAGTGTCCGGGAAGAATGCCGGAAGGGGCCGGGTCCAGGTCAAAACACAGTCGCTGATCGTCGAAGCGCGCGATGCCCTCCAGCGCCCAACGGCTCAGGCGCCAGAACAGGCGCTCCATGTGGTTCATGC
>CAITDR010000299.1 GCA_903891165.1 uncultured Pseudomonadota bacterium
AGGTCGGGCAGCTCCAGCCGGATTCGTAGGCGGGCGAGCACATCCTCTTTCAGCGCGCTCTCTGGCCGATTGGTGGCCGCGATCAACCGGAAGTCGGCACGCCGGGGCTTGGACTCTCCGAGTCGGTGGTACTCGCCTTGATCCAGCACCCGCAGCAAGTGCGCCTGCATCGCAGGCGGGATTTCTGCAAATTCATCCAGGAAAAGTGTGGAGCCATCGGCCTCTCCCACCAGCCCGGCCCGCTCGGCCATTCCGGGGTTGGGGTAGTTCCGCGCGTTCCCGAACAGCTCCGCGTCGATCAGGCTCTCGGGAATGGTCGCGGCATTCCGCGAGATCATCTGCTTTCTTCCCCGCGAAGAGAGCTGGTGGATGGCCTGGGCCACCAGCTCCTTCCCTGTGCCCGAGCCACCCCGAATCAGCACATGCACAGCTCGGGGGCCGACAAATTGGATCCTCTCCCGCAGCGCCCAGCTCGCCAGGCTCTCCCCCACCATCCCCAGCCCGTCGGCGTAGCCAAAACGGTGCGGCGCCGGTGCGGGAATTCCCGGTGCGAAGGCAGGCAACGTGGCGGGCCGCTGAGCACAATAGATCAGGGCCTGCCCCTTTAATTCCAGCAGATCCCCGGTGTGGATCGTCGCCTCCTGCACGGCAATTCCGTTGTGCAAGAGCGGGCACCGGCCGATGTTCCGCACCCACAGCCCGGTACGTTCGGCGGAAATTTCAAGTTGATCGCGGGAGATCCGCATGGAATTCAGCGGCCCCGTGGGCACCACCATGCCCGGCCTCTGCCGACAGAATTCCGCCCTCGGCAGGATGTCGCCGGGCATACCGGGCGCACGCCCCATCCGTACGGTGACCCCAGAATAACCGCCAGGAACCAGACATACTTCTCCCATCCGCTCCGGCTCTTCGCGGGACCAGACCAGCACCAGCGCGGTGACCGCCTGCGGATCGGTCTCCACCGGAAGGACATCCCCATCGCTGATGGTGCGGGTATCGGCGTGCTCGGATCGTCGCATGAATCCCCCGGAAGCTCGAACCGGAGCAATGTAGCGCGTTGCACCGACCCCTGCGGCCGCCGGGCCGATCGGGTTATAGGGGCCCATGTTCATCGTCTTCGAAGGTCTGGATGGCTCCGGTGGTACCACACAGCTCCGTCTGCTGGCTTCGGCCTTGCAGCGCCTGAATCACCCACCCGAGGTGCTGATGACGGCAGAGCCCAGCGGGGGTCCGGTAGGCAGGATGATCCGCGAGCTTTTGGTGCAGCAGACCATGGGAGAGGCGGTTCTTCCCTATCTTTTCACCGCTGATCGTCGGGACCATCTGGATCGTACGATCCTCCCCGGCCTCGCACGCGGGGCGGTGGTGCTCTCCGACCGCTACCTCCTCTCTTCCCTGGCCTATCAGTCCACCAGTCTTCCCATGGAAAGAGTGGACGTTCTCAATGGGGATTTCCCGCCCCCGGACGCCACGATCATGATCGATGTGCCGGTGGCCGAGTGCCTGAACCGCATCGAAAAACGCGGCCAGGTACGCGAAATTTTTGAGACCCGCGAGCGCCTGACCACGATTCTGGCCGCCTACGAACGGGCGCTGGCCCTGCGCCAGAGTCGCGGCGACCGGATTTTGCGCCTTTCCGGGATGGGCGACCCCCTGGAAGTCCACAACCGGATTGTGGAGCTCCTGGTTGCGGAGGGTCTGTGGCCGAGCTGAGGGACTTGGGGACACGGCCCTTTTTGGAGGTCTGGGACCTTCAAAAAGAGCTGGTTCAGCAACGGATAAACGATCAGATCGGCGATGTTTTTCTGTTGTGCTCTCATCCGCCCGTCTACACGGTGGGCCGCCGCCGGGAGGCCTTAAAAAACCTCTTGGATGTTGGCGATACGCCGATCTATGAGATCGAGCGTGGCGGCGATGTGACCTGGCATGGGCCAGGCCAGGTGGTTCTGTATCCAATCATACGGATGCCTGAGGGGGATGTACTGAAGCATCTTCGTTGGCTTGAGCAGTGGATGATCGAAGTGTCTGCCGAGTTTGGCCTGATTTTGGAGCGGGATCCTCGGAATGCTGGGGTCTGGCACCAGGGTCGGAAGGTGGGCAGTGTGGGGGTGGCCAGCCGCCGGGGGGTTAGCTGGCACGGCCTGGCCCTGAATGTAAAACCCGATTTAAGCTGGTTTCGCCGGATCAACCCCTGCGGGATGGACGCCGAGCTTTTGTCATCGATGGAAGTGGAATTAGGCAGGACGGTGGAGGAGGAGGCGGTCTGGCATCTTTTTCGGCAAAAGGTGGCAGCTTTCGGGTGATTTCACTGCACCGTGTGGACGTCGATGAGCCCCAGCCGCACCCGCGACTTGCTCTTCCCCGATGCCTTTCCCAGCCCCACCACCGCCGGACCCACCGGCTCCGCCACCACAAAAACCTGACCTTCCCGCTTGAAGTGCAGCTCACCGGGCTCGGCTGCGATGCCGACGGCAACAAAGGCGTGGTTGGGAATCAGCACCACCGCCACCGGCAGATCGGGGAGCACCGCCCGCACCAACGCCAGAGATAAAGACGCTTTTCCGTCACAGTCGCCCTTGTTGCGCGCCAACAAGGACAGCGGACGCCGGTAGCCCGCATCCTTCCCGCCCGCCCCCCGTCTTTCGTAGGGAATACTCTGCACAAAGGACAGGGCACGGTTCAGATATTTTCTCACCGAAGCTGCATTATCGGCCTGAACCTCTCCTCCTCCCAGGGCTATCGCCACCGGGGTCACCTCCTCTGTATACTCGCTTACAATTCGGGTATAGTCCACCATGATCGTGGTCTTATCGGCACGCATAAAGCCATTGGCCGCCAGCCACTGGTCGGCCCCCTTCTCCGCTGCCGCTTTCGCCCCCTTCATCGCCTGCTTCATCGCCTTTCGGCCCTTTGTCGAACGCACCGACATCCGAACGGATCCATTGGACTTCCAGGCTTTGAGCTTTACTCCTTTGGGAAGACCATCGGCGTAGCGACGAATGGCCTGCACCTCCGCCTCCCGCAGCTCGGTCATTTTTGGCAGGGTGGGGATGCTGTTATCGGCCCTGACTTCGCTACTGGGAAGCTGGAAGCTGGCGGAGACTTTCTTTTTGTACGCATCCTTCCAGGTGTAGGAAAAACTCCATTCTTCGGAGCCCTTCTGGATCTCCACATCCAGCTGTTTTGCAAAAGCCAGGGAAAGAAGGAGGAAGAACATCTGCACCTCAGCCTGTACAGGCTATCCCAGACATGCCGGGCGGGGCAGGCCGGGTTACCGCTCTTCCCATGATTTCCCTGCTTCTCCATAGTGCCCTCGCTGCGTCGCCGCCGCCGCAGATTCCCTTCGAAAAGTACGAGCTGTCCAACGGCCTCCAGGTGATCCTGGCTCCGGACAACTCCGTGCCTTTTGTCTGGGTAAATCTTTGGTATTATGTCGGTTCCAAGGATGAAGTTGTCGGCCGCACCGGCTTTGCGCACCTCTACGAGCACATGATGTTCCAGGGCAGCGCCAACATGGACGACGACTACTTCCAGCCGCTCCAGCGGGTGGGTGGCCAGATCAATGGCACCACCAACCTGGACCGTACCAATTTTTTCGAGGGAGTACCTTCGGAATACCTGCCCATGGCGCTCTTTTTGGAGAGCGACCGCATGGGCTGGCTGCTCCCGGCGATGACCCAGGAGAAGCTGGACAACCAGAAGCTGGTGGTGCGCAACGAACGTCGCCAGCGCTACGAGAACCGCCCCTACGGAAATGCCTGGGTCTATCTTCTGGAAAATATGTATCCAGAGGGACATCCCTACCACACCGCCACCATCGGCAAACACGCGGACATTGACGCCGCGAGCTTGGAGGATGTGCAGGCCTTCTTCAAAAAGTGGTACCTGCCCAACAATGCCTCGCTGGTGATCGCCGGGGACTTTGATCCTGCGGTGGCCAAAGCCCAGGTAGAACAATGGTTTGCCGCCGTCCCCGCCGGGCCAGAGCCCGAGCTGACCGCTGCAGCCCCGGTGGCACTCGCCGCCGAAAAAGTGGTCCGCTACGAGGAGAATGTCCCCTTCCCCAAGGTCTGGCTGGCCTGGCACACCCCCGCCGTCTTGAGCCGCGAAGATGCGGCGCTGGATGTTCTCTCCTCCGTGCTCACCAACGGTCGCGACGCGATTCTCTACCAGAAGCTGGTGTATGAGCTCCAGATTGCCCAGGATGTGAGTGCCTATCAGGCCAGCGCCAAACTCGGCAGCATGTTCATCATCGAGGCCACCGCCACCCCCGGCCACACCACGGAAGAGCTGGTGGCCGCCATCGACGCGGTCCTGGCCGACCTGCGGACAAAGGGCACATCCAAGGCGGATATCACCACGGCTCTGACCGCCTACGAAGTGCAGTTTTTTGAAAGTATCGGCAGCATCCAGGGCAAAGCCAACCTTCTGAACAACTACAACTGGCTGACCGGCGACCCCGACTATCTGGCCGAAGACCTCGCGCGCTACCGCAGCGTGAAGAAGGGCTATCTGGACAAAGTACTTCGTACCTGGCTTCCGACTGACAAGCGCGTCGTGATGCACATCAACCCCAAGGCGGCCCAATGAAGCGCGCCCTCTTCCTCCTCTCTCTCCTGGTTCTGCCTGCGGTGGCCGCCGAGCGTGCGATGCCCGGTCCCCTGGCGCCCAGCAGCTTTTTGGTGCCGGCCGCCACCGAGGGGCGCCTCTCCAATGGCCTGGAGGTGCGCCTGGTGGAAAACCACGAGCGCCCCCTGGTCTGGGTCACCCTGGCCTTCCGGGCCGGTGCTTTTGCCGATCCGCCCGGCAAAGAGGGTCTGGGCACCGCCAGTATGGAGCTGATGGACGACGCGGCCGGTCCCTACGACGGGATCGCTCTGTCCAAGGCCTTAAAAGTGCTGGGGACGCAGTTGGGCAGCTCAGCAGGAACCGACGGCTCCGGGCTGAGCATGCAGTCCCTCCGCCGGAACCTGGATGCTTCCCTGGGCATTATGTCTACCGTCCTGACGCAGCCACGCTTTACCGAGGAGGACTGGAAGGTCCAGCAGGTGCAGATGATCGCGGATGTGCAGGCCCGGCGCAGTGATCCGGCCTCCATCGCCGACCGGGTGCTGCTGCGGGTGGTCCACGGCGACAGCTACCAGGGTCGCCTCCAGACCGAGGCCTCTCTTTCGAGCCTGGACACCGCCCAACTAAAAGCCTGGCACCAGGAGCACCTGAGCCCCGCCCAGAGCCTCTTGTTGGTGGGCGGCGACACCACCCTGGCCGAAATCCAGCCGCTCCTCGAAAAGCACTTCGGCGGCTGGAAGAACGAAGCCAAGGCGCTGGATTTTCCCGTGGCGCCTCCCCCTCCCACCCAAACAAAAATCTATCTTGTTGACAAGCCCATGGCCGCACAGTCGGTGATCCAGATCGGTCGCTATGTGGGAAAGCCGACGGATGCCGACTATCGCCCCTTTGTGGTGGCAAATAACGCGGTCGGGGGCATGTTCACGTCTCGGGTGAACCTGAACCTGCGGGAGGCGAAGGGCTACACCTACGGTGCCCGCTCTTCGGTAGGCTTCAACCTCGCCGGATCCCTGTGGACCGCGTCGGCACCGGTGGCGACGGATGTCACCGTTCCGGCCCTCCAGGAGTTTTTGAAGGAGTTGAACGGAGTGACTGGCGCAGGTGTACTGAAGGCGGAGGAGACGGAGAACGCACGGAACTACCTGCGGAACTCCTTCCCCCTTCGCTTTGAAAACCCCGACTACCTGCTGGGGCAGCTCACCCAAATCTGGCGCTACTCGCTGCCGCAGGACTGGATCAGCCGCTACTACGAAGAAATGGGCAAGATCCAGGCCGACCATGCGCAGGCAGCCTGGGCAGGAAGGATGGAGGCGGCGCCGCTGAACATCGTGGTGGTGGGCGATGCGGCCATTGTGGCCGAAGGTCTGGCCGGGCTGGGCATTCCGATGGTAAAACTCGACGTGGATGCACGTCCGATTGCGGAGTAACAATGGGCATCGAAAGCAATTTTATCTGGTTTGACGGCGAGATGGTGCCCTTTGCGGACGCCAAGGTCCACGTCCTTTCCCATACCCTCCACTACGGCCTGGGGGTTTTTGAGGGCATCCGCGCCTACCGGCAGACCGGCGGCGGTGGAGGTGTCTTTTCGCTGAACGAACACATTCGGCGGCTGGAAGATTCGGCGCGGATGTGCCGGATGGAGTTGAGCTGGACCCGCGAGCAGCTGGTCGGTGCCTGTTTGGAGACCTTGAAGGCCAACGAGATGGAAGAGGCCTACATCCGGCCTATCGTCTTCTTTGGGGCGGGCGAGATGGGTCTGGGTGCGCGTAACAATAAAGTGCACGTCGCCGTGGCGGTGTGGAATTGGGGCCGGTACCTGGGCGAAGAGGGCATCCGCAACGGCATCCGGGTGCAGTGCAGCACCTTCACGCGGCACCATGTGAACTCCAACCTGCAGCGCGCCAAGGTGATCGGGCACTACGTCAACTCCATTCTTGCCCGCTATGAAGCGACCGAAAATGGCTATGACGAGGCGATCATGCTGGACGGTCACGGCTATGTGGCCGAAGGCACCGGCGAGAACCTGTTTGTAGCACGTGATGGTGTGGTAAAGACGCCACCGGTGGTGAATATCCTTGGGGGAATCACCCGAAGGACTGCCATTGACATCCTTCGGCACGAGAACATTCCGGTCCAGGAGATGAACTTCGGTCGCGACGCACTCTATGTGGGCGACGAGGTCTTTTTGACTGGTACCGCCGCCGAAGTGACGCCGGTGCGGGAAGTGGACAAGCGGAAGGTGGGCACCGGAAAGCCGGGCGACATCACCAAGCGGGTGCAGGAGATCTACGGAGCGGGCGTGCGCGGGGATGTGGACTGGCTCAAGAGCCGGATCACCACCTATTAGGCGGTGATGGCGGATAAAATGACGTGACTCTGAGTAGAGTCACGTCGCAACATCGCAGTGTTGGAGGAACGATGGACATCCCGGCCTACCAGAAATTCCTGCCGACGCTGCTGTTGGATCGGCTGTGGGAGGATGCGGAGGAGGTAGAGGCGGTACCGGGTCTTCGCGTCGCAAGTGGGTTGCGCTCTGAGTTCCCCGAGCTGGAGACGGAGGAGGCTCTATCGCTGGTCGTGGAAATCTACCGGGCCACACGCGAGTCCTTACATAAAATACTGGAGCAGCGACTGCGGGATCGGCAGTGGATGGACAGCATCCATGCCCTCTGTGCGATCAACAACGTGGGGAAGTCCTACCAGGATCCTACCTATGCCACTGCCATTGGCGCCAAGGATCCCAATGGAAGGGTGATCATCGGGCCGCTGGAAAAGGAAGCCCCACTCTATGCGGTCGATATTCCTGAATTTCTGAAGGGAGAGCAGGTGACACTGTTCGGGCCACCCGACAGTGCCCGGATGTCGATCAACGCCATGAATGCGCTACATCGGCGTCGCCCGGAAGAAGATCCACTTGTAGAACGCCTGGTTTCTGCTTCGGGACAAGTGCCAAGGTGGGGTGCCGACGACGAGGACAGCAAGACCCCCATTATGGCCAGCTTTCTGAGGGCCAATCGGAATCTTGCGGGCTGTTTTGACAAGAGCCTCTCGGAAAATGTGCGCGGGAAAGACTATACCCTTGCGACGAGCGGCTTATCGCTGCCTATAAAAAGGGTGCCAGGGTTGGCGATCCCCGACGGAAGCCATCTTCTCGACAAAAATCCCCTCCCCCTGCATCTTTTTGACCTGGTGATGCACCTGTGGCACCACCGTCACCGGGCAGAGGCGCAGGTGCTCTACTTCCCCAAGCTGGAAAATGAGGAAGAAGCAGCCTATCTACGGAACCTGATCGCGACGACGGAGGAGGCCATCGCCGCGCGGGATCCTGGCTGTGCCACCGGGCGGGTGCGCATCCTGGTGGTGTTTGAGAACCCCCGCGCCATCTTCCGGATTCGGGAGATCGCCTCGGCGCTGCACCCCTATTTTCTGGGCGGCAGCCTGGGCTGGCACGACTTTCTGGCCTCCACGGCGCGGCTGTTCCGGATGGATCCCAACTACCGCATCCCGGTGAAGGCGGACCCCAACATCGTGATCCGGAACATCCGGGAATCCCACCGGATTCTGGTGGAGCAGCTCTCCCCGATGGGTGCGATGAAAATCGGGGGGATGTATGGGATTCTTTTTGAGGAGGGCAACCCGGAGTCCTTTCAGGTGTCCATGGTGGGCTTTATCCGGGATCTGGTGACCCAGCTGAAGCGGGGGCTGGATGGCTTTTGGATCGCCCACCCCGACTTCGTGCGGATTGGCATTGCGTTGGTGCAGGCATGGCGGCAGCGGGAGAAAGACTCTTCAGATAAGGATTTATTTGCGCTGATCGGCGCGTTGGTACCCGATCCCGCCGAGCTGGCGAGGTTGATCCAATTTGTGGAAGGACCGGACATCGAGGGGCTGGCCAAAGAGGATCCGCTCTACCTTCGCGGGGTGCTGGCCGCGACCACCCAGGAAAGTGAGGTGATCGCCAACCATGATCCCGAAGAAATCCGCTACAACATTTTTCAAGCATTACAGTATCTGGCGGACTGGCTGTGTGGAAACGGCTGTGTGGCGCTGCCTGCAAAGCTGAAGAATGCCAGTGGGAAGCAGGTTTCGGTGCGGATCATGGACGACCTGGCGACCACGGAACGCTCGCGCTGGGAGCTCTGGGCCGAAATCTTCCATGGGCGAGTGAGCGTAGCGGAATTTGAGCGGATTCTGGCGGAAGAAGTCGGCTTTTTGCAGAGGAATGTGGAGACGCCAGAGCATCGGATCCAGGTACGCTGGGAGGGTGAGGCGGCACGCTGGTACCCGGTGGCGGTGGAGCTGCTGCGCAAGCTGGTGCTGGACCCGGATCCGCCGGAGTTTGTGACGGAGTTGGCGTTGGGGTATACTTTTCCGCAGGTGCGGGAGGGGGTGGGGCAGGTGCCGGGGGTGGACCCGACCTGAGAGGAAGGCATTTTTGGGGCACTTTCCGCAGAGTCCTTGCGGATATGACCCCGAATGAATACCCTGGAGGGGAGTTCTACCCCCATGCTGATCGAGTTTCGCGTCGCAAACCATCGCTCCATCCGGGAGGAGCAGGCCCTGACCTTCGCTGCGGGACGAGGGGGAGATCCTGCGGATGGACGCCAGCGCCCGGTTGCCGGTACCGGCGAGTTGTTGCTCCCTTTGGCGGCCATCTATGGGGCAAATGCGAGTGGTAAAAGTAATATTCTGGCGGCCCTGGCGTTCATGCGAGACGCCGTCGCCGACTCCCATCGGATCTGGGTACCAGAAGGGGGTGTTCCCCGCGATCCCTTTGCCTGGGGGGAGGCCACCACACCCTCCCTTTTTGAGCTGACCTTCCTGGTGGGAGGCACACGCTTTGAGTACGGCTTCAGCACGGATGGAAGGGCCTTTTTGGAGGAGTGGCTGTACGCATGGCCCCTGGGGCACAAGCAGATCTGGTTTGAGCGCGATCGCCAGGAGATGAGATTTGGTGAAAAGCTGAAGGGAGAAAATCGAATCGTGGCGGAAGTTACCCGTCCGAACGCTCTTTTCCTCTCTGCAAGCGCGCAACTGCAACATGAACAGCTTCGGCCCGTCTATCGATGGATCACGAACATCCAGGTTGAAGCTCTCCCCGATGCCCGGTCGCACTCCCAAAACCAGCACTGGGCTCGCTTGGGGTTGTTGCCATCCGGACGAAACGAGCAAGCGGAAGTGTTTTCACAGCTTGAGGAGGGCGGGCGTGAGCAGCGATTTACCGGACTGCTCGCGCTGCTTCGGGCGGCCGATGTGGGGATCGTGGACGCCAAGCTGGTGGAGGAGGCCGGACTTTACCCGCGCAGCTACCCCGCTGGTCCGCGACAACGTGTCTACCTTCGGCACGAGGGAAGCGAGTCCGCATGGTTACCCCTGGAGGAAGAGTCCCAGGGAACCCAAACCCTCTTCCGCCTCGCTGCGCCCCTGTTGGAGGTCATAGAGCGCGGCGGAGTTTTTGTTGTGGACGAGCTGGAACGGAGCCTACACCCTCTCCTGGCGCTCCAGATCGTGCGGCAGTTCAACGAGCCGGTCCTCAACCCGAAGAATGCCCAACTCATATTTACGACACATGACACAAACCTTCTGGGTACCATCGTTGGGGAGGCACCCCTACGCCGGGATCAGGTCTGGCTGACCGAGAAGGACCGGTCGGGCGCAACACATTTGTACCCGCTCACCGACTACCATCCTCGTAAGCAGGAAAATGTCGAGCGTGGCTACCTACAGGGCCGCTACGGCGCCATCCCTTTCCTCGGCACCTTGGTCCGAACGGAGGCCAGCGAATGAGGCATGCCCAGAAGGATGTGTGAAAGCGGAAAAGATCACCTGGTTGAGAACAGTTCGCTCTCATAGGTGGACCAGCCACAATCGAACAACCAACCACCTTCTGCTTCGACAACCGTGGCGGCAACACGGCGAGCGTACCCGATCGGGTCCAACATCGAGCTTCGGTGAAGGGTCGCAGTAGCTATAAATCGGTGCTGGGGACCGGTTTTTCGCCAAAACTCCTCTTCGCCGAGGGATGTCACGGCCTGCGGCGATCCGCGTTCAGCGTGATCCGCGACCTTTGTCAGCGGCAAGGACCGATGGACCGTATGGGTAAACCATGGGTATACATCCATGGTGGTTGCCGCCAGGACGCACTCCGCCACCGCCGGATGGCCCGACGCCACCACACGCTCAAACACGGATCGGAATGCATGCCGGGCCCCTACTTCCGAGCTTGAAGCGGTCACACTCACCACAACGTGGCCACCGGATCGGTTTCCACAGGCGAAAAAGACCACTTCGCCCAAAAGTTCCAGCGTGGCTCGATCACCGATGGGGAGCGGGTCTGGCACGCGCCTCCATCGGAACGGGCTCCCGATCACCTCGACCGCAAGATCACGGGCTGCGCTGGCCTCCAACCCATAAAACCATATTTCGATGGTGAAACCTCGCATGGGTATCATCCTACCTGATTGTGTACGCTGGCGCCTGCGGCGCTTTGGCCGCACGCGCCTTTTATGGTGTTGAGAATACTCCCCTTATCCCCCTAAAAAACATCCGCCTTCAGTCTATACAAGTCCTCTTTGTACACCGAGTAGTCGAAGACCACTACGCCGTCCGCTCCCTCCTCGCGGGACACACGGATGGTTTCGACCAGCTCGTCGTAGGTCATGGTGTTTCCGGTACCTGCAAAGAGCTTTTTGGAGCCTTTGGCGGCGACGTGATCGGCGACCAGCGTGCGGAAGTCAAGCCGGTCGCCAGGAGTGTCGGTGACGGGCCAGTAGATCATCGGAATGTTGGCGTCTAACAGTCCTTCTTGGGTGAATGCGTGGCTGTCCTGGTAGTAGTCGATGTTCCCTTGGCTTACCCCGGACCAGCCCCACCGATTTTCGTAGATACCCCACACGGCGGCGGTCACCGGCACACGCACGGCGTTGCTGACACCGGCGACGGTCTCCTTCACCTGCTCCCTCTGCCAGTCGGCCCAGCTCAGGCTCTGTTGGCCAAAAGTTGCCTCGCTCACAGCATCATGGCTGTATTGTGAGCCAGGATACCGAATGTAGTCCAGATGGATCCCATCCACGTCGTAGTGATCGGCAATGTCTTTGGCGACCGCTGCAATCCGCTCCCGAACGGCAGGAATGCCCGGACTCGCCATCACATAGGAGCTGTTCAGCGCCATCGGCGTGCCGGACTCGTCGCAGACCAGCCAGTCTGGGTGTTCGTTGTAGGCATGCGCCGGCTGGCTGTCCGCCGGGGGGCTCTCTCCTGACCACATCGGAAAGGTATTTATGTATGCGTGTACGGCCAGCCCGCGTGTATGGCCCTCCTCTACCGCCACCGCAAGCGGATCCCAGCCCGGGTCACCGCCCAGACTTCCCGTCAGCCGCGACGCCCAGGGCTCGTGCTGCGAGACATAGTAGGCATCAAAATTGCCGCGCACCTGGAAAAAGATAGTGTTGAAGCCCGCATCCGCACAATCTTGAAAAATGGCGCGGATGTCGTCGGCATCCGACCAGCTCCACCGGGTCACCCAGATGCCCCTCATCTCGCTCTCGGGCAGCGGGATATCGGCGTCGGCATCGCTGTCCGTGTCGCTGTCGGCGTCCGTGTCGCTATCCGTGTCGGAATCGGCACTATCCGAGCCGGTGCGGCCTTCTTTGACGAGAGGTTCCTCGGAGATACAGGCGAGCAGGAGGATCATGGGCTCCTTTAACCTGCGAAGCCTGCATCGGTAGACGACGCAGCAGCCTCCGACGGAAATTGCAGGTTACAGATCCGGAGGAGGCACCGCATGGAGTTTGGAATCATCCGCGAGACGACGCCGCAAGAGCGTCGGGTGGCCCTGACCCCGGAAGGGGTTCGGGCGCTGGTGGCCGCCGAACATGCGGTGGTGGTGGAGAGCGGCACCGGTCTGGGCTCGGGTTTTTCGGATACCGAGTACCTGGGAGCGGGCGCTCAGATTGCCTTTTCGGCGCGTGAAGTGATGTCGCGTTGCGAGGTTCTGGTCAAGGTCCACGCGCCCTCCCCCGAAGAGCTGCCCTGGCTCTGCCCCGGTCAGGTGATCCTCGGTTTTTTGCACCTCGCCAGTGCGCCGCCCGAGTTGCACCAGCGTATCGAGAAGCAGCGCATCACGACAATTTCCTTCGAAAATGTAAAGGAAGGCCCGGATGAGTACCCCATCCTGGAGCCTCTTTCCGCCCTGGGCGGTCGTGTTGCGGTTGCGATGGCAGCCTATCACCTGACCGCGCCGGGGAATGGGCCGGGAATATTGTTAGGAGGTGCAACCGGTGTGCCCCCGGCCATGGTTCTGGTGATCGGGGGTGGCACGGCCGGCCAGGCGGCGGCGGCGGAGGCGGCGGCCCTCGGTGCTCAGGTGGTGGTCCTGGATCGGGATCCCCGTCGTCTTGCACGTCTGGATCGGAACATCGGAAGGGTGGCGGTGACCGCCATTGCCTCCGAGTACCACCTGACCCGCTACCTGGAGCAGGCCGACGTGGTGATCGGGGCTGTGGCGATCAAAAACCAGCCCGCACCTAAGGTTTTGCGCCGCCAGCATGTGCGGATGATGCGCGAAGGTGCCCTTTTTGTGGACATGAGCATCGACGAAGGGGGTTGCTCGGAGACCAGCCGCCCGACCACTCCGGAGGCCCCCTGCTACGAGGAGGAAGGAATTCGGCATATCTGTATTCCAAACCTGCCTTCGGTGGTGGCACGCACCGCTTCCCGTAGCCTGGGCTCCTGCCTCCTCCCCTACCTCTTTGAGCTGGCGGGAGGCGTGGACGGTGCCCTGACCCGCTCGGATGCCCTTCGCTCTTCCTGCTCCTACTTCAAAGGGAAGCTGGTCAATCGGGCCTTCAAACGTCCGGGCATCAGCGTGCAGGATCTGGACGTACTCTTGCCGCGCGAGACATAAAGGAAATGCGCGGGGCGGAGCAGCACCGGGGGGGTGGGGGAAGTGCCGCTACGACACCCCGCGCACCTTCTCTATACCATAAGCGGTTGACGTTGTCACCGGAGCGGGGCACGTTGGCGGCTTCCGAAGGCTGGTCGCACGATGTCATTCGCAGATTTTGGACTCCTCCCCGGCCTCCTTGAAGCGCTGGAGCTTCTGAACATCAAGGAGGGTACGCCGGTACAACGCCTTGCAATTCCCGCTGTCCTGGGCGGTAAAAGTGTGTTTGTGGTGGCGCGCACCGGCTCGGGCAAGACCTTGGCCTACGCAGTTCCTCTGGTACAACGTCTCCATATTGCCGAACAATTGGAGGGCGCGGTTACCCAAAAAGCCCGGCCCCGCGCCCTGGTGCTCACCTCCACCCGCGAGCTGGTCGATCAGACCGTAAAAGTGTTGAAGAGCGTAAGCCATGGGGTGCGGGCGCGGGTGCGCGGGGTGAACGGCGGCATGTTGCCTTCCGAGGTGAACCGCCGCCTCGTAGACCCGGTGGACATCCTGGTGGGCAACCCTACGCGGATTGCCACGATGGTGCGAGAAGCCCGCATCGATCTAACCGATCTTCGGATGTTGGTGGTGGACGAGGCGGACACACTTCTCTCTCCCGGCCAGCGCCCTGATCTGGAATTTTTGATGGATCAGCCTGGAGATTTTCCACGCTGCTACTTCTCCGCCACCCTGCCCGAGCCCATGCGGCAGATGATGCTGGCCCGTCCGGAGAAGCCGGTGCTTCTCCTCTCCAAAGATGCCCATTCGGCGCCGGACAAGGTGAAGGTGCAGAACCTGAATGTGCGCACCCAGGAGCGCCTGGACGCCACCCACGATGTGCTCTCCGAGCTGCCCAAAGAGGATCGCGGCATCCTCTTCTGCAACCGCCGGGAGACGGCGGCCGAGGTGGCCACGGCTCTTCGCGAGCGTGGCCACAGCCTGCAAATTGTGCAGGGGGGGATGCTGCCGCGTGAGCGGGTTGCGGCGATGAAAGCCTTCCGGGAGGGCGACGGACGTTTTCTGGTGACGACGGAGTTAGGTGGTCGTGGCCTGCACATCGATAACCTGAAGTGGGTGCTGAACTACGAGCTTCCGCCGCGCCCTTCTGAGTATCTGCACCGGATCGGCCGTGTGGGTCGGGCGGGGGGTCCGGGCGGGCGGGTGATCAACCTGATCACGCCCTTTGATACGGAGATGGCCGCTGAGATCAAACGTCTGGCGGGCGGCTCTCGCCTGGACACCGGCGAGGCGCTGCGTGGCCCCCGGGCCCGGGAAGCGGCGGTGGCCCGGAAGGATGCGCGGGAGGAGGAGGAGCGCCGTGTGAAGGCGCGGAAGGCGACCATGCCCAAGGTGGCCCCGGATGCGACGAAGCGCCCACCGCAGCGGGAGCAGCGCGAGGCGCCGTTGCCGGGGGGGCGGCGGGGGCGGCCGAGGCGGAAGTAGGTTCAGTCGCCCAGCGCCCGCTCCACCATCGTTCCATCACAACAATGGAGGACATCGGCGGTCAGATCGCAGCAGACCAGCCCCAGGGCGGGTGCGTTGTCGTATAGGAAGCTGCGTAGTGCGGGCGCGGCCGGGTGCTCCACCAGCAGGCCCAGGGTGCCGAGGTCGAGGTTGAGGGCGGGGTCGTCGATCCAGGTGGGGCCTTCCAGCGGGAAGTGCGCGATCACCGCCGCTAGCAGCGCTTGCAGAGCGGCCAGGGCATGGGGACTGGCGGGGGGTGGTGCCTGGATCCACCGCCGGGCCTCGGGGGCGCTCCGGAGTCCGGGGGCGTACCACAACAAAAAATCGTGGCCGATGGAGGGAATGGGCATGGGGTACTCTATCCGACCGGGCAGGGGGTGGCGCCCAGGCGCGGGTTGCTGCATGCGTCTCAGCAGTCGTCCTCTTGTAGTGAACTTATGGAGAGTAAAGCTTTTTATAGCATAATAGGCAGATCGTGTGCTTTTGCAAGCTACTCTTCAGACAGTCTGAAAAGTATATTGTCCAGGTTGTCTCGTGGCGGGATGCCACCCCAAGGGCGCCTGCGGCGCTCGGGCCGCACGCGCCTTTGCGGGTGTGGAGTGTGCCGGGCTTATCCCCCTCCCCTCCTCCCTTCGAGGGCACCCCTTTTGGGGCGTCGTTCGTCGCCTTTGCAACGGAAAAATGTGGGAAGGGCGCTGCATTTATGCTAAGAGTACGGCAGGACGGAGGTTGCCGGTGGATGGGATGACCGAGGCGGGGCGACGGATGGCGATGGGGACGGGGAGTTAACGCCGATGTATCTCCACCAAGCGGGTGATCCCGCAGCCCCTTTGCTCCTGTTTCTTCACGGTGGTGGTCTGAGTGGGCTCCAATGGGCGCCGCAGCTGGAGGCGCTTTCGGGGCGCTACTTCTGCCTGGCACCGGACCTGCCGCAGCAGGGAAAGAGTGTGGATCTGGGGCCATTTTTGATGGAGGACGCGGTGGCGCGGGTGGCGGCGCTTCTGCAGGAGCGCGCGCCGGGTCGCAAGGCCCATGTGATCGGCTCTTCCTTGGGGGGTGCCGTGGCGCTGGGCTTGGCCAAGGTGCACCCGGAGCGGGTGGATCGCCTTCTGGTAAGCGGGGCTTCCTCGGGCCTGGGGGCGGGCCTCGCTTGGCTGACGCGGGTGACTGCGGGGATGCTGGCCTGGATGCCGTTGGAGATGCTGGTGCGGCAGACCTTTGACCAGTTTAAGGTGCCCGGACAGTATCGGGAGATGCTGCACGACGATCTGGTGCTGGGGCTGCGCCCTGACTTCAACCGCCGTGTGGCGGATGCGCTGGTGACGGTGCCGCTTCCCGAGCGCGCCGAGGCCCTGATCCTGGTGGGCGATCAGGAGACCTATCTGGCACGTCGGCAGGCGCGTACACTTGTCGCGGCCATCGCGGGGGCAAGGGGCGGCCTGGTGCGTGGGGTGGGCCATGTCTGGAACCTGGAGGCGCCGGAGCGCTTTACGGCGACGGTCGAGGCTTTTGTGACGGGGGGCGCCCTTCCGGCGGGGGTGGACAGCCTGTAGGAGCCTTCCTCCGGGTTCTGGAAGGCGCGTTAGCCTGCGCTTCGAGGTGTCTATGTGGATCGTTCTTTTGTTTGCCGCCTGTGAAGCGGGAAAGCCTGCGGATTCGGTGCCCTTGGAGGAGCCGATTGTGGTGAAACCGGCGGCCTGCCCGCAGGATTTGCCGGGGGCAACCTGTGGAAGGGTGGAGGCACCCGAGACGGAAAGCTCCGGCCCCACCATCACCCTCTCTACGGCGGTTTTTCCGGCCACGGTGGCCTCTCTCGGGCCGCCGCTGGTGCTCTTTACCGGTGGTCCGGGGGCAGATGTTTTTGATCTGGCCTCCCTTTTTGGCCCCTCGGGCCCCTATTCGGCGCTGAACGAGGATCGGGATCTGGTGCTCTTTTCCGAGCGCGGCAGTTTTGGGGCCATGCCCTTCTTAGGATGCCCGGAATTGGCCGATGTGGATGCGGTCTTTCAGGAGTCGGATGCGGTACGTTTTGCGGTGCAGCTCGATGCCTATGGCCGCTGCCATGACCGCCTGGTCGGGGCGGGCGTGAACCTGGGGGCCTTCAACAATGCCCGTCGGGCGGCCGATGTTCCTCTGGTTTTGGGGGCCTTGGGCTATACGGAGTGGTACCTCTGGGGGGTTTCGGGCGGGGCCCTTCTGGCGCAGACGGTGTTGCGCGACCATCCGCAGGGGGTGGCGGGGGTGATGCTGGATAGCGGCGGATTTTCTCATGCACACATGCGTGTGGTGGCGACGGACCTTCTGGCC
>CAITDR010000300.1 GCA_903891165.1 uncultured Pseudomonadota bacterium
AAACTGGACTATGATCTTCTGGACTGGGAAATCACCGATGCCGATGCCACCGCGGCGATGGAGGGTCTGGCCGGTCGCCCCTACTCCATGATCCAGCCTTCGGTGGTGGCCATGGGTTTTCCTCGCTTCCTTCGCCTTTTAGAGAACCTTCCCGACGCTCAGAAGGACACCGTGAGCTGGGCCAAGGTGGGGGCGGCCACCGGCCAGATCAGCGACCCGGCCGCACAAAAAGCCGCTTTTGATCGGCTCCCCGATACCGAAGTGTTGGCGATGCAGGAGCTCCTTCGGAAGCGCTTCCGCATCAAAATTGGCGGCAAGGAGGGCAACGCATGGACACCGGCGGCTTTACGGCGTCTCTGGCCGATTTTGGAGCAGCTTCCTCCCTCGGCGGTCCAGGACAACGATCGCCTGGACATGCTCCTTCGCGACGGCGGCGGGCCCGGCTCGGGCTACTACTCGGGCGGCAGCAACCAAGCGGTGGTGGGCTATGGGGCAGACCTGAACAAGACTGGAAGTTACGGCCAGATTATGGTTTCGGACGGTGCAGGGGGAGAAAAGGACGCGGGGCTCCACAGCAACGTCAACCTTTTTGATACGGTGGTCCGCCATGAGATCGGCCATGCGGTGGATGCCAAAATTGGCGCTTCCAAGGGCTATGCCACCACCGCCACCAATGCGGGCCAGTGGCAGAGTTTTGGCAGCCCCGAAGCCATGGTGGATGGTCTGATCGCCGCCGGGGGCAGCCTCGGTAGTGATGCCAAGGCGGAAGGTTGGAAAAAAACGATGGTCAAAGTTGTAAAGGAGCGGAAAGACTTCAACACCGCCCTGGCCGAGCTGAAGACCGCTGGCACCGTCGCCAACGACACCCCCGCTGCCGACGCCTCCGCCCCCGCCGCCATCCAGGGTATCCTCACCACCGACCTTTGGACTTCCGGGGCCAGCCCCTGGTACGGTCGCAAGCAGGGCACCGTCGGAAACCGCCGCTTTCATCAATCTTATGGCGGAGACAACTACGTCTCCTACCTCGCCGAGAGTCGCGAGAAGTTTGGTGTCAGCGCCTACCAGTTCCGCGCTCCTGGCGAGTGGTTTGCCGAGGCCTATGCCTGCTACTACTCCGATCATCCCGACGTAAATGGCAAGGATCCCGGCACCAAATTGCGCGGTCGGGACTCGGCGACGGCCGCATGGTTTGACAGCAACGTTCATCCCAGCAACCCGTTGCCTTCGGCGGGTGGGGGCGGCGGGGGCGGAGGAGGAGGGTCCTTTGGCGGCACCGACGGGGGTATGGGCACTCAGGATCGGAACGGGGCCTCGGCATAGTTTGTGAGTACCACCGCCCCCTATGACATTAGCTGCGGATTCTGTGGCGGTCGCTTCTCCACCGACCTCTTCTGGGGCCTCCATGTGACCCGTGCACCGGAGGTACGCGACGCCATCCTCTCCGGCCAGTTCCAGCGTTTTGCCTGTCCCCACTGTGGCCGCAGTGTGGTGGTGGAGCCGACCATGCTCTACACCGACTTCGATCGCGGGCATTGGCTGGGGATTTTTCCGCAGCGTGCCCTGCTTCATCGGAAGGAGCTTGCCGCAGAAGTCCAGGCCTCCTTCCAGCGGAATATGGAACTGGCCGCGCCCCCCATGGTGCGGGCCTGGGCCCCGGCCTTCCGCCAGCGTTGCCTTTTTGGCCTGCCCGCCCTTCGGGAGCGCCTTCTGATCTGGGAAGAAGGCTTGGACGACGGGCTTTTTGAGTGCCTCAAGATGCAGCTTTTGGCGGGCCTGGGCCTGGACCTTCTCCACTGGCGTACCGATGCCTGGCTCGTGAAGAGAGAAGGGGATAGCTGGATTTTTGCGATTGCCTCTCCTGGGGATGCGCGGGATGGCTCGGTGGTTGAGCACCACATCCGCGTCCATCGTGAGCAGTATGATGTGTTGGTCGCGAAAAAGACAGAGTTGATGGTTTCTTTCCCGGATCTTTTTGCAGGCCTTCTGGTGGACTGGCGCTGCGCTTTTGCGCCCGAGGAGCCGCTGGCCCGGGTTGAGGGGGAGCCACAGCCCTATCCCCTCCTGGCCCCCGGATGAGGCTACTTTGGGCGATACTGTTGGCGTGGGGGGCGGATCTGTGCTGGGTAGCGCCTTGGGAAAGTGCTGATCCTTGTCGTCTTGCGGGTGCACCCGATGCGGAGTGCTGGGTGCTCTCCGAGGGGTCGCGGGTCCGCGGGGTGCTTCGGGAGGGGAACCGGAGCCTGGAGGGGACCGAGGCCTTTTTGAAGCTGCGTCCGCTGTTAGGAGGCGCCGAGGATCTGGCGCGTCTGTCTATGCTTTTTCTGGAGGTGGGTGTCGCCGGTGCCTCTCCGGTGAAGGAGCCGCCACGGCTTCAGGGCGACGAGCTGCTCTACTGGCGTCTGGCGGCCCAGCGCGCCGATCTGGAGCGTGTTACCGTCAATATCCGGGAGGGACGTGTGGTTGCGGTGCAGACGGAGGCGGAGTTGGCGGAGGGGGATCCCTTTGTGGCGGCACTTCTGCAGCTCCAGGATCCCGAGAATGTGGATGCTTGCCGGGCGGGAATCTCGGCGTTGCTGGCTCTTTCTGACCCCCGCGGCTACCCGGTGATCATCGAGCAGGCACTCCACGCACCGATGCCCGGGGTGCGCAGTGCCGCGGTGGAGGCCCTGGCGGGAAGCCCGATTCCGGGGCGCATCGAGGTGCTGGGCCAGGTACTTCGCGCGGACAGCCGCCCCAAGATCCGCTATGAAGCTGCAGTTCAGCTCTACCGCCTCCAAGATCCCCTGGCGCGCCCGGCCCTGACCGCCGCCGCCAAAGAGGATCCCGATCCCGGCGTTCGGCAGATGGCGGCCTCCGCCTTGGTGGCCTTAGACGCCCGCTGAGAGGGGCTCCGGCGGGGCCCTTTTGGCTTCTGTGGGAGCGTACGTATGAATGTGCCGGTTTGTGCATCTCGGGTGCCCACCGGGGCGCTGCCGCGCTACATTCCCGGCTCCTCTGGAGGCGCTGTGCTGCCCGGTGATCCGCTTGCCCCCTTTCTCGCTGAGCTTGTGGAAGATAAAGAAATATCCTGGTCTTTTTCGTTTCACCTCAAGTCTGGACAACCTGACTTCCGCCCGGCGGCCGACTCCCCGACCCTTCCGATGTTGCGGGCGCTCCGTGCGACGGCGGACGGCCCCCTCGTTCTAGGGAGCTTGTCCTGGGATATTCCGGGAGACTGCCTGGTCGTAGAGGTCGATTCCGGCCCCGCGGCCACACGGGCGGCGCTGGAAAGCTACCTCTCGGCGGCGGGCCGGCGCTACCGTCTCCTTCGGGATGACGAGGAAGAGGAGGAAGAAGCTCCACATCCCTACCCCATCCTCCAGCGATTCCTGGCGGCCCTCCAGCTTGCCTCTGAGCCCTGGTCTTTCCTCTATGTGCCTTCCGGGCTGGGAAAGTCGCCGGTGTTGGAGCTTCGCCCCGAAGATCCGGACCCTTTGGTGGCGCTGTCCTACCTGCTGGATGGCCGGGAGGTCTATTCCGGCTTTGCCGCCTTCGACGGAAACAATCAGCTCTCTCTGGAGGTGCACGAGGGCGGTGATCCCACGGGCCTCCTCCAGGCGGACTACGCGCCCTTTTTTGCCGCTTTTGACAGCTTGAAGGTGGCGATGAAGGCCCCGCCACCTGCACCAGCCGCCGCGCCCACCCCCGAGGCACCGCGCCTTCCCTCGCCCGCCGACGTCGTGCGCCTCCGGGGAATGCTCAAGGCCCGATCCGCCCAGATTCAAAAAGGCGAGACCGGACGATTTGTGTATTTCGGCCTTGCGGCGGACGGCCAGCCGCTCTTGGTGCTGTCCAAGCCGGGGGCAGAGGTGGAGTCCTCCATGCGCCGCGCCGGCGCCACGGTGGCGGCCGAGGGCGCCTGGCGCTGCCTGGTGCCCGGTGGCATCGAGTTTTCTGAAAGTCCCGCATTTGACCCCGCCATGGTGGCTGCGGAGCTGGGCTTCCGCTTCCGCTTTGCCAAAGTCTGAGAGGAACCATGTCCAAGGAACTTCGCAAAAAATCGAAGGCGAACATCGCAAAGCTGGAAGAGGGTGCCACCGGAAAGTGGCTGTATCTGTCGAAGGCCGGCAACGAGCCTCCGGTGCTCTTTCTGAGTCTCGCCAAGGGGAAGATTGACAAGGCGGTGGCCGAGGGGCGGGAAGTCAAGGCAAAGGGCGACTATTCCCTGGCCAAGGGCACCTTCTATTTACACGTCAAGACCGGAAAGATCGCCCTCGCAACCGTAAAATTGGGTGTGGATGCGGGTTTTCAGTGGGAAGTTGGCGAAGCACCCGGGTCCACGGACAAAGCCCCCAAGGGGACGGATTCGGAAAAAGAGCCGGAATCCACCAAGGAATCGGACGACGGCCTGCCCTCTGAGGAAGGGGAGGAGGGCGGCTCGGAAGGGGGTTCGGATGAGCAGCCCGGGGAGGGGACTTCGGAAGGTGGCCAGGAAGGCAACGACGGCGAGAAGGACGACGGTGACGACGACGACGGTCTGGACGACTTCATGGAGGACAGCGACGAGCTGGAGGCACTCCTGAAGGAACAGCGCAAAGGGAAGAAAAAGGCCCCGTCCAAGAAGGAGGCCGGGCCATCCAAAGAGCAGCTTCTGAGCACCGGTACGGCCAAAGCCAAGGCCCGCGCCCGCTTTTTGGGCAAGCAGGAGGGGTCGGTCGACGATGTGCAGGCGGCGCTGATCCAGGGGGTGAAGGACGGCGATCTGGATGCCATGGACTATTTCCGGGCGCTGGGGTGGAACGACGAAGACCTGCGCGATCCTGACTTTCCCGGCGATGACCTTCTGGATCTCGACGAAGACGACGGCTTGGAGGGGGAGGAGGACGACCCTGAGGAAGACGATGGCCTGGAGGTTGAGGACCTGGCTGAGGACGATGAGCCGGAGCTCCCCAAAAAGCTCGCCAAAAAGCTCAAAAAACGCACCGCCCAGCAGGCTGCGTTGGTGAAGGAGTGTGAGGAGGCCGCCACCCTCTACCAGGAGGCGCTGCGCACAGGGGCCGACGACGAAGTCCCTTCGGTGCTGACCCGCCGGGCCAAAGCGCGCCTGGTGCAGGCCCGCGACGCGGCGCTGGCCTGGCTGGAGGCCCAAGCCAAGACCGTGGCCCAGGCTCGGGCGAAAAAGCCGGAAGATGCGGATATTGGTCGGGCCCTGGATGAACTCCAAAAGCTGATCACCGCGTTGACCAACGTGCACGCCGAGCGTGCGCCCGATCAGTTGGGCCCCTCGGAGACGGCGCTGACCGAGGAGGAGGAAGAGGAGCTTCGTCCTCGGATTCCCTGGGTACTTGCCGGGGATCCTCTGCTCTTGACCTGTCAAGAGAGGGTGGACCAGCGCCAGGAGCAGTTCCTGGGCACCGTGGCCGAGCTGCGGGGGACCCTGGAGGTGTTGGAGGCACAGCTTAAGGATCACATTTTCCGCGGTCTCTCCCCCTCCGATGACATGAAGGCCAGCTACAAAGAGGGGAAAGAGGCGCTGGAGAAGCTGGAAAAGGAGCGGGCGGCCCTGTTGGGGCAGGTGCCGGCCACCCTTCAGGCCATCGCCAGCCTGGATCCGGCGGAGGTGACCGACGCAGAAAAGGAGGAAGTCCGTGGGGTTCTGGCCAAGATACAGTCCGACCTGATCGGACTGGGCCCCGAGCTGGAGTTTCTGGCGCGGGTGGGCAGGCGGGTGAGGAAGTTGGCGGAGGCCAAACCCGGCGATATTGCCGATCAATTCACCAACCCCGCCCACGGCAAGATCTGGAAGGCCGCCGCCAAGGTGGCGATCGAGCAGGAGCACCTGTTTGAAAAAGGTCGGAAGACCGCCTCGGAAGCGGTTTCCTACGGCAAAGATGTCCAGAAGTTGAAGGCGGAGGGGAAAAACTCCAACAGCAAGCTGGCCAAGCTCAAGGCCCTCGAAGTGGAGTCTGCCGAACGCCAGAAGGCCATTTTTGCCTACGCCAAACAGGCAGAAGCGGCCAAGCGTAGCCTGGAAGGGATCCTGGCGGACACCAGCCCCGAGGATCGCGAGGAGGTCAGCGCTGCCCTGGAGAGCCTGGAGCAGGCGTCGAAGCTGCAGCCGTCCATCATCGCGCAGCTTGCGGCCGTTCGTACCTTGTACCAGCAGCTTTCGGGGACGGCCCCGCCCGGAAACCGCGAGCCGGGGCGTCCTTTCGGGATCTTCCGTAGCTCCGAGGTGCTTGCGGCCTTCCTCACCCGCCTTTCCGAGCTGGTGGCGGAGGCCGAAGAAAAGGCCGAGGACCTGGAGGCTTTGACCGAGGCACCCACCGGCAGCCCCGAGCTGGAGGCGCTTCACGGCCCGCTGCGCGCTTACCTGGCGACGCGGATCCTGGTGCCCAAAAAGCTGGCGATGGCCCTTCGGAACCTGGACAAGGCCGACGCTGCGCTGGTCGGGATCCAGAAGGAGCGCGACCCGGAGGCGGATGCCGATGTAAAACGCTGGTTGGAGGAGGCGGAAAGTCTACGTGCTGCGGTGGAAGCGGCACAACCGACCTTCACGGAGCTGATCGACGGGCTCCAGGAGCAGGTGAATGGCCGCCGTGTGGACCTGGGCACCCTTCCGGAGCTGGTGAATGTGCCCACCCTGGTGGAGTTTGGCATCGAACTTCAGAAGTATCCGGCCTTTGAGGAGGAAACATCGGCACTGATGCCCGAGCTGCCCCGCTACGAGGGCAGCGGACGCTTCCGTCAGGACGGCGCACCGGTCGCCCGCAGTGAAGTGCGGGCCTCTCTCCAGGCCCTTCGGGCACCGGCCAAGCAGCAATTGGAGCGCATTCGCAAGGCGATCTCGCGGCTCAAGGATGACCTGAAGACCCTCAACAAGCGCCGGGACCGGCTGCAGCCGGGGTTGGATCTTCAGGAGGTGGAGCAGGCCCGTCGCCAGCTCTTCCTTTTGCGGGAGTCTTTGGATACGCTGAAGTCCTGTCTTAAGCGATTTATCGAGCAGGGCGAGAAACTGTACAAGAAGGCGGACTGAGCGGTGCGGGGTTGGCTCCGTAGAACTGCCGAGCGCCCGCATTTATTCGTTCCACCCTTGACTGGTCAAGACACAGTTGCACCGGTCCGGGTTATGCCTGAGGGGCCGTTTTAAAACGGCGAACTGGAGGTTTTTTGGAACTCGCTGACCGCCTCGCCGAAGCCCAGACTGAGCTTCAAGCCGATCCCGACGCTAGCTGGACCTACCTGTTTGGTGTCCAGAAAGGTAGTCCTCGGCTTGCGCTTTTTGAAGATGCACCTCCATTTTCGGAGCTGCAGGCATTTTCTGCGGCATCGGAGGGGCCGGTGATTTCGGGCGAGCTGTCCTGGGATGCCGATGCCGAGCGCCTTGTCTTTCGGACCGAGGTTGCAGCTGGCAAACACCTGACGGCCCTTTCGGACTACCTCGCTGGCCTTCGCGACGACACCAGCGTCGTGAGCGACGCTGAGCCGGAAGTGCCGGTTGCCGATCCCTTTCCCCTTCAGCGGGAGCTTCTGAACCGCCTGCAGGACTCTCCCGAGTCCTGGGACTTCCTCTATGTGGCGGGTGATCCAGACTTTTTGCCCGTCTTCGACCTGCTGCCCGGTGGTGCGGACTCCGTGGCCGCTCTCGGCTATCTGCTGGACGGTCGGCCGGTCTACACCGGGCGGGCCTCCTACGATTTGGACGGCCACCTTCTGCTGGAGGTGGAGAAGGGGCACAGCAAGGACCTGCTCCGCCTCCTCCAAGAGGATCTTGGCTTTGCCTTTGCGGTCTTTGAGACGGCAGTGGTGGTCGAAGTGGAAGCCGAAGCCGACGATGTCCCCCCCGTGGCACCTGCAGGGGGGCCCGTTCCGGCCAGCGGGGCCGCTCCCGCCCGCAAGATGCCCAGTGCGGCGGATGTGGTGCGCCTGCGCGGCATGTTGAAGGGGCGCGCGTCGGCACTCCAGAAGGGCGAGTCCGGACGTTTTGTGTATTTCGCCGCGGCGATCGACGGTGCGCCGCTGATGGCCCTTTCCAAGCCGGGGGCCACACTCGAAGCCGCCATCCGCCTTGCGGGCGAGGTCATATCGGCAGAGGGCGACTACCGCTGCATTGTCCCCGGTGGGGTCGAGCTTTCCAACACCACTGCTTTTGACTTCGCTGCCGTTTCGGCGGAGCTGGGCATCAAATTCCGCTTCGCCAAGGCCTGAGGAGCTCCCATGTCGATTGAACTTCGTCGGAAGTCGCTGAGCAACCTGTTGCGTTTGGCAGCCGGGGATACCGGCAAGTGGATGTTCCTGGCTGCCGAGGACAACGCCGTTGGCGTGCTCTACATGAGCCTCGCCGACGGAAAGATTGACAAAAAGTACCGGGAAGGCCGCACCGTGTTGGCGGAAGGCCCCTTTGAAGTTCTGGAAAAGGAGAGCGTCCGGCTGAAGATCAAGACCGGCAAGCTGGATCTTTCCAAGGCCAAAGCCGGGATTGCCAGCAGCGTGACTATCGAATTCGGCAACCTGTCCAAGGGCAAGGAGCCGGAGGAGGACAAGCCGAAGAAGAAGAAGGGGGAGGAGGAGCCGGAAGTGTCCGACAGCTCCGGCGGGGGGAAAAAGAAGAAGAAGGAAGAGGACGAACAGGAATTCTCGGACAGCTCCGGCGGGGGGAAAAAGAAGAAGAAGGAAGAGGACGAACAGGAGTTCTCGGACAGCTCTGGCGGGGGGAAGAAGCCCAAAGAAAAGGAAGAGGAGGAAGAGGAAGAGGAAGTCCCCGACCCCAAGGGCAAGAAAGATCCGACCGAAGAGGAGAAAGCCAAAGAGCGGGAGGCGCTCAAGGCTGCCCAGAAGGCCGGGCTGAAGGATGCCTTCCTCCAAAAGCTGCGCTTGCCCGCCCGTATTCCCGGCAAGATCTCGCGTCTGAAGGCCATGGCCAAGAAGAACCAGATCATGCACTTCCAGGTGCACTCCAAGGTCCGTGACCTCCGGCCCCTATTTTTGTTAGATTTGAAAGGTGTGGTTGCCAGCGCTGGTCAGAAGCTGCGCCGTGGCTCGCCCAAGGACAGCAAAATCGTCAAAGGTCAGGCCTGGATCCAGGAAGACATCCTCTACCTGCGCCCCCTCGCCGGATCCTGGGCGCCCTTTCTCAAGACCGTCCGCCTGATGACCAAAGGCCGCGTGAAGGCCGTACGCTTGGCGACCGAGGAGCCGGTGAAGCTCCCCCTCACCGATCCGCCCCAGCGCTGGGAGGAGACCGAGGAGGATGTGACCGGACCCGAGCTTGCCTCGGTGCAGGCGGCGGAAATGGCGCTGGGCGTCTGGGAGCTGGAGGGAGACCCCAACGGCCCGCTGACCGAAGAAGAACAGCGGGTGATGGATCAGGCCGAGCAGGCCGAACAAGCGGAAATCAACGAGGACGCCAACAAGCTGGAGGCGCTGCGCCAGCGCCATGCGGCCCTGGTCGTCGAGATCGGGCCCTACTTCAGCCAATTCCCGGCCAATGGCTCGGACAAAGAGCTGCGCCGCCTGGTCTTCAAGGCCGCCGAGAAGGATCCTACCCTGCCCGAGCTGATGCGGCAGGGCCTGAAGAAAATGGTGGCCTTGGACGAAGATCTCAAGGCAGTGGGGCTCAGCAAAAAAGAGCGCGAGGCCGAATTCTGGGCCATTATCCCGGCGCCCCTCCGCACGGGCAAGTATGGCACCCCCAACCAGCGGGCTTTCTACCGCACCCAGAAGGTGCGTGCAGAGCTGATGGAAGAGCTGGACAAAGCGGGCGATCCGATGGAGATCATCTCTGACATCGCCGGCGCCGTGACCATCGTCACCGCGGGTGTTGCCATTAACAGCGGCATCGGGGATATCCAGAAGGATGGGTGGGTTGGCAAGTGGGACGGAGGCAAGGGTCTTTTGTCCAGTGGCAGCAAGGAGCTGACGGACTCTGCCGGAAATCCCATTCTGGATGCGGATGGCAACACGGTGGAGGCGTGGGATGCCGAGACCGCCTTTACGGGCTGGGACGGTTTGACGGGGACTACATCCGGCACGGTTGCAGGCGGCATGGGGGTCTACGCCGATGGCGATGAGCTGTTGGACGTCACCCGCGAGCTGCGCCGGGAGGCGAGCCCGGGCAAAAAGATGATGGGCGAGCGGAAGCGCGGCAAGACGAAGCGGGCGCTGGTCACCGGGGCATTGGAGTTGGGGGCGGGCGTCGCCTCTCGCTTTGTGCCCGGTCTGGGCGTGATCGGCAGTGCTGCTGCGCTCTATAGAGATGGCAGCAACCTGCATGAGTTCCGGAAAAAAGTAAATCAGGATAAGCTCATTCTACAATCCGCGCAGTCGCGCGATGACGATGAAAACGACGCACTTGAGAAGTCGTTGGAGCAGGACCTGAGCCGGATGGAGAA
>CAITDR010000301.1 GCA_903891165.1 uncultured Pseudomonadota bacterium
ATATTGCCGGTCATATCGCACAAACCGTAGCCATTCCGGCCCTTTCTGCATGTGTGGTGCGGGTCGTTTTTGCTGTTCCGGCCAAACCATGCCACGGCACCCGGCCTGTTGCTGCCTGCATACACAAAAGATTCCCCTCCCCGAGCGGCGTACTCCCACTCCGCCTCCGTCGGCAGGCGGTAGCCGTTGACATCCAGCTTCTGCACAACCTGATCGTCCAGGCCGTTGCAGGCTTCGTCGTCCAGCCCAAGCCCAAAAGCAGCCGGAAGCTCATAGGCAGGTGTCCGCCTTTCCTGCCGGGAAAGTTCGTTGGCAAACCAGACCGCATCACACCAGGACACCCGGTCCATGGGGCAGTCGCCGCCACATTCCGCAAAAGCAGAGGTTGGACCAGAGTTTGAGCTGGCCGCCTCTTGTACGACAGCCTGCCATATGGCCTGCGTGACCTCCCGCTCCATGATCCAGAAGGGGGAGAGCGTGACAACGTGGGGGCCTTCTGCACCTTCGTCGCTATCCCGGCCACTCTCACTGATCGGGCTGCCCATGCCAAAAGTGCCGCCGGGGATTTGGATCAAGGTGCCCAGGGTGGGGGTCTGGATGGCAGACAGGGCAGGGTATACCGGCACTTCCCTCACCTCCTCCCGTGGCTCTCCACCGTCCATCGCCCATGCGGCACCGCCCGCCCACATCGCCATCCCGATCCACATGGTTCCTCTCCCGCCCCCACAGGATATCAAGCACCACGGGGCACCGAGAGGACGGGCTCCGGAAAGCCTTGAACTGGCTGCGTATTGACGCGCCTGGGACTTTTTCCTCAGTTTAGGTGAGCTAAACTGATGCGAGTCTGCGGCCCCCCGAAGGGCGCCTGCGGCGCTCGGGCCGCACGCGCCTTTCCGGGTATCGAAAAAACTCCCCTTATCCCCCTCCCCCTCCCCCTCCCTCTCTACACAATTTGACCGACCCCCTTGACCTCCCCTCCCCTCAACGTGCTACGCTCGCAACGCTCCAGAAGGTCCGTTGGCCAACCTGTTCGCCATTCAATCCGTCGGAGAGTCTCTGCGCCTGTACCTCCAGGCCAGCTATCCGGACGTGCTGCGTACGCTCCACCCCTGCACCTTCCGGGTGATCTCCAGCGGCCAACTTGCCAATTTTGAAGATCCTTCTGGGTCGGATGTCGCGGTCACCCTCTACCTCTACCGCGTCACCCACTCCGAACATGCCCGCATGATCCGCCCGGGAATCTCCCCGCCCGATGGTGTGGTTTCCCTGGAATTACACTGGATGGTTTCGGTGTGGTCCTCCAGCGCCATGGCCGAACATGCCGTTTTTGCCTGGGTACTCCGCCAGCTTCATGTCATGCCGCTTTTGGATGGCGCGCTCTTGACCACCCAGGGAGGCTGGGGCGCCAACGAGGCGGTGCAGCTGCTGCCTGTGGAGCTTCCCATCGAGACGCTCATGCGCATCTGGGATGCCCTGGATCCCAGCTACCGCATCTCGGCCTGCTATGTGGCGCGCGTCGTGAAAGTTGGCGATGCAAGTGCTGATCCTCCACCGGTTGTCGCAACGCGCATGACCTTATCCGGGGATGGCACATGACCGCCCGGCCCATCGAAAATCGCTACATCGCCGCTGTACGTTTTGTGGATCCCTGCACCGGCGCCACCATTTCGGACGGCCTCGAAGTGGTGGAAGAGGGAGGTTGTCGCTGGTTTCCCAACCGCTCGGGCCTTTGGGTTCTGGCCGAGGAGCCGCGCCTGACCGCGCTCACCGAGTCCTTTCTGGCGCCGCCTGCCTCCACCCCCGCCGCCCGCGCTTTTACCTTGGATGTAACGGTGCGATCTCGCACGGGCGCTTGGCAGTCCCGTCGCTTCTCCCTGGCGATTCCCCGCCCTCCCAAAAGCCGCACCGACGACCTCTTCAAGCCCCTGGTGGTCCCCATGCCGCCTGGACCCCTGGCGCCCACCCGCCCCGGCTGGGGAATGGCGCGTGTCCGGGTTCGTCTGGCGCCAACCCCGGCTTTCCCGGAGGGTACCCCTTTGGAGGGTGTCCTGGTGCGCTCCGGAGCGCCCGGCCTCACCTCCATCAATAGCCTCACCTCCGCTTTGGGGGAGGCGCTGCTCCCTGTTCCGGGAATTCCCCTCTTTCGGGCTGGCGATGGCAGTGCTGCAGTGTTGGAAGCGGACACCCCCCTGAGAATTCAAATTGTTTTCGAGCGCGCCGCCACCGATCTGGCTACAGGTCGACGGCTGCGTCTGCCGGACCCAGACGACCTCTGGACCCGACGGAACGCTCTGGTCTCCCCCTCCCAGCGCCTCCCGCTTCGGGTTGGCGAGCAAAAGTCCATCCTCTTCGACCTTCCCAGGAGCTAGGCCGTGGCAGAGTACCTCGCACCCGGTGTCTACATTGAAGAAACCAGCTTCCGCTCGAAATCTATCGAGGGCGTAAGCACCAGCACCACTGCCTTTGTGGGCCCCACCCGTCGTGGGCCCGCTTCCGGCACTCCGGAGCTGCTCACCTCCGTCGCCGACTTCGAGCGGATCTATGGCGGCTCTGCCGACCTGGACTTCGGCTCTGGCAAAGATGGCCGGAACTACCTGGCTCTTGCCGTCCAGGCCTACTTCGAGAACGGGGGCTCCCGCCTCTATGTCTCCCGGGCCTTCAAGGCCGGCGGTGCCATGGACGACGGCACTTCTGGTGCCTCGCTGGACTCCGGCAAAGTGCTGATTGCGGGCCGCTTTCCCGGCGCCGCAGGCAACGGCTCTGTGCGCATCACCGAGCAGCGTAGCCCCGTCTCCGGCAGTGCCATCGCTGGCCTTCCGGTTGGAACGGTTGTTGCAACCGGTGTTTCCACAGTAGTGGTGCTCAGCGCCACCGGATGGAAGGACACGGCGGATGCCGCAGCGACTGCGCCCACCACCGGCGAGGTCTGTACCTTCACCCTTACGGCAGTCGATGCCGACGGCAACGTGCAGACTTTTGAAGGTTTGGGCTACCATACTGCGCATCCCCGCTTTGTGGGCAATGTGCTTCCCGCCGCGCCCGCCCGCCGCCTGGAGCAGCTTCAGAACCAGGTGAGCGTGACCGTCAATGCCACCGAAACCTGGTCGGCCCTGCGTACCGCACTTTTGGGCTCCGGCGGCGTCCACGCGCTGACCGGCGGTGACGACGGATCCCAGCCGGATTCTACGGCCTATACCGCCGCTCTGGCCGCCTTTGAGCGGGTGGAGGACATCTCCATCGTCGCCGCTCCCGGCCACACCGAGCAGGACGGCGCCGCCGCTATCCGTCAGGCGATCCTCACCCACGTCCACAAACGTGGCCTCTACCGGATTGCCGTGTTGGACAGCGCCAAGGGCGACACCGTCTCCGAGGTGCGCGACACCCGCGGTGGTATCGACTCTGACCGGGCCGCCCTCTACTATCCCTGGGTCACCATCGCAAATCCGCTTGCACGCGCTGGCGACGCACGGCAGCCCCGGGAGATCAATGTCCCCCCTTCGGGCTTCCTCTGCGGTATCTTTGCCCGGAACGACGCGGAGAATGGCGTCTTCAAGTCCCCGGCCAACGAGATCGTTCGGGGCGCCATCCGCTTCGAGTCCGACATCTCTTTCGCCGAGAACGAGGTGCTCAATCCGCTGGGTGTGAACTGCCTGCGCTACTTCTCCGGCCGCGGCTACCGCGTCTGGGGCGCACGCACCACCACCTCGGATCCCGAGTGGAAGTATGTGTCGGTACGCCGGTATTTCAACTTCCTGGAGGCCTCCATCGAGCGGGGGACTCAGTGGGCAGTGTTTGAGGCCAACGGAGAGGCGCTCTGGACCAACATCCGGGACACCATCTCCAGCTTCCTATACAACGAGTGGCGCTCCGGCGCACTTCTCGGGGCCAGCCCCAAGGAAGCCTTCTTTGTACGCTGCGATCGTACCACCATGACCCAGAATGACCTGGACAACGGTCGTCTGGTCTGTCTGGTGGGTGTGGCGGTGGTGAAGCCCGCCGAGTTCGTGATCTTCCGCATCGGCCAGATGACGGCCGACGCGCGGCAGTAGAGCCCTGAGAGTATCTGGAGGTTTCCATGTCTATCGCACGCGAATTTCCTTATGGTGCCTTTAATTTCAAGGTGACCATCTCCGGGGTTGTGGAAGGCGACGGCTCCCTCGGTGGTTTTTCGGACGTTTCCGGTCTGGGTACAGAGCTGATGGTGGCTGAGTACCGCTACGGAAACGACAAAGAAAACCATGTTCGGAAGCTGGTCGGTCTCCACAAAGTCTCCGACGTCACCCTGAAGCGCGGTCTGTGTAATGCAGGCCAGCTTTGGAACTGGATCAACCAGGTGCGGGTCCGTGGATCCGCCGAAGCCCGGGACGTCACCATCCAGCTTCTGGATGAGGCGATGACCCCGGTTCAAACCTGGAAGTTGGTCCGGGCGGTGCCGATGAAGTGGACCGGACCTACCCTGGCCGCCAAGGCGCATGGGGATGTTGCCATCGAAGAGCTGACTCTCTCCGCTGAGGGTCTGGAATTCGAATAGCCGGAGGACGCTGAGCCTTGTGGTCCAGCCTGCGATTTGAGATCGCTCCCCCCCGTGTGCGCGCCGCGCCTGCACGTGCTGACGTCGCCTGCTTTGTAGGCTACGCTACAGTACGGGCGGGGGACGTGCCTGCAGGGGTGCGCGCCCAGCTCCGCGAGTTCGGGTGGGAGATCGGTGTCTCTCTGCCTCAGGGCCTCCCTGTGGTGGTGGAGAGCCACGCCGACTTCACCGCACTCTTCGAGCCCCTGATTCAGGAGGGAAGCCTCTCCTGGGAAAGCTACCTCTCGGGCGCCGTTCGCGACTTTTTTGCGCAGGGTGGCCTTCGGGCCTGGGTGGTGGCGGTCGCACCCGCGGGGGCTGCTCCGCAGGTGGAGGAGGAGGCGGACAGCGCGATTGACAAGCTGCTTCCTGGCTTTGTGGCATCCACCCCTCAGCCATCTCCCCACGAGCGTACGCAGTGGAAGGGTCTCTGGCACCTGCTGGGGATCCCCGAAGTCAGCCTTGTCTGCCTGCCGGACCTCCCTTCTTTGTTGGGAGATGCCCCCACCACACCGGTGATCGACGTGGAAGGACCGGTCGTTCTTCCTCAATTTGTCGAGTGTGCCCCTCCAGCCGAGCCGGTGCCACCGCAGTACCTGCGTCGGGTGCCGGGCGCTCCGCGTACCGGGCTTGATGGTCGGGAGCGCTGGGGCAAAGCCCTTCGCCAGGCAATCCGTTGGCTGTCCCGCTTCCGTCCCGACGTGATGTTGGTGGCCGCACTCCCCCTGGCCGAACGGGGGAGCCCTGCGGAGAAAAATCCGCTGGAAAGTCTGGAACGGGAGGGACTCCTGGCATCTCCCGATGGAGGAGGCATCGCTTCGGCCTGGCTCCAGGCCACCTGGCCCTGGGTAGCGGGGGAACGCACCCGCAACCGCCCCGGCGGCATCGCCCCCGCCGATGGCCTTTTGGCCGGCTTGATCGCCCGAGGTGCTCTGGAGCAGGGATGCTTCCGCAGCCTTCGTGGTTTTCCCATCGAGGGCATCCGCGCCCTGGAGCCCCGCCCCAGCCCGAGAATTCTGTATGGTAGCCCACAAAGTGACTCAGAAGTCCCGGAGCGCCTGACGGTTCTGGGTCCGGCCACCCGTGGCTTCCGCCTCCTCTCCGACACCACCCTCTCCCGCGAGCAGAGCTGGCGCAACGGCGGGGTCGGCAGGCTGATGGGGGTGGTACGTCGCAGCCTGATTCACATTGGTGAGCCCTTCTGCTTTGAGCCTTCTGGGCCGCAGACCTGGCGAAAAATCCAGCAGGCCGTCGAAGAAATGCTCGGGGACCTTCTGCAGGAAGGTGCCCTGGCCGGCTTCCGGGTACGCTGTGACCGTAGCACCATGTCCCAGCAGGATCTGGATCAGGGCCGTATACGGGTCGAGGTGGAGGTGAAAGCGTCCACACCTATCGAGCGGATTTTGGTGGTGCTCTCCGTCGAAAATGGGCAGCTGCACCTGTCCGGGGAGGGCTGATGGCCGCTGAAGGTCTGGATCCGCTGCACGCCTTCCGCTTCCACGTGGACTTCCGCTCCACCACCCTGGGTGCGAGTCCGGGGGCCGAACGTCTGGTCTGCCAGGGTGCTTTTTCGGAGATTTCCGGCCTGGAAGCCACCATGGAGCCCATGGTGATCTCCGAGGGGGGCCGCTCCTGGGGGCAGATCCAGCGGGTCGGGCGCACCACCTTTTCCACGGTGATTTTGAAGCGTGGCCTGACCACCACCCGCCATCTCTGGGATTTTTTCCAGAAGGTGAACAAAGATCGGGCCTGGGCCGCGCGGATGACCGTCAAGATCACGTTGCAGGATCTCTCGGGTGAAGGCCGTATTGCCTGGACCCTGGAGCGTGCCATGCCGGTAAAACTGAAGCTGGCCGACCTGAACGCCACCAACAATGAAGTGGGCGTGGAAGAGCTGCACCTGGTCCATGAAGGTCTGACCGAAGAACTTTTGCAGAGTGGATCCCAGGAGGACGAGAGCTGATGGCCGCCTCTGCACCCGCTCCGGCTCGCCTGGGTCCAAACGAATGGGCCGCCGCCACTTTTACCAAGGTCACCCGTGCATCGTCCTCCCCCGGACGTTCCCGGGGAGGGGGCGGCGGTGGCCAGCAGAACGAGGCCGTCCCCGTCAAGTTCAACCCTGAGTCCCTGCAATTCGACGCCTCCCACCAGTTTAAGCAGGACCAGAACACCAACCGGGTCCAGTACGTCACCTCCAGCAACTCCAAGCTGTCCCTGGATCTGACCTGGGATACCACCGACACCGGCGAAGATGTCCGCAAGATGACGGACAAGCTGTTGCAGTTGATGAAGCCGGAAGGTCAGGAGGGAGCCTCAAATCGCGTCCCTACCTGTGTTAAATTTGAATGGGGATCCTTTGCCTTTACGGGCTACATGGAGTCCTACAAAGAAGTCCTGGACTTCTTCTCTTTCAACGGCGTGCCACTGCGGGCCAAGACCTCGATCGTCCTGGTGGCCCAGGATCACGTCTTTGACAGCCGCACGGGGAACTCCTCCAGGGCCGGTACCGGCGATGCCGACGACATCGGCGAGGTACAGCCGGGCTCCGAGGACGATTTTTCGCAGATGAGCCAGGGCGCCGGGGGTGGCGGGAACGACACCGGCCGTGGTCTGGCGGGGGACAACGGCGAAGAGAGTATCCGTAGTCCCAGTGGTAAACCGGTAGAAGCCGGCGGTCCTCCTCCTAAAAAGGAGCCTCGCGGGATTGTGCCTGCGGGCGGGGGTGGGGGCGCTGGTGCCGGGGCCGGTTTTGGCGCCAGTGCGGGGGCAAGCGCGAGCGCCGGTTTTGGCGCAAGTGCGGGCGCAAGTGCCGGTTTTGGCGCGAGCGCGAGTGCCGGTTTGTCGGCGGGCGCGGCCGCCTCGGCAGGTGGGAGCTTCGGAGCGACCGCTGGAGCGGGCTTTGGCGTGGGTGCAAGCGCAGGTTTTGGAGCTTCCGCCGGTGCAAGTGCGGGCTTTGGGGCTTCGGCCAGCGCAGGCTTCGGGGCTTCTGCTGGCGCAAGTGCGGGTTTTGGAGCTTCAGCCAGTGCAGGCTTTGGAGCTTCGGCGGGTGCCTTTGCCGGTGCGAGTGCTTCGGCGGGGGCAGGCGTTGGAGCGGGAGCTTTTGCCGGTGGAGGCGCCAGCTTCAGTGCCGGAGCGGGGGCCAGTTTTGGAGCCGGAGCGGGCGCCAGTGCCTTTGCGGGCGCGGGAGCCAGCTTCAGTGCCGGAGCCTCCGCCAGTGCGGGAGCGAGCTTCTCTTCCAGCAGTAGCTTCTCTTCCAGCAGCAGCTTCTCCTCCAGTAGCTTCTCCGCCAGCAGTCACTCCAGCTTCTCGGTGGGCGCGCAGGCCGGTGCCTTTGCGGGCGCCTCCTTCGGCAGCTCCGCCTTCTCCGTCCAGAGCCGCTACCCGGGCCTCCGCATGGAGATCCTCGGTGGTGGGCCTCCGGTAAGTGTGCGTCGCCTCCAACAACTTGTGGAGAGCCCACAGATCAACAACCCGACGAATTTTGCCCCCGGTGGGCGCGCCGTGGTGCGCAGCAGCAGCTACCGTGTGGATGTGGTGCGGGGCAGCCGCCTCCGCTTTGAGGAGGAATAATGGCCATTCACTTTGACGAAGTGACCGCCTCCGCGCCCGCCGCCAATCGCGGCTCCGGTGCCGACGCTTCCTCCGCTCCCTCCCCCTCCGACTCCCTGAATTTCCGCAAGATCGAGCGGGATCTTCGGCGCCTTCAATCCCGTCAATCGCGACTGAACGCTACCTGAGTACCCATGCCTCCCTCTGAAGCCATCTACAGTGCCCGCCCCGTCGTCCGTTTCAACGGTCGCGACGAGGATCGTGTGGGCGACCGTTTGGTGGGCCTGAAGCTGGAGGAACAGGAGGGTGGTCTCTGCAGCTTGGAGCTGCGTTTTATGAACCTCCTCTCCAACGACGATGGCAGTGCAGAGCTGGCTTTTCCCGACGACGACATCATCAAGTTGGGCGCTGAAGTCGAGGTGCAACTGGGCCCCGTGGAAGATGGCGAGCCGATGTTTAAGGGTAAAGTCACGGCCATGGAAGAGATCTATGGCGAGGAAGCACCCGCCTTGGTAGTCCTGGCCGAAGACGCCCTGATGGGGGCGCGGATGGCACGCCGCACCCAGCTCTACGAGAACACCTCCATCTCCGACCTGGTGCAGACCATCGCCGGGCGTATCGGCCTGACCGGAAATACCCGCGGTTTGAGCGGTGAAATCCCCGTAGCCCTCCAGCTGAATGAGAGCGACTTGGCCTTCCTCCGGCGGATGGTCGAGGCCAAGGACGGCGAGCTACAGGTGGTGGGAAGAGAGCTTCAATGCGGAGAACGCTCCGGCCTTCGCCGTGGCGAGCTCACACTGAACGTCCACAACGACGTGCGCAGCTGTAGAATCCTTGCGGATCTGGCCCACCAGGTCAGCGTCGTGACCACAGCGGGTTGGGACGAGAAGCAGGGTCAGGTGATCTCCGCTTCCTCCGCCCCACAAGCGATGGGGCCCGGCAGCGGTCGCACCGGTGCAGGCTGGCTGGATCAGGCCCTTTCCCGCCGCTCCGAACACGTCGCACAGCCGCCGGTGCATACGCAGGCGCAAGCCGACGCTCTGGTCAACACGGTCCATACCCAACGCGCCCGTCGTTTTGTGAACCTTGAAGCCACCATCTCGGGCAACCCGCTGCTCCGCGTCGGCACGCAGGTGACCTTGCAAGGCACTTCGGCCCGCTTCCGCAACACCTACCTGGTGTCGAAGGCCGTCCACAGCTACGACCTGGAAGCCGGCTACGAAACCAGCTTTGAGGCAGGTTGTTCCTACCTCGGGGAGCCAAGCGCATGAGCACGCCGCACGAGCGCCATCCCGGTCTGCCCGGCCCCCGCTACCCCGAGTGCCTCTTGGGGAAGGTGGTCGCGGTGAATGATCCCGACTCTTTGGGTCGGGTGCAGGTGCGGATCTACAGCTTTGATGGCGTGGATCAGCAGGATGCCACCATCTGGGCACGGGTAGCGGTCCCGGTGGCAGGCGCCAGCCGGGGAACTTTTCTGTTACCCGACGTGAATGATGAAGTATTAATCAGCTTTGTGGGTGGCGACCCAAATCGGCCGGTCGTAATTGGTTCCCTCTGGAACGGCCGCGACACCCCCACCGAGCAGCTTGGGGGCGGCGGCGACGCGGTGGATCGCTGGACCTTCACCGGTCGCAACGGCACCCGCATCTCCATCATCGAGGAGCAGTCGGGCCAGGCCAAGCTGAAGATGGAGCTTCAGAACGGTGTTTTTGCCGAGTTGAAGGAGGAGGGCGGCGGCAAGATCGAGCTCTCCTGCAATGGATCTACCGTAAAGCTCGAAAGCTCGAAAATTACGCTTGAGACGGGTGGAACGGTTGAAGTCAGCGCATCTCGCGTGAACGTGAGTGCAGGCCAAGTCAGCGTGGATGCGGCCATGGCCAGCTTCTCTGGGGTGGTTCGTTGTTCGACACTCCAGGCCACCACCGTCATCGGCACCACCTACACACCGGGAGCGGGGAACATCTGGTGAACGATCACCCGACCATCCTCCGCAACCCCAACTTCCTGGGCACAGGCGACGCACCGCATTTTTTGCGCCGCACTGAAGAGCGCTTTATTGAAGCAACGCTGGAGCAGCTGGAAGAGGAGGAAGGTCACCGGCTTCTGAAGGGCAAGGTTCTGCCCACCGCCTCCGAAAAACGTCGGAACGAAGGCATCAAGCTCTACCTACCGGTCCATCGCTGCTTCAACCTGATCGTGATGGAAGCGGTCTGCGACACCCCCGGCTATCCCCGCCTGGATCCTCAAAAAATCCACAGCGCGGGCATGGTGGTGCGCCGTATCCCCCGCCCCAACCAGCCTTTGGAGCGCTACCTGGTGCGCGAGAGCAAGGTGATCGGCTGGAAGCCCCTGCCCACCACCGAGCGCCTGATGGATCCCGAGCCCGCCTTTCGGCCGCGCCCCAGTGTGGGAAACGCCGACTTGGACCGGATGATCCAGAAGATGCAGAAGACGGTGGACGACACCGAGCTGGTCGCCCGTCTCTTTCCAGCCCCCCCCGAGGTCTGTGCGGCGGCGGGTCGCACCCTTCTGTACGGCATGGTGCCGGTCACCGACTCCGAAGTGGTGGAGGAGGAGGTCCAGCCCACCACGCCAAACAATGCAGATATTCTAGAAGTTACAAAAATGCTTCCCGGCTGGCTGGCCCGTCGTGCACCCAACGGTGTGCCGACGGTTCCCACCGAGCTGACCGGCCGAAAAGTCCGGGTGGTCGAGGTGAAGTCCGAGCGGGTGGTACAGGTGAAGGCGGGCAACGGCAATTGGACCCGCATCACCCTGCCCGATCCAGGCGCGGGTACGGGCTGGAAGCTGGCCGACTTCATGCGGATGCTCTGGCAACTTCGTATCGAGCTGGACGCCTTTTCGGGTAGCAATGAAGGTCAGAAGATCCTGGAGATTTTGAACCAGCAAAGTCTTGTGCTTCCCGATGGTCATACGGTGAAGATGGGCGACTGGCTGGCCGAAGCGTCGCGGGTGCTGGTGCGTGCAGAGACGGGCATCGAGGTGCAGATGCCCACTAGCTGGCCCGTTTTCCCGGCCGACAAAGTGACTTTATTGGCGCAGCGTGCTTTCAGCGCACTGGATGCCAAAGCGCGTAGCTCTACTGGAAATCGTGGGCGTTTTACCTCCAAAGTGGCGCACTACGAGCTGTGGCCCTTTATGCGCGTCCATTGCGACGATGGCTGCGGCCCCAAGATCGTCTGGGGCAAGCCCTCGGCCCGCTACACCCTGGCCAGCTGGTTTGAGGGACCACCGGAAGGAGCTAAAATTCCCCAGCTGGAACTTCCCGATATTTCGCGGGCATTCCTGGAGAATGTGCGGCCAAACATCGCCATCAAGGTGCCCAAGCCGCTGTTCAACCTTCTGCGTAACAACGCCCCGGGCGACTTTCTCAAGGGCGAAGCCAGTAACAATACCGATGGCTTCGACTTTGTCTGGATCTGCTCCTTCTCGATCCCGATCATTACGATTATTGCCTTCATTCTGATGTTTATCTTCCTGATCCTGCTCAACCTCATCTTCTGGTGGTTACCCTTCGTGAAGATCTGCATCCCCCTTCCGGGCACCCTCGCCCGGAAAATTGGAGACCAGTGATGGCGAGCAAGGAACCCCAGTCCTGGCCGCTGCTTCCCGTCCCCGACGAGAGCGGACGCCTGTCCTGGCCCAACCTGGAGGACAGCATTGCCCAGTGTATCCGCGCCATTCTGCGGACACGCCCCGGCGAGCAGCTGATGCGTCCCGGCTTTGGGGTGGGACTCGAAGATTTTGTGGGCGAAAACGACGACCCGGCCACCCGCCGTCGTATCCACGAAGCGATCACCCTGGGCCTCGGCCGCTGGGAACCCCGCATTCAACTTTCCGATGTAGCGATCACCGAAGGTGCAGAGCCCGGCTGGTTGCGCATCGACATCCACTACCGAATCCGCCGAACCGGGGCCCCGCGCCGGTTGGGCCTCACCCTCTCTCTGGAGGAAGGCTGAGATGCCGATCCGCCCTCCCCGGCTTGACGACCGCAGCTACCAGGACCTCCTCGCCGAGCTGGTCGCCCGTATTCCCGCTCACACTCCTGAGTGGAGTGACCCGCGTCCCGGTGACCCCGGCCGTACGCTTATCGAGCTGTTTGCCTGGCTGGGAGATACCCTTCTCTACCGGGTAAACCTGATTCCTGAGCGCCAGCGAATGGAGTTTCTGCGCATGGTGGGGCTGGGACTGCGCCCCGCCGCACCGGCGTCCGGACTGGTGACGCTGAGCCCGAAGACCCTGGACAAGGGAAACCTCAAAATCTGCACGATCAATGCCGGTGCCAAGGTTTCTGGACCGCCCGATTTTGAGACGCTGCGCCCGCTGACGGTGCTGCCGGTCACCGCCGCCGCCTACCACAAGCGTGTTCCCGACACCGAAGAGCAAAAGGACGTGGCAAAGCTGTTGCCTCAGCTTACCCGTTTCTACCAGCTTGGGAACAAAAAAGCCAAACCCTACATCACTTCGGCCACCTTCCCCATGGGTGCCGCACCCATCGACCTGAAGGCGGTCTCCGTGGACGGCTGCCTCTGGCTGGCCATCCTCGCCGGTCGCCCCCAAGATGTGGAGGCCGCCCGCGAAAAACTCGGCCGCGATCCGGACAGTGGCCTGCGTCGGGTGCTCTCCGTGGGGGTGGTGCCCGCACTCCGCTCCGAGGGCGGGGATCCCCTGCTTGGCGGCGCCTCTTTGCGCGCTCTGCCGCTGATCTGGGAGCTGACGACCGGCAAGCCCAAGGGCCCCGCCCTGGTAGAGCTGGAGCTGGTGCGTGACGGCACAGCCGGCTTCACCCGCACCGGAATTGTCGAGCTTCGACTCCCCGAAAGGGAATTCATCGGCGCCCCCCCCAACAACGTGATGCGTGAGCCCGACGCCGGTGTGGGTCCCCGCCCGCCGCGCCTGGACGACCCCAAAGTGTCCGGACGTCTGGTGGCCTGGCTGCGCCTGCGCCCCAAGGTGTCCGTGGATCGCCTCGCCCTTCAATGGGTGGGGATCAACGCCGTGGATGTGGACCAGCGCCGTTCGGTGACCGAGCTGGGCATCGGCGTAAGTGATGGCTCGCCCGATCAGCGTTTTGCCCTGCCCTTCGGCTCGGTCCTCCGCAGCAGCTTCGCGCTGCAGGTGGAGGAGGAGGGACGCGGCTGGGTGGACTGGACCCTGGTGGAACACCTCGCCATGGCCAACCCCGATGACCGGACCTACTCCCTGGATGACGAGGAGGGAATCGTTCTTTTCGGCGACGGTCTGCGCGGGAAGATCCCGGGTGCGGGTCGCCGGGTGCGTGTCCTGCGGATGCGCGCCGGCGGGGGGATTGCCGGAAATCTGGCGGCCGGGAGCCTCAAAAAAATATCGGCAACGCTGGTGGATGGCAGCGCTTACACCGAAGCGGTCGAGGTGGTGCAGCCTATCCCCACCACCGGGGGCACGGCGGCGGAGAGCCTGGAAGAGGCGGAACGTCGTATCCCCTCGGTGCTTCGCCATCGCGACCGCGCGGTGACTGCCGAAGATCTGATTGAGCTTGCAGCCGCTACTCCTGGTGTCACCTTGGGACGTATCGAGGTCCTGCCCGGCTTCAAACCCCAGCAGCGCCGCGAGGGTCTGCCGGGGGTGGTGTCGGTGATGGTGCTGCCCCAGGTGGGTGTGCCTGAGCCACCCAATCCCCGCCCCGGTCGCCATACCATCGAAGCGGTCTATGACTGGCTTTCGCCGCGGATCACCCTGGGCACCGAGCTCTATGTGATCGGCTGCGAGTATGTGCCGCTGGCACTCTCGGTGTCCATCGAGCTGCGCCCCGGCTTTGACCGCGATCAAACCGTAGAGTTGGTGAAGAACGAGCTGCGGCGCTTCCTCTGGCCCCTGGTGGGCGGTGGGCCTTTCGAGACCATGGCGGGCTGGCCGCTCAAGCGCCCGGTGCGCGAGCGCGAGCTGGAGGTGGTGGTCTCCCGGGTCCCCGGTGTGGACGAGGTGCGCGGTCTGAAGGTGTTCGAGCAGATCCTGGGTGGGCGCTGGCGCAAAAAAGCGCCGGGCACCGATGGTACCGCCGAGGTGGGCATCAAACACTGGCAGCTCCCGGAGCTGCTGAAGGTGGTGGTGGTGACCGAGGGCGAAGCCCCCGAGACCCTGGAGAGCAGCGAAGGATCGGGGAACGAAGTGGCGATTCCTGTCGTACCGGAGCTGTGCTGATATGGACGCCAACGGCACCCGCTTCTACCTGCTGACCGGGGACGCCCGCTGGGAGCGTCTGCTCGGCAGTGTGGAGCGCAGTGACAGTGCCTCCTCCGCAGGGAATGTTCCGGCCTTGCGCCTGCCTTCTCTGACAGAGGCACCCGATCTGCATGAGGACGGCCCCCGTGCCCTGGTGCTGCGGGATGCATGCCCGCGCGCCATGGACCCCTACGGCGCAGAAGCCTGGGTAGAAGGCAACGATCTGCAGGTGCAGCTCTCCTCCCTCTCCCAGCGCCAGCTCTTTACCGCTGCGTCTCCGCCCACTTCGGTCAGCATCTCCACCGATGGCCTGATCGCCATCGCCGTGGGCGGCAAGCTGCAGCTCCGCGATGCCCGTACCCTGGGGGATGCCCGCGAGGACTGGCAGGAGATCGACCCGACGACCTTGGGCATGCCTGCCTTGGATGCTTGGCGCGTTTCCCCCGCCTCTGAAGGGGGCTTCTGGGTGATGGATCGCGCCCACCGTCGCCTGTGGCGCTTTGTGGGCAGCCTCTTGCGCAGCCGCCCCAAGGTCACCGCGGCTCCGGGTGTCTTCAAACTTTCGCCGGAAGATCCTCAAACCTGGAGCCTGCGTCCCCTTCATGGCGCCGGGGCCACCGAGGAGTGGCTGGGACTGGCAGCCGGTCCATCCGGGCGGGTGGCGCTGCTGTTGCGTCGTGCGGGCGAAGATGCCAGCTTGCGTATTCTCGACGTGGAAGGATGCCCGATCTTCGAGCAGAAGATCAAAAATGTGCGGCACCCCTACGCCCTGGGCTGGGCCGATGCCGAGCGGGTGGCCATCCTCTGCACCCAGGACACCGACTCCGAGCTCCTGGTCTACCTGCCCACCGGCACCACCCCGCTGCTGCCTGTCGGCGAAAAATACCCCCGGCGCCAGCACGATGGGGATCCCTTCGTCGTCAGTCCGGATGGACTTGCCCGCTACCCGACCCCCAATGGTCCTGCGGAGCTCATCCCCCTCTCCCTCCCCCATCGTCCCACCTTTGCCCTGGCTTCTGGCCCGGCCGTGGACAGTGGCGCTGCCGACACCTGCTGGCACCGCCTCTACGTGGAGGCGGCGGTGCCTGAGGGCTGCGGTCTACGCTTCTGGCTTGCGACCTCCCCCGACGGAGTTGCCCCCGCTGACGCCGATCTCTGGCAACCCCACCATCTGGGAGAGCTGTCCCCCACCCGCATCATCGGGCAGGGCAACGGTAGCCGCAGCCGCTTCCAAGCGCCCCTGGCCCTGGCCCCGATCAAAAAGGGCAGCCTGAAGCTGAGCTGGACCAGCGGCGGCAGCCCCCAGAGCCAGGTTGCCGACGTCAACGGCCACTTCACCGGCCACGGCAACGCCGAAAACAGTACGATCGACTACAACTTGGGCGCCCTGCAGGTCGATTTGGCTGGCGCCCCACCCGACGATGGCACAGCGGTCGAGGTGGACTACAGCTCCGACAACCCCCGCGAGGCACAGCTGGTCTGGCACCTCGAAGCCTCGGAAGTGCCCGGGGATACGGGCAGGCTGTTGCGTCGGGTTCCCCACCGGGCCGGCCTCTTCTCCGCCCTGATCCAACGCCGGGGCCGTCGTAGCGCACGTCTGTACGGTCGCTACCTGCACATCCGCGTGGAGCTGCACGGAAACGGCCGCTTCTCCCCCGAATTGTTGGCCCTTCGCGCCTGGGGCAGCCGCTTCTCCTACGTCCGCGAGTACCTTCCCGAGCTCTACCACGAGCACCCCGCTCTCGACGGCGGCGAGGACGCCGGACGCCCCACCGGTGCCGACTTTTTGGAGCGTTTTGTCGGCCTCTTCGAAGGCTTTTTGACGCCTCTGGAAGACAAAGTCGCCGACGCATGGATCTATACCTCTCCTCAGGCGGCTCCCTTGGCTGCCCTGGATGGCCTGGCCTCCTGGCTGGGACGTAGCCTGGATCCGGCTCTTCCCGAAAAAGCCCGTCGTAAGATGATCGAGCTGGCACCTCAGCTTTCCCAGTGGCGCGGCACCCGCCGGGGTCTGGAGCTGGCCCTGGAGACGGTGAGCGACGGCGGCGTGACCCGCGGCGACGTGATCGTGGTGGAAGAGTGGCGCCTCCGCCGCACCTGGGCGACCATTCTGGGCGCCGATCTTGCCAATGAGCAGGATCCCCTCCTCGAAGGGCTGGTGATCAGCGGCAATTCCCTGGTGGGCGACACCCTCTTTCTGGGCGATGAGCACCACCGCGAATTTATGGCCCTCTTTGCGGATAAATCTCTGAGTGCTGCCGACAAAGCCGCCGTCAAAGAGTTCTACCAACAGAGTGCCTGGCGGGTGACCATCCTGCTCTCGGAGCACCTGGACCTGCAGATGCAGGGACTCTTGCGACGCACCGTCGCAAGCGAGGTGCCCGCGCACCTCATCGTAGAAGTAAAAATAGCAAGTCGTAGTTTTGTAGCCGGAATCTCTGCGCTGGTTGGGGTGGATACCCGAATTGGTGTGGATCCCGGCCCGCAGACGGTACGCCTGGGACGGTCCCGCTTGGGGACCGGCGATCGGATCCGCCGACCGGCGAGCCTGCACCCTGACATGGAAGGAGAGGGCGGATGACCACCCGTGACGATGCGCTCACCACCCTGGAGCCCCCGGATCGGCTCTACTACGCCACCGGTGTGTTCCTGGATGCCGAGGATCTGGAAGCCGAGCAGCGCTACCACCGTGGGCGCTTGGCCCGCGTGCTGGACTATGTGCAGGGAACCGGCACCATTGCCGGTCTGCGTGTAGACTACAAAGCCGACAAGGACGAGCTGGAGGTCAGCGCTGGTCTGGCCATCGACCGTGTTGGCCGGCTCGTCGAGCTGCCCCGCATCGCCTGTATGGACCTGGGTCGCTGGTTCACCTATTGGAAACAGCTGAACCAGACCTTGGCAAGCAAAGCAAGCTCTGGGGCCGCCCTGACGGAGGAGGAGTCGTCGCTGACCGGTGCGGCCTCCCGCTTCCTCACGTCGCTCTCTGCCGACGGAAGTACCCTCTTTGTGGACGTCCACATCCGCTTTGCAGTCTGTGAGCGCGGCCGTACCCCGGCCTTTGCCAACGGACCCTGGGATGCCCTGGACGCCACCGCCCCCAGTCGCCTCCGCGACGGCTGGGAGGTGCTTCTGACCCCCCGCGGCGGCAGCGACTTGAGCCTGCCCAGCAAGCGGGCCTGGCCCGAAGCCACCCCCGGCGAAGACCTGGGCCTCTGGCAGCGCCGGATGGAGGACCACCTCCTCGGCAGCAGCTGGCACCACGGCAGCGCCGCCTGGACCGGCTCCGCACCCAACCACGACGCCTCCACCGAGGGTTTGGACGACAGCACCGCCATCTTCCTGGGGCGGGTGTCCATCCCGGTGAGCCTGAGCGGCGGCGTTCCGGTGCGCAGCTCGGCGCCGGTGACCGTGAACAACCACGCCCGTCTTTTTGTACTCCCTAACGCTGCCCTGGTAAGCTGGCTTCGTGCCATCCAGGGCACCTTCCGCCTGTAGGCACAGAGATCCCCATGAGCCAGAACGACGATCGTCCCAAGTTGGATGGACCGCACCGCGAGCTGGTCGGTGATGCGGAGAAGGCACGCCTTCAGGCGGCCAACGGGCTTGCGGTGGACAGCCGCCGCTCGCGGCCCCGCTACTTTGACGGCCGCTTTCTTGCCGCCCGGGACCTGACCAACGATCAGGACTACGCGCTGCGCCGTCAGGCCGATCTGGCGCGGGCCTCGGGCTGGGGTGTGGTCCACGGACTGGAAGTCTTTCCGAGTGCCGTGGCCACCCGCGTCAAAGTCCGCTCCGGCGTGGGCTATACCCCCGGTGGAGAGCCGGTGATCCTGCCGCGCGAGCTGGAAGTGGACCTGCTCTCCATGAATGCCGCGACGCTGTTGGACGCCCACCTGGGCCTGGGCAAAGACCGCAGCGCCATGGGGCGCAGCCGCGTCGGCCCCTTTGTTCTGGCGCTTCGCCCTATCGAATATACCACCGGCTCCCGCGCCGGCTACCCGACCACGGTGCAGGGTACCACCACCCAGCAGGACCACGAGATCGTCGAGGCCACCGCCCTGACGCTGATCCCCTGGCCCAACCCGCCTGCAGGCAGCCCGGAGTCTGTACGCGCTGGTCTGGCCCGCCAGATTTTTGTAAGCCAGAGCGGCGCGCAGCTGCCTGCCGACGTCCTTCCCATTGCGATGGTCTACCTGGACGGCATCAAGGTGCAGTGGGTGGACAGCGCCCTGGTACGCCGGGTTGTCAGCAGTGCGCAGGAGGATCTTCTGGGCCTTGGTCTGGTAAACCGGGCAGGACAGGCGGCCTATCTGCGGCAGTACCTCCAGCACATCAGCTGGCTCTTGCAGGTCCATGGAAGTAACAATTTTGTGGCCTCCTCCTACCTGGAAGCCCTGCCCCCGGTGGGTCCGCTGCCGGTGACCGCCATCGATCAGCAGAACTTCACCCAGCGCTTTTTCCCGGCCGAGCTGGACGTGGACCTGTCCTTTGTGCCCGCCGACGAGCTTCCTGCATTGTTGGAAGAAAGCCTGCTACTTCCTGCCATTGACCTCCATGCCAGCCCGGAGCAGCTCGCGGCCACTTCGGTGCTGATCCTGGTGCCCCTGGATCGTCCCACCTTCCGCAGGTACAAAGCGACATTGGGCGCCGTACGTCGTCCCCTGGTGCGCCGGATCGAGCGCGCCCCGGTGCTGCGGACGCCCCTGGTGGCGCTCTCCAACCTCAAGCTGCCTAGTGTGGTGGCGGCGGCCACCACGACGACCACCGGCACATCCTCCTCTTCCTCTCCCTGGACCACCCTTTTGGAGCAGGCCGTCCGCTCCATCGGCACCAACGGCGTGCTCTGGTACGTCCGCCGCCGCAACCTGAACAGTCGCGCCGAGATCCAGGGTGAAGTGGTAGACATCGATCTCAGTGGAGGCCAGCAGTGAAATTCCACCGCACCATCCATGATCCCCTCCCCGGGGAGCGCACGGTTGCGCTTGAGCCCCCTGCGGCACCGGAAGTGGACACGCCCTGGATCCGTCAGAATTTTGTAACTGGGCGTACCGTTTCTGCGCCGGCCCTCCAGGCCGAGCAGCAGGTGCGTGCCGGACAACTGACCCTGATCGGGCGCGACCTCCGTCCGGGGGTGATCGCGGGTCTGGAAGTGCAGAAAGGTGAGGATGGCAAAACCCTTCTGGTCTCTCCGGGCATGGGTATCTGTGGATCCGGCGAAGATGTGATCCTGCCGCAGCCGCTGGAGCTGAAGATTGGGCTTTTGCCGGTGCGAATTACGCCGAGTCTGCGCTATGCGGAATACATCAGCACGCGGGGTGGCTGGGACCCCGCCGAGCCGCCGCTGGAGGTGGTGTTGCGGGCCCGCAAAGGGCGGATCATCCGCCCCGGATCGGGAATTGACATCAGCACCTTTCCCGGTGGAAAGTACAGCACGGACAGCGTTTTGGACGTCAGCCCGGCCGTCGAAAGGAAGTCCGCCTCCACCGACAGCTCCGCTACCCCCACGGGCAGCACCGGCACCACTACCAAAGAGGAAGTCGCTTCCACACCGGAAGCAGCTACCAAATCAGAAGCAGCTACCAAATCAGAAGTGGCAGGCTCCGGAAGTGGGGTACCTACTGCGGCGCCCTCCGCTGTCACATCGACCCTGACTGAGGCCGATCTGGCCGCCGCCGCCGCCAAGCTGGCCGCCGGGATCACCATCAGCCCCGCCGTCACCTCCGCTGGCGGCCGTCTGGCCACCGGCATCAAAAAAACCATCGTGGCCGGGGAAAGTCCCCCGATCATCGCGATCGCCGAGGCCACCACCTTCAGCGGTGGGGAAGAACCCGTAGAAGCGATGGATCTGGGCGGGTTGACCAGCGGTTTTGCCGCCCGCGACTTATTGGGCTCTTCTGTTGCGGACTTCGGGTTTGCACACAGCGCCGCCAAGCTCACCGCTCCTGCACCAGTGGTCGCCGATTTTGCCGCCCGAGAGCCCCTGGCGGCAGAGGCGACCTTCGCACCCAGCGCCGTCAAGATTGTGGCCTCCCCCGCGCCCTCTGTCGTGGCCGCACCCGCCGAGTCCATCGGCATCATCAGTCGCGACGTAGGCTCGGTCGTGGCATCCGCACCCGCCGTGGTGATTGGCGAATCGGTGGGCGTGGTCAGCCGCGATGTGGGCTCCGTGGTCACCGCACCCGCCGCCGTAAGCATCGGCAAAACCCCGATCGCCGCCGTTGCCGCCCCAGAGGCCATCTCGGTCATCGACATTGTGGGCGTGGACACCGGCGTACGGGCGGTCGTGGACCGCGACGCCTTCACCCCGATTACAAAACTTCCGATTGAAACCTCGTTCCCCCCCAAGGGCAGCCCCGCACCGATCCCGGCCCCCATTCCCGCGCCGGTCCCGGTTCCGCCCCCCATTCCCGCGCCGGTCCCGGTTCCCTCCCCCATTCCCGCGCCGGTTCCCGTGCCCGTACCGGCACCCGTGCCCGGTCCGGCCCCCAGCCCCGTTCCTGCACCGGCCTCCGGCCCCGTCATCTCTGCAGGCATCCTGGCGGCCAGCATCCTCAGCCAGGCTGCGATCAAAATCCCGACCCCCATCCGCATCAAGACCCCGATCTCGCTGACCCGGAGCACCCTATCGGCCTACCCGCTCTTGCTGGTGCTGGCCGCAGAGCCGGTCGAAGTGGAAGAGCTGGCCAATGCCGGCGATCCAAGCCGTGATCCCTGCGAGCGCGACCCGGAGGCCGAGCCCTTCGAAGACTGGCGCCGCACCGACGCGACCCGGCTGGTGTGGATTCCGCTGGAAGCCTGGATGGATGAGGACCAAACCGCCGAGTCCACCTGGCCCAACCCCTATCTGTCCGGTGCCACCAACCCCGCCACCCTCCGCAACCGAATCGCGGCGGCAATTTTTGCGCGCGAAGCTAAAAAAGGAGGGCTTCCTCCCTGGGCTCGTACCACGGTTGCTTTGGCTCTGGTGGCCGTGGACAACGACGGTGTGGTGCAGTGGGTGGATGGCCCCGCCGTCGCCCGGCGTGGCGGTCGCCGCAATGGCGAAGAAGCGCTGGTAGAAGGTACGGGAACCCCGGCACTCTGGCGGGCACGGGTAGATCAGCTCTCCCAACACCTGGGCGAGCTGGAGGTGTCGGACACATTTTCCTTGCCATCGCTGCTGCGCTTCCTGCCGCCGGTGGGCATCCTGCCGCGCGAATTGGTGGATTTTGGCGCCCGGACTTCGCCGCTGTTCCGCAATGGATGGGGCATCAGTGCCGCACCCGTACCTGCCGAGCAACTCGATGCTGCATTGGGCGGCGTCATGTCGCTGGCCTCCTTCGACTTCACGCAGGCGGGCGACGAGTTGAAGCTGCTGGTGCCGGTGCCTTCGGCTTCTTGGGATCCCGGCCTGTTGCGGGTTGCCGCAGTAGATCCCGCCTTCTCCAAGGCACTCGACGACGCGGAGATGCGACGGGACAACCTGCTACGGCGCCGAGCCGAGCTGGGGGCCAAGTGCCGCGCCCTCTATTCGGCCTTGGGTGGTGCACTTTCCGTGCCGGCCGTACGCCCAAGCACCACCGGGGACAACCTCGCCGAGCTGGTGGAGCAGGACGTACTCTGGTACAACGCCTCGGCGATGGCCAGCTTCGACCTCCTGGACAATAATGAGACGCCGCTGCTGCCGGGCTACGATTTAATCGGAGCCGTCGCTACGACGCTGTTGTTGGACACCAGCATTGCCGCCCCGGTCACCGCCATCCTGTCGAACGTTCCTGCCTATGCCGCGGTCGAAGTGGTCCCCCTGGCTTCGGACGCCGCCCCGTTTACAGCAGGGCCGAATGCCCTGACCCTGTCCGGCGGTTGGGCGCTACCACATATGGCAAGGTTGGAGGAAGGAAGCCGGAGTTGGCTGAAAGATCCGGTGGTCTACCTGTGTGCGGGTCCCGCCGATACCGAAGTGATCGATCGGGCAGTGGCGGCCGCCGCTGGCAGACCATTGTTGATCCTCTGTACCGGCCTGAATGCCACCGCAAAGGACGAGCTGGTCTGGCGGAACCATCGGAACCCGGCCGAGCAGCTGCTGGTGACGGTGGTGCTTGGCGCAAATGCGACCGATCGTATTTCTGATCTGGCGGTGTGGATGGCTGCCGGCTCCGTCACCGGTCACGACGAAAAAGTCCGCATGACCGGGGTCTCCGATGTGGTGGCCAGCCCCTACCGCACCCTGGTGGCCTGTCCCCTGATCAACATCACCGGGGTCACGACACTTACCGCAAGCCTGACCAGCCAGATCGCTGCGCTCCCCGTCTCAGATTCCCGAGTCCCCGCACTCCAGGAACGGCTCTTGGCCTTGCAGTGTGCGCAGGGAGTGATCATCGCGGTGCCGGATCGGGATCGTCTGGTCCAGCGCACCCGACGGGCCACCGACATCCTCCAGGCCCTTCGTACCACGACCATGGTGGATGCCCGCGATGAAATCAGTCTTTTGCAGCGTGCGGGCGCGCAGGAGCCCACCTATGGCACCGTACCCACCGCGGAGGGTTTGGGGGTGGAAGCGGTCGAGCAGCTGGAGGGCAGCCTGGCCACCAAGGTCACCCCCGGTGCCAGTGTCAAACGTTTGGTAGGCGGGGTGGAGACGGAGGTTCCCGCCCGAGTAGTCTCCGACCAGGAGATCGCCGAGCTGGGCAAGGTGGGTGTAGCCGGTCTGGCCGCGTTGCTGGACGAGAAGGCCAAGCGCGCCGACGATGCAGCAGATTTCGGCTTCCTCCAGGTACAGACAGCCACCTATCGAATCCGGGAGCATGTTGTCGGTCGCGATGCCGCCATGCGTATGGCAGGCTCGCCGCTGATGGCCGATCTGTCCCAGTTGATCTCCGCCGATGGCTCACCTGAGCAGCTTGCTAAATTCTTCGACGAGCTGAAAAAAGCTGCTTCTACCGATACAAGCTCCCCCAAGACCACCGCGTGGAAGACCCGGGGCATCCGTTTTGCCATGCCCAAGGCCATCATCGACGCCAAGCTGGGCTATTTTGAGGCGGATCCTGCGATCTACAGCAACGCCCTGGCCACCAACCAGAGTGTGTCCGCCGGCTCGGTCGTGACCGCAGTGGCCATCGCTCCCGCCGTCGCTGGAGCTGGTACAGCCAAAACCAACCTTGCGAGCGGCTGGATGAGTGCTATCGGCGCCTCCGGAAAAACCTCCTACAGCAGCACCGCCCTGCTGCTGCTCGGCGGTTCGGGCGGTGCCATGCACTTCAGCAGCAGCGCCCCGGCACCGGCCCCCACCGCCGCGCTGTCGGTGGCCAAGCGGTTGGCAGCCTCCGTGAAGCAGGGCGCACCCAGTATGAAAGAGCTGAACACCGAGTCCATCTCGGTGGCCCAGCTCATCCACAACCACGTGAAGCTGCAAAAAGAGCGGCCCGTGACCTGGACCCTGCGCGGCAGCCGCATCACCGATCGGGTGAAGGTATCCGCCGGGGTGGAGATGCGGGAAGTGGCCTTCCGCCTGCGCGCCTCGGTGTTGCGTACCGTATACGAGCTGGACATGTTTAAGGATGATCTTCCCTTTCCTGGCTACCTCGTCTTCAAGAACAAGGCCGGCACCATCATCCCTCTCAAAGATGTAGTCGAGGGTACAGAAGGGAATTACCTCTCGGAGTCCCGCGCTTTTCCGATGGTGAAGTCCGAAGCCGAAGCGCTGCTGCGTGAGGTCGAGCAGGGCCTGCACGACCTGTCCACCGCCGACGCTGACCCGCCGGCTCTCTTCTCAGATGCCATCCGCTCCCTGGAATTGACCGCCGCTATCCTGCGTACTGTGGAAGGCCGCATCAAAGAAGTGCGCGAGGCTGCCGACGCCTGCCGCAAGGTACAGGTGCAGGTCGAGCAGCTCATCGACGCGGTGGAGGATCGCCATAAGGAGGTGCGGGAGGCGCTGTTGGAGGCCCGCCACGACGTGACCGTGACCACGGCGCTGATCGCGGAAGAGCAGGACCGTGTGCGTCGTGTGAACGAACGCCGCAAGAAGATCCTGACCGAAGAAGTTCCCTTTGTCGCCTTCCATCGCTCGCGTGAGGTGGAGGCCTTCGATCAGGTTCCTGTCCACGACGTGGAGCCCGCCCTGTCCAGCACGCTGATCTCCGGGCTGCTCTCCCGCCCCGCACCGCGCGCCCCCGAGGAGCTGCAGGACGCAGTGGAGCTGTGGCACCAGGCCCCGGCTGCCTGGCTAGATGTGCTGGATCGGTCACTGTTGCAGCTCCAGCACCTGGAGAGCCTGCAGGCAGCGCTGTTGCAGCTGCACCACTATGCCTCCTTTATTCCGCTGCAACAGAAAGAGCGCGTCAACGTACACAAAGGTGTGCAGCTGATGATGAAGGCGCGGCAGGAGTCGCTGGGGCAGCGCCGGAAGGTGGCCCTGGCCTTCGACGCCAGCACCATCGCGGCGCTAAGCTGGAAGCAGGCGCAGGCCCGGGCCCGGCAGGCCATGACCATCGGCGATCTGTTGGGTGGGCGTGGACTACGGGCGAAGATTGCCAAAGAAGCGGCAACCGAGCTGGATCATATCCACAACGTCGCTGCCCACCTCTACAAGGGCTTCGGCGAGATTCCTGCCGCCATCCGGGCGCTGTGGGTACAGCGTTTGAGCGCCTTTGACGAGCCGATCTCGCTGCGGCACCTGTCTTCGCTGCCGCGCTGGGACGAAGTGGGCGACGGCGGCGCCGGTGATCTGCCCGATCCCCTGCTGCCGCGCGAGCTGCAGGCCATGGTGGACTGGCTGTACAGCCGCATCGACCCCAAGGAGCCCGAGGCCGCCGAGCTGATGAGCGACCTGGTGCGCATCTGTTTGCTGCTGGCCAGCCATGCGCCGGTCGGCCGGATCCTGGCCGGTCATGTGGAGGAGCACACCCCGCTGGAGTTCGGGCGCCTGCTGCCGATCCGTCTGGACCCGCTCCATGCACGGGTGGGGATGGTTTCACTTGTGCTTCAGAACGGTCGTGTCAAAGCGCGTGCGGTCGTCGAGGATCTGGGCGATGGGAAGGTCCACGCCCGTATCCAGAGCAACACCGTGGCCGGTGCCGCTCTTTCCGCAGGGGATACCGTCCATATGGTCGAGTCTGACGCCGCGCTGATGCCCGGTCTGGACGACGATCACCACACCGCCGTCGTTCGGATGCACAGCCATACGTTGACGATTGGGAAATAGTGACTCGGTTGTGAGTCACTAGTGGCCTCCGACGACCGCCACGTCCGCCTTCTGCGCCTGAATGGTGTCCCGCGCGAAAAAGTCGCGGGACTGGTGGCGCGGGTGGAGGATGCGCTGCGGGTGGCCAGTCTGCCGCTGAGTCGCCCCGGAGAGCTGCTGTTTATCCGCAGGTTGGACCTGGGGGAGATTGACCCGGAGGCACCTTCTCAACGGATCGCACTCACGATTGAGGCCCTGGTGCGGCGACTGGTGGCGCAGCGGATCCACGGCGAAGATCCGGCCGCGGCCGAAGCGACGGTGGTGTGGTTTCGGGACGAGGCGGAGTGCCGGGCGGTGGCCATCCAGCAGGTGCTGGAAAATCGGCCGCTGAGCACCTGGTTCTGGCGGAGCAGCCCGGTGAACGTCGCAAGCGGATCGCCGCGGCCAACGGTGGCGGAGCTGCTGTGCCTGCCGACGCAGATGGATGCCCGGGCGCCGCCGCCCATTGTTATTTTTGCGCGGATTCTGGACCTGCTGGTGCAGCGGGCTTTATTGGGAAAAGTGATCGAAAGCCTGCCAGAGCGGGGGGAGTGGCAGCGGGCACTGCCGACGGTGTGGACCGCGCCCGTCGTCGCAAGCGAGCGGCCTTTGTCACCCCCGGAGCTGCCGCTATCCTGGAAAAAAGAGCTTTTGAAAAGCCTAGACGCGCTTGGGAGCCACCCCCGGCGCACGGCGCTGCTGTGGGCGGCCGCACTGGTGCTGAAGCGGCCGACGCTGGCGTCCGGTCCCCAGCTCCCCGCAACCGTGGCGCAGGTGCTTCATTTTTTGAAGCAGGAGGAGGGGGTGGAGGAGGAGGAAGCGGTGCTCCCCGCATCTTTTTTGAATGCCCCGGCGCTGGCTGATCTGGCATCATCGCCGCCGCCAGTGACGCCAAACCGACTCCCCCCAAGCCTCGCCCAAGAGAGGCCAGAGCGCCGCCCCCCCCTCCCCCCCTCCTCCGAAAAAAACACCCCTCTCCCGCCCGAAAGCCCCGCGCCTGCCCCCACGGCCGCCCCTCCCCCCCCGGCTTCCCCCCCAAGCCCACCGCCACTCCCGAGCCCTCCCCCCCGCTGGCTCCCCGACAAAAGCTGGCGTCCACACTGGCTTCCCCTGAATATCCCGGCGCTGGAGCAGCTCCAGCCCACCGACCTGGGCGGGCTCTTCTTCTGCCTGCCCATTTTAGAGCGGCTGAAATTTCCGGCGTGGCTGCTCGCCCAAGAAGGCTTGTACGAAGCGGGCTTTGGCTGGACCGTACTATCAGATCTGTCGCGGCGGACCGAGATCCCGCCCGAAGATGTGCTGCGGCAGCTCTGCACTGCCCTCGCACCCGCAGAGGCGCCCGCCGATCCGGCGCCCTGGGCCGGGCAAGTCGAAGCCTGGCTTTCCAGGTTAGACGTGGAGAATGCTCTCCCCTGGCTCCTACAACGGAGAGCACTTTTTGCCTGCACCCCCACCCATCTGGACCTGGTGCTTCCCGTCAAAGAAGCAGAGATCCCCTTACGACGCTGGGCGCTGGATACCGATCCGGGCTGGGTGCCCTATCTGGGCCGCGTAATCGCCTATCACTACCTCGAAAATACCGATTTTCTGCGGCTGCAGGCGATGGTTCAGGCCGGGCTTGGCGCAAGGTGAGGGTACACCCACTGCTGCCAGAAGGGCAGCGGCCGCAGCCCCACGGCCTTGTCGGCAAGTTTTCCACCTTTGAAGAGAAAGACTGCGGGAATCCCCTGCACCCCAAGCGAAGCAGCAACCCGCTGATCGCGCTCGGTATCCACCTTGATCACAAAAAGCTGGCCCGAGGTCTCCTTGGAGAGCTGCGCCAAGATCGGGCTCAAGGTACGACAGGGTCCACACCAGTCGGCATAAAAATCCACCAGAATCGGCACCGGGCTCTGGGCGATGAGCTTCTGGAGCTGCTCATCGTTCATGTGGATGGGCGCGCCGCTCACATCCAAAGGCGCCTTACAGCGGCCACAGGCGGGCGCCTGCGCGGCACGCTCTTTGGGAAAACGGTTGATAGAAGCGCAGGAAGGGCAGACAAAGTGCGACAGTGGCATCGGAACCTCTTGGCTTTAATATCTACACGCCCGCCCGGATTACAAGCACAGAAATTGACGCACCCGCGCGCCACCACAGCCGCCTCGTCAAGACTTTTTCTCTATTTTTCAGATTTTATTTCTCTCGATGAAAATACGATTTTTCCGTATCCATACCGACCATACCTTCTATCACGTCAAGACTTGAGGTAACCGATGGAAGATGCACCGTCCCCGCCGGAATTCTTCTCCACGGACCTCTTCTCGACTGGCCGCGCTGCTTTGGGCGGCCTGGCAGCTCCGCTGCTACCGCCGGAAGTTGGCCCGGCTCCTGCTTCGGGCGCGCGCGTAATTTCTTACGCGGCCCACCTCCACACAAAAACCCGCCTTCCTCCTCTACCTTCTGCGTTCCTGTCCGAATTTTGCGCCAACGGGGTGCGTAGCTCTTGACGCGGCAAGAGAAACAGGTTCCTCAGCAGGGCTCGCTCCCGGGGAAAGGAACGAGGAGGTTGTGATGATCAAGTGGGTTCTACGTGCTCTTTCGACATGCTCGGTGGTCACCGGGGCAGTGGCATTGGCCTATGTGGCCCCCCCGCCCATCCAGACGCCGGAGCAGCTCGCACCCGCCATGCGGGGCGCGGGCAGCATCGCCCTGGTGGGACAGGCACGCCCCACCGCCCCCCGAAAGGCCGATCTGAGCAGCTATGTGCCCGCCGATCCCGACCAGACCTGGGCGCCGCCCCCCTGGTTTGGGGCCGAGGAGGCCCTCTGGACGCTGGGCCAGATGGATGCCCACTGGGAAGGTGGCGACGGCCCCTCCGTCAAGTCGCGTTCCGTTTTTGTTTTTGACGTG
>CAITDR010000302.1 GCA_903891165.1 uncultured Pseudomonadota bacterium
CCTTCCACCAGGGAACCAGGGCCAGATCCGTCCGCACAAAATCCTCGCCTTTCTGGAGGAGCGGCAGCCCCAAGGCGCGGGCGGCTGCATAGGCGCAGCAGTCTCCCAGGTTCAAAGCGGCGGGGTGGCGGCCCTTTCCAAGTCGTCATAGCCCAGCAGCTCCTCGGCCGTGGCCGTCGTCCGCAGCGGCAGGGAGCTTACCTGAGAGCAGAGGGCAGCAAGATCCTCCATATCCCTACTTTCCCCAGCAGAATTCGCCGTTTCAAGCGCCGGTCCCAGTCCGAGCACCCCCGCGAGCCCCCGCTCGATCAGCGCACGCACCGTGGTGTGCTCTTGCGCAGCCCGCAGCCGCGCAGCGTTGTAGAGGCGGTCGTCGATTTCCAGGCTGGTCTTCATAGAGGGATCTCTATCGCGGTAGGGAGGTATGGCAAGCTACTGGAGAAGCGCCGTACCCCGGGTCACCACCACGCCGATCAGGTTTCGGTCGCCGCGCTACGCAGACCCACCAAAAAGCGGTCTTCAAAGCGGCCCACCAGCCATACCCGTACCCGCACCACCCCCGGAGCCCGCGCCACCACCCGCTCCACGTCAACAAGGTTGGCCGCCAGCGTCGCCGCCAACATGCGGTAGCCGACGGCCAGATCTCCCTGGCTCTCCGGGATCATCCAGGAAATATCTCCAGAAGAGCGGCTGATGCTGTAGCGCGAAGACACCTTCAGCACCGTTCGGAGGGTCGCGTCATCCACCGGACCGGCTGATGGAAGTTCCGCATAGAAGGCTGAAAAATAGTCCGTAGACTCGTCCCAGGGGTTGGGAATACCCACGGCCAAGCTACGAAGGGCGCGGGAAAGGCGCTTGGCGGGAAGGGGCGGGTTCAGGTCGCTGGCACTCATGGTCCATCCTCTTGTTGGCGATAACCGGATCCAAGGTGCTCGGCGGCCCTGCGATTGTTACCTTTGGGTGTCAGGATTCCGCAACGGCCTTCCGCCGCATACACTCCCGCCCCACGGAGCCTCATGCCCCCCCACCATCCTCCCGAAGAAGAGCGGCGCACCAGCTTCCTGGAGCTCTTTTTTGATCTGGTGCTGGTTTTTGCCATCACCCAGCTCACCAGTATGCTCCACGACGTGCCGCACCACCACCCCGGCCACGAGCTGGCGGGGTGGGCACACACGGGGCTCTTGGCGGCGATGATCTGGTGGCTGTGGTCGCAGTTTGCCTGGCTGGGCACCAGTGTAGGACTGAACTACCGCGGGCCACAAGCGATTATGTTGAGCCTGACCGGGCTGATGTTGGTCGCCGCGGTGATGTTGCCGGTGGCTCTGGAGGCAGAGATTGCGCTGTTCGGCGTGGCCTATGCGCTGGTCAAGCTGGGTGCGCTGGGCCTCTACCGGCTGGACACGGGCAACGACCGCGCCCACCGTGCAGCGGTCGCGGACTACATCGGGAAGGCCGCGGTAGCCCCCCTGATCGTCCTGGTGGCTTCTTTTCTCCCCCCGGCGCCCCGTATCGCCCTGTGGACCCTCGCCGTGGCCGTCGAGATCGGCGGCGCCTTGTTGGCGGGGAAGAGCGCTTTCCGCATCAGTGCGTCCCACTTTGCCGAGCGACATGCGCTGGTGTTGATCATCGTGTTGGGCGAGGCCGTGGTCGCTTTGGGGAGTAAAGCGGTGGCTTCCGAGCTGGACCTGCCTGCTATCGGTGCTTTTCTCGGCGCTTTTGTGCTCATTTCTGCGCTGTGGTGGAGCTACTTCGACTGGACCTTCGGGGCCGCAGAGGGCTGGCTCCGGGGTCATGGGCGCCCCTTTGCCCCCCATGACCCCGGAGCGGTTGCCCGGATGGCACGAGATGCCTTCACCTTCGGGCATTTTCCAATCGTGACCGGCGTGATTGCGATGGCAGTGGCCTTCAAAGATCTGGCGGCCGCCCCCCTCGATCCCTGGCACCACGAGGCGCAGGTGGCCATGGCCGTGGGTCTGGTCCTGTACCTTGGCGGCTTTGCGGCGGTGGTGTGGCGCGGAAACGGGCACATTCTTACCGAAAGGCTGGTCGTGCTGCCGGTGATGGTGGCGACCACCCTCTACTCCCCGCTCCCGGCCGGTCTGACCGCCATCCTGTTGGCTGTAGAGCTGGCCGTAGCGATGGTGTTGGAAGTGCAGCGTTGGAGGGGGCTACATCCACCCAAGCATTGACAGGTCAAGAGCGCCTCTGGCCCTTCAGAACGGTGCACACTCCGCGCTCAGATCGGTGGTCTGTCCCGCATAGGAGAAGACCACCGTGTCGGGATCTTCAATCAGCGGCATTTCGCAGGTAACCTGGATAAAGCCGCAGTCGGATGTGCACTCGCCCTGCTCCCGCTCGATGGTGGCGGTGGCATGGACGGTCACGACGCCGTCGGCAAGCTCCACCGTGCAACTACTCTCCACAACCGTGTCGCAGCTGGAGGAAAGACAGCCGGGAAAGGTCACTTCGGCCAGACCCGCGTCGTTCAGGCAGACCGTGCCTTCGTCGGTGAGGGTCTCGGTGACCACGTTGACTTCGGGATCGCAGGCGAAGAGGGTGAGGAAGAGCAGGGTCATGGTGTCTCCTGCGGGAAGTTTAACCGGTGGCGGGCGGGCTCAGCTGTTTCCAATTGGAAACACCTCGTCAGACCCGCGCCCCCTTCACCACCACGTCCTTGCCCGAAAAGGAGATTCCCATGCGGTGGATCGGCATGGCCCCGGCCGCTTCCAGCTCTGCACAGTAGCCCTTGCTCTGGATCTGCCGGAGGGCCGCACTGGCATGCCAGGCCAGACCCGCCTTGCCCGTCCGCTTTTTGAACTCCAGCACAACGCCCGGCTGACCCGGGCTTTTGGGGAGGATCTGCACATCCGCCCGGCCCACATCCACCTCGCGGTTGCTGCGCACCCGATGGGTCTTCTCCAGGCTGACCAATAACCCCAACACAAAAGCATGGTAAAAGGCTTCCGCCTGGTTTCGGGCCACATCATGGGTGGAGACATGCAGCGAAAGCAGTTTTTCGAGAATTTCCTGTACTTTTTCGGCATTGCCCGTCAACAAAGCACGGTGGAGCGGCTCCAGACCGCCGATCCCGTCCCCCAGCCACTCCCGGAAGGTGCCCCGCCAAAGACCGGCCACCTCGGCATTGGGAAGCGCCAGAACTGCAAAGGTGGTGGTCTCCTCCTGCCGCTGGCTGATCACCTTCAAATAACCCGAAAAAAGAAAGAGGCTCCAGACATTATCCCCGTTCATATCCCGAAGGGCCACGTTCTCGTCGATACGTTTCTCTACCGTACCACCGTTCAGAAGGGTCTCGATATCCTCATGGAGATCACCGCTTTTCAGCAGAAGATCCCGCACCAGCAGATTCTCCGAGCTGTTCAGCCAGTAAGGCTTTAACGGATCCTCAGGTTTGCGGAGCACATGCAGCATGGACCATGGGTTGTACACCGTACTGTCGCCAAAACGGTAGCCGTTGTACCAGCGGCGGATCTCCTCGGCCTGCGCCTCCCGGCCGTACTGGTGCAAGAGTGTTTCCACCTCGGTCTCTGTGAAGCCGAACAGCTCGCGTTCCGAGGCCAGGAGGCTGTAGACCATGACGTTGTTGAGCCCGGAAAACATCGACTCCTTCGCGACGCGGAGGATGCCGGTGAGCACCCCCCGGTACAGCGCCGGGTTGTCCTTGAGTCCCGACGTCAGGAAGCCGCGAAACCAGCCTGCCACCTCGTCGTAGTAGCCCGCGTTCCAGGCGTGTAACAGGGGAGCATCATACTCATCGATCAGCAGCACGACACCTTGGCCGGTGGCCGCTTGCAGGGCCGCGCACAGAGAGTCCAGAATACGCAGGCTGAACTCTCCGCGATCAACGGCTTCCAGAGGAGCCAAAAAGCGTGGAGAAATACCGGAAACGCGAAGACCATCCAGATGCCGCCTCAGCTCTGCACGCACCACCTCCTCCAAGAGCTTCTCCGCCTGATCCCAGCGCTGCGGCTTGACGTCGCGGAAGCTCAGGTAGATCACCGCGTGCTTCTGAAAGTGTTGACGCGACAAGGGATCCTGCCAAACCGCTAGGTCGGAGAAGAGTGCACTGCGATCCTTGCCAATCTCCAAAAAATAGCGCAGCATGGACATGGAAAGGGTTTTGCCGAAGCGGCGCGGGCGCGGATAGAGCTGCACTTCTGATGTACGGGCGAGCACCTCGGTGATAAATATACTTTTGTCCACATACAGACAGCCGGACTCCCGCTGTTTCAGGAAGTCCGAGTTGCCGATCAGGATGGGAGGAGGGGCCATGAGGAGCTTCTATCCTGTCAGAGCGGTGGGCGGCGAGTCCGACCATGGCAGCAGCGGTCGCTCCGGCAGCCCTCAACCCCTCCTCCCCCCCAAAGCCGCCAGATCGGCCAACAACACCAACGCCAGCCGACAGTAGAGCGGAAGGGTAGGCGAAAGACTGCCTCCTCCCTTCAGACTCTCCTCTTTCGCCGCCGGCATCACCTGGGCCAGCTCCTTCAAAAGCGCCGGCTCCACAAAAAGCTGCCCCGGCCGGGCTGCAGCCGGAGCTACCAGCAGGCGCAAAAGCCGCTGACCCATCGGACCCTGTGCGCCAAAAAGAGCCGCAGAGGCCTGATCCATCTCCCCCTCCTTCCCCTCCTTCGCGGCCCGTAAAAACCGACCTAAGGCATCCCGATCCGGCACCGGCTCCAGGCAGCCGAAGTCCAAGAAGCGCACAACCCCTTCGGGCGAGATCAGGAAATTGCCGGGGTGGGGGTCCGCCACCCATGCCCCCAACTCTACAGCTCCCTCCTGATAAAAACGCCAGAGTGCTCCGCTGGCCCGACTACGGGCGGTTTCCGACATCGGATCCCTCAGGCTCAGCCCCCGCAGAAAGGGTGTACACAGCACCCGCGCGCTGCTATGGGTCAAAATTGGCCTGGGTACAAAAATATCTGCATCCCCTTCGAAGAGATCGGCAGCCCGTCCCTGGGCGGCGGCCTCTGCACGATAGTCCAGCTCGGCCAGGAAGATCCCGCGAATATGGGCCTGCACCGCCTCGGTTCCGCCCGAAGGGGCCACCCGCCGCATCAGCCACTCGATGTTCCCCACGCCCTCCAGATCCTCCCGAAGTGCCTGCTCCACGCCCGGATGTTGGACTTTGACCGCCACCTCTCGCCCATCGTGCAGATGGGCCCGGTGTACCTGCCCGATGGAGGCGGAGGCAAAAGGCTCCGCCTCAAAGGAGGCAAAAAGCTGGGCCACGGGAGCCCCAAGCTCCGCCTCAACGAGCGCCCGCACCTCCTCTGGATCGGAGCGGGAAGCCTGATTCTGCAGCTTTGCCAATACATCCGCAAGCACACGGCCGCGCTCAGGGAGCACCAGCTCCAGTGCACCCCCCATCTGGCCCACCTTGGTGCCCAGACCCCGCAGCTCCCCAAGGATCTCCGCCGAATGTTCCAGAAGGCGCTGCTCCCCACCCAGCGCCCCCACCGCACCGCCCAGCGCCGCCCGCGCCATCCCCAGCCCCCGACGTAGTCTTCCCCGGGGTAGCGGCCGAAAGGACATCATATGCAACTCCCTTAGATATCTTAGTGACTAATCATTGTGAGCCGCTCTGACAAGGGTTAGAGCCTTCAGATGGAAGCACTCCGCGCAAAAAAAGCCGCCCGCACCCGCAGCACCATCCTGAACGCGGCGCTGGGACTCTTCGAAAGCTATGGTTATAGCGCCACTTCGGTGGGTGACATCGCGAGCGCCGCGGAGATCTCGCTGCCCACCCTCTTCCGCTACTTCCCCAGCAAGGCCGACCTGGTTTTTGCCGACGATGAGGTGTCGCTGCTCCGCTGGGAAGCTGCTTTTGACGGCTGCGACCCCCGACTTCCGCTGTCGGCGGCACTGCGAGCGGCCTCGGGCGCAGTGATCGCCGGTACCGATCTTCGACTCGCAAGCCTGCGCGCCCGGTTGCTCCAGGAGGATCCCGAGCTGGAGCAGCGGGCGCTTTGGGGAGATGCCCGTGCCCTGGAGCGGGCGACCCTACGAATTGCCGGCCGCTGCGGCTGGGATCCGGCGCTGGATCTGCGCCCCGCCTTGGTCGCACGGGCGACGCTCGGGGCGATGCGTGCGGCGCAGGGGCTGGTACGCGCGGGCAGCCCTACACCTTTCTTAAGCCTGGTGGACCAGGCTTTTGTAGAGATGGGACGGATGGGAGAGCTTTTGGAGACACCCAGGGTTCAGGGGGCGGACTGAGCACCCCTCAAAAACCCTCACACAAGGCCCCCACGGAACTTGTCTCTCCCGCATACAAAAAAACATCTCCCTGCGGATCGTCCACCGCCGGCATTTCGCAGGTGGCGGTGATGGCGCCGCAGTCGTCGGTGCAGATCTCCCCTTCCCGCTCCACGGTGACGCTGGCGTGGACGGTCACCACTCCATCGGCGTAGCTCGCCGTGCAGCTGCTCTTCACCACGGTATCACAACTGGAGGACAAACAACCTGGGAAGTTGACCTGTACCAGCCCGTCGCGGTTGATGCAGACGGTGCCCTGGTCGGCCAACGTCTGGCTGCGGACATTGGATGCGGGGTCACAGGCGAGAAGCAGGAGTAGGTAGAACATCGTACCTCCATCGTGGACATAACCGCAGCGGACGCACAGAGCTTGCCGCACAGCGCCGACGGCCACAGGATAGAAGCCCCCTCATGTCCGATCAGAGCCCGCTGGCCGACCGTATGCGCCCCCAAAACCTGGACGAGATCCTGGGTCAGGAAGCCCTGGTAGGTCCCGGTGCGCCCTTCCGCCGGGCCCTGGAGGCGGGGCATTTTCGATCCGCGGTACTTTGGGGACCGCCCGGTTGCGGAAAGTCCACCTTGGCGCGCTGTATTGCCAATATCGGCCGTTTTCGCTTTGTGGCGCTCTCTGCGGTCTTGTCGGGGATCAAGGAGCTGAAGCAGATTATCGAGGAGCGCCCGGCCCTCGATCCACGTCCGACGCTGCTTTTTGTGGACGAGATCCACCGCTGGAACAAGGCGCAGCAGGATGCGCTGTTGCCCCATGTGGAGAGTGGGGCGCTGTTGCTGTTGGGGGCGACTACCGAAAATCCCGCTTTCTATCTGACTCCGGCGCTGCGTTCTCGGGCGGAGGTGCTGCCCTTGCAGGCCGTGCCCAAGGTGGCCATCGTCGCCTTGCTGGAGCGTGCGCTGGCGGACCCGGAGCGGGGATTGGGGCGGATGGAGGCGGAGGAGGGTCTCCTGGATCGTATTGCCACCCTCTCGGATGGGGATGCACGCCGGGCACTGGGGGTGCTGGAGCGTCTAGCCGACCGGGGGCTGTTGACCATCGAGGGTCTCAAAGAGATCGGCATTACCATTATGCACGATCGCAGCGGGGATGCACACTATGATGTGGTCTCGGCCTTCATCAAGTCCATGCGCGGCAGCGACCCGCAGGCTGCCGTCTATTGGATGGCGCGGATGATCGAAGGGGGCGAGGATCCCATGTTTATTGCCAGGCGTATGGTGATCTTTGCCAGCGAGGACGTGGGCAATGCCGATCCCCGTGGCCTGGATCTTGCCGTGTCCACCCTTTTGGCGGTGGAACGGATCGGCATGCCGGAAGCGCGGATTCTCCTGGGACAATGCTGCACCTTCCTGGCCACCGCCCCAAAAAGTAATGCAGCATACAAAGCAATAAATGCTGCTTTGGCCGAGGTGAAAAACACCGGCGCCCTGACGGTGCCCCTGCACCTCCGCAACGCCCCCACCGGGCTCGCCAAGGCCCTGGGCCACGGCAAAGAGTACCAGTACCCGCACGACCACCCCGATCACATCGTCCGGCAGGACTACCTGCCCGAGGGGATGCAGCAGCGGGAATTTTATCACCCTACAGACATCGCCAACGAAAAAACCATCAAGGACAGAATGGCCTGGTGGGAGCGTCGGCTGGCGGAGCGCAAATGATCCAGAACCTTGCTGATCGTGTCCCCGAGCGTGGCTTTAAGAACAGTGACGAGGTGATGAACTGCTTTTTGGGCTGGGTGGCCGACAGCGGCCTGAACCTCTATGCCCACCAGGAAGAGGCGATCCTGGAAATCTTTTCGGGCCACCATGTGGTGCTGGATGCGCCCACCGGATCCGGGAAATCTCTGGTCGCGACGGCCATGCACTTCAAAAGTTTCTGTGAGCTGGGCCGGAGCTGGTACACCGCCCCCATCAAGGCCCTGGTCAGCGAAAAGTTCTTTGCCTTGTGCAAGCTCTTCGGGCCCGAGCATGTGGGCATCATGACGGGGGATGGATCGGTGAACCCCCAAGCACCGATCCTCTGCTGTACGGCGGAGATCCTCGCAAACCTCGCCCTTCGCGAAGGCACCGACACCAAAGCCCACACCGTGGTCATGGACGAGTTCCACTACTACGCCGACCCCGACCGGGGCATGGCCTGGCAGATTCCGCTCTTGACCCTCTCCAAAACCACCTTCCTTCTGATGTCGGCCACCCTCGGAGACACCACCAAGATCCGCGAGGATCTGGAAGCACGCACCCAACAAAAGGTCGCCGAAGTGCGCGGTGCCCACCGCCCCGTCCCCCTGGAATTCTCCTACCTGGAGGCCCCCGCCCACGAAGCCATCGGCACCCTGGTGCGCGAGGGCAAAACCCCCTTGTATGTCGTGCATTTTTCGCAGAACGAGGCCACCGAGCAGGCCCAGGCACTGATGAGCGTGGACTACTGCACCAAGGAGGAAAAAAAGGCGATCCACGAGGCGATCCGGGGCTTCCGCTTCCACAGCCCCTTCGGCGCCACCATGCGCCGCTACCTGGCCCATGGGGTGGGCCTGCACCACGCCGGCCTGCTGCCGCGCTACCGCCTGTTGGTGGAGCGCCTTGCCCAGCAGGGACTTTTGAAAATTATCTGTGGGACCGATACCCTTGGGGTGGGCATCAACGTGCCCATCCGCACCGTGCTGTTCACCCAGCTCTGCAAATATGATGGCCAGAAGGTGGATATTCTTAAGGTCCGCGACTTCAAGCAGATCGCCGGTCGCGCCGGAAGGGCGGGCTTTGACAGCCGGGGCTATGTGGTGGCGCTGGCACCCGCACATATTGTCGAAAACCAGCGC
>CAITDR010000303.1 GCA_903891165.1 uncultured Pseudomonadota bacterium
CGGCCTGTGTGGCGCTGGGCGCCCGCCCGGCCCGGCCCGGGGAGTTCACCCGTCGTGCGGTGCTCAACGGCAAGCTCGATCTCTGCCAGGCCGAAGCAGTACTTCAGACCTTGGAAGCGACCTCTTCGGCGGGTTTGGCGCTGGCGGATTCGGGACGCCAAGGCGTCGTCAGCGCGCGTGCGTTGGAGCTGCGCCGGGAGCTGGTAGATGTGGCCGCAGAGCTGGAGGCCATCCTGGACTATCCGGGAGAGGATCTCCTCTTTTCAACGGATGAGGAGCTCCGTTGTCGTCTGGAGCGTGTGGTTGCGCAGGCGCGTGCGATTGCACAAACCTGGCAGGCCGGGCATCGGGCGGTGCAGGGCGCAAAGGTGGCCTTGGTGGGTCCGGTAAATGCCGGGAAATCCAGCCTTTTTAATGCTCTTCTGGGGCGGAATCGCGCCATTGTCAGTGCGCTTCCGGGTACCACCCGGGATGTGGTGGAGAGTCCCCTTCAGCTTCCCGAGCTGCGGATTCTGCTGTGTGACACGGCGGGGCTTCGGGAGACTGCCGATGTGGTGGAGGCCGAAGGTGTGGAATTGGCCCGCAGCCTCGCGGCCGAGGTGGATCTGCGTTTGGTGGTTTTTTCGATGAAAGAGTCTATTTCATCGGAAATTTCGATGCTTCTGGCAGCGGAGGAGCGACCCCAGATTGTGGTCGGAACCCACCTGGATGAGGTGGCCGCTCCTCCCCCCCTCCCCTTTCCCTATCTGCCGGTGTCGAGCCGCAGTGGCGAGGGGATCGATAGGTTGAAGCAGGAGATCGTGAAAATCCTCGGCGGGCGACCCGTGGAAGAGGCGCAGATCATGCTGGCCAGCCAGCGGCAGCGTGATCTCTTTCTGCGGATGGCACAATTTGCCGAAGAAGCCGCGGAGAATCTTTCTTTTGGAGGCCCTGCCGTGGCGGTGGAGGCCCTCTATCAGGCCATGGTCGCCCTCGACAGCCTGACCGGGCAGGATAGCCGCGAAGATGTCCTCGACCGCCTTTTTCAACGTTTCTGTGTAGGAAAGTAGCGATGAAGCACCTCTTCGTGATGGATCCTTTGGATCGTCTGGATTTCGCCCATGACTCGACCTGGATGATGATGCGGGAGTGCTCCCGCCGCGGCGACGTGGTGGCCTGGTGCCATCCCGCTGCCCTTTTTGGGAGGGCCGGCCGTGGCTGTGCGCGGGCACAGCGGGTGATTGCCCTGTCGGAGCGCCCCTATTTTGAGCTGGGGGATTTTGAGGAGGGCACGCTGGATGGCTACGATGTGGTGTGGATGCGCAAAGATCCTCCCTTTGACATGACCTATATCTTTGCCACCTACCTGCTTTCGCATACGACGGCCCTGGTGGTGAACCACCCCGGTGGTCTGCGCGATCGGAACGAAAAGCTTTTTGCTTTTGGCTACGCTGATCTGACCCCGGAAACCTTGTTCACCCAGGATATTTCCAGAATTCTGGCCTTTGCCAAGGCCCAGCCGGACAAGATCGTGCTGAAGCCCTGGGATGGAAATGGAGGACGGGGCGTGCTGGTGACCCGGCATGGTGATCCGAACTTGCGCTCTATGGCCGAAATTCTTACCAAAGAAGGCACCAATGCGGTGATCGCTCAGCGCTACCTGCCGGAGATCAAGGAGGGGGACAAGCGCATCCTGCTCATTGAAGGAGAGCCGGTGGGGGCCATGCTGCGGGTGCCCACCGAGGCCGATCATCGCGGGAATATGCATGCCGGAGCCGGGGTCGTCAAAACGACGCTGAATGCCCGGGATCAGGAGATCTGTACCCGCATCGGTCCCACCCTGCGTCAGGAAGGTTTTGTGTTCGTCGGTATCGATGTGATCGGCGGCTGGCTCACCGAAATCAACGTGACCAGCCCCACCGGCATCCAGGACATCAACCAGCTCGATGGGGTGGCCATCGAGCAGCAGCTCTACGACGCGGTGGCCCGCCGCCGCCAGGGACAACATGCGTCTGTGTAGTTTTTTCCTCCTCCTCTTCAGCCTCTGGATCCCTTCCGTGCAGGCTGGAGAAGACGACGATCCCGACGATCTGTCGGAGAACACGGTCACCGGCAACGTGCCCCTGACCCCTGCGGTTACCGACCCGGTCTCCCCGACCACCGGGGCGTCGGATGAGGACATCCGTGCCTGGATGAACCGGCCCTATGCGGCCGCCAGCTACCGGGCCGCCGAAGCCCTGGGCATCGAGGTGGAGCTGGCCGACGCGGTCCATAAGGTCTGCGAGCTGCTCTACGTCCGCAACTATCCCGAAGCCAAGAGGTACCTGGACGAGCTGAGCGCGAAGTATCCGACGCTGGGCTTGGGGCCGCTGGGGCACGCCCTGATCTATCAGGCATTGATGTTCGAAAACTACGACTACCGCTACGAGAAGCAGTACAAGCAGTCCTACGACGCCGCCCGCGCCCAACTGGACAAGGGCCTTAAAGTGGATGGAAATGAGGCTCTTGAGAATATCGTTTTGACGGGTATCCTCGGAGTGGAAGCCATCCACGTGATGCGCAAAGGTGAGTTTTTGGCGGCGGTGGGCAAGGCGCTGGAAGCCATGAAGGCCCTGGAAAATGTGAGGAAGAAAGCGCCGACCTTGCCCGATCTGAAGATGGTGGATGGCATGTATATGTACTGGCGGGCGGCGGTGAGCCTGTCCAGCAAGGCCATTCCCGACTTCCCCGATCGCCGTGCCGAGGGCATCGCGCTGATGCAGGAGGCCGAAAAGACCAGCTACTACGTGGGTCCGGCGTCGAGTCTGGCGTTGGCCTACTCCTACATCGAGGAGCGCCAGTTGAAGCTGGCGCTGGATCGCTGTCTGCTGATCCGCGTAAAATACGCGGACAACGTCATCAATAACATGACGCTGGGCCGCATCTACACCTCGATGAAGCGCTATGACGATGCCCTTCGTGTCTATGGCGAGGTAAAAAAGGACGCCGCCAGCAACCAGCGGGTCTACTACCAGGAGGGGCTGGTATACTACCATATGCAGCGCTATCCCGACGCTCTGAAGGCTTTTCAGACCTATGTAGGCTTTAAAGAGGTGCCTACCGATGCCCGCGCTACTGCCTATTACCGCATCGGGATTGTCTACAGCAAACAGCACAAGCCCACCGAGGCCAAGGCCGCGCATGCCCAGGCAGTAAAGCTGAACAATCATGAAGGAGCCAAGCGCGCAATTGCCCGCATTGAAGCCCGGGAGGCCGAGCAGCAGTGATCTCTGTTCTATGGATGCTGGCCTGTGGGGCACCTCCTCCAGAGCGCCTGTTTGAAGTCCCCGAATTTCAGCTCACGGAGCGTTCGGGGGTCCCTGTGGGCAAGGCCACGCTGCAGGATCGGGTGTGGCTGGCGGGCTTTGTCTTCACCTCCTGCCCGGGGCCCTGCCCCCTGCTCTCGGCGCAGATGGCCACGATCCAGGCGCACTATGCGGCCGATCCGGACTTTCGCCTGGTCTCCTTCACCGTTGATCCGGCGACGGACAGCCCCGAGGTGCTCGGGACCTATGCCAGCCGTTTTGGGGCCGATCCTGAAAAATGGCTCTTTCTGACCGGCGATCCGCAGGTGGTCCAGACGGTGGTGGTGGAGGGCTTCAAGACCATGCTGGAGCGCCTGCCGCCGGTGGAGGGGCAGCCGCCCAACGTGATGCACTCCGAGCGTTTTTTGCTGGTGGATCGCAAAGGCTGGGTGCGAGCGATTTTGGATGCCAAGGAAGAAGAAGTGCTTTTTGGCACCGTGGATGCGGTGCTGAGAGAGGGGCGCTGGTGGTGATCAGCCGCTGACCCGCTCCAGATCGCGGATCAGCTCGCTGACCAGGATGGGGTCCAGGCTGCCGAAGCTCACCATCTCGGTGCCGCCGCCACGGGCGCGGCCGATGCTCACATTGCCCAAGGTCTGCTCCGGATATTCCTCGATCATCCCCATCAAAATGCCTGGATCCAGCTCCAGGTGGAAGGCCCGACTTCCGAAGGGACGCAACATCGTGGTCGAAAAGCCCGCATCCTCGGCCAGACCGCGGCGCCAGCCGTGGTGTTCCAGAGAGATCAGCTTGAAGCTATAGATTTTTCGACCCTTCCAGCGGTCCAGGTAGCTCTGGCTCCGCTCCTCGGGCTGGAGGGAGTAGACTTCCCGACCGAGCTGGGAGAAGGGTTGTAGGACCCCGTAGTCTTCAAAAAGCTGGCGAAGGGCATCGGCTTTTTCGCCTTCGATCTCCAGGCGGTGCAGTAGCCCCACCGGTAGCGTGGGGTCCAGCATGTAGCTGTTGTCCTGATCGTCGGCATAGCTGCCGTCTTCGGCGACCCGGAAGCAGCGGATTTCGCCGTTGTCTGCGTGCTGCGCCCAGGCCAGCCGCCGGACCACATGCTGTAAAAGCGGGTGCCGAGCGAGAAAAAGTTCAAAGACTTCCGGCGTCCACCGGCGCCGGGTACACATCGCCTCTTCCAGCCGAGCGAGCTGCTGGCTGGCGAGCATTTTGGCGTCTTTTTTGACGTTCTTCCAGGTTTCTGTCGCCTCCTTGGCCTTGTCAGGATCGTCGGTTTTGGCGCCGCGCGGCAGCTCTTTGACGATCTTTCCGTCGGAACCTTTCACAAAGGGGCGCAAAAGTTCGTCGAAGCCCACCGTGTACTGGCGGGGACCGAAGTCCAGCACCATGCTGCCGTCCTCTTCCAGCCCCAAATCGGGCACCAGCCGGTCGGCCAGCTCGCCCTCGTCCAGACCCCGCTGCTCCGCCAGCCCCCGGATTTTTTCGCGCGCCGCTTCCTGGAGACCCCGGAACTTCACTTTTTGGGCGATGCCGTTGAGGTGCATCAGGGCCACGTCGCTGCCGATGGCCGCAAGCACCTCCAGGCCGGTCAGGGCCCGGGCATTGCCCCCCTCTCCCGGCCAGACCCGGATCAACGGCGTCAGGCGTCGTGCGGTGTCGTCGTTGCCCAAAAGTCCCTGGGCACGCAGCACCCAGCCGCCACCGTTGGGAAGTCCGGCAAAGGACCAGCTATTAAAAAGATCCCAGGCGAAGTCGGCCAGGGAGGTCGGATCGCAGGCCTCCTTTACCAGGGTGATGCCCGCATAGGGGGGATCCAGCTCGGAAAAGGCGAGCATCTGCCCAAGCACTTCGACGGCGCTCAGCGGCAGCGCCTCGCCGGAGCGCAGCCGCGGACGGCTGTAGCTGCCCGGATCCCAAAAATCCAACATCTTCGGGAGTTTTGCAGGGTAGAGGGTGAGAGGGTCGAAGTCCAGCAGGCTCTCCAGAGCGGCCCCGGCCCCGTAGAGTTCCGCCACCTGCCGCAACAGGGTGCCCTGGCCCTGGTTGTTCAGCCAGCGCAGGGTGTACTCCGCATGGTTCCTCTCTTTTCCGGCCTTGCCCAGAGCCAGGGGCAAGAGGGTGATGGCGGCCACCTCCGGCCAGCTTCGTAGCCAGCGCTCCGCCACCGCGCGCTCGCGCTTCCGACCCAAGGCCCCGGCCGCCATCGGTCCGCCCCCCGCGTGGCCAAAAGGCAGCAGCACGTCCAGTGCTTCGAGGGGCTTTTTCCGGGTCAGCCCAACGAGGCCCGGAAGCGCGGCGCGGCCATATTTTGCGGCGATCAACCAGAGATCTTCCAGGGAGGTCCACCAACAATCGGGCTTGACGTGGTTGAGCAGCCACAGCGCCAGCTCGTCGGGGGCGTAGGTCAGGGCACCCAACGAGGCGTAGCCATCCTCCAATGCCAAGGCTTCTTCCTCCAGTTTTGCGCGCAGCTTGGGGTCAGCACTGTCCGCGAGCTTGCTGAAGTTGGTTTTGAGGCCCAGCTCGTCCAAGAGCAGAGCCAGCTGGTCTCGTGGGGTGGCCCCCTCCTCCGGTTGCCAGTTTTCCAGGGCTTCCAACCAGGCTTCCCGCTGGCCCTCCGCCCAGTGCTCGACGGCGGGTGGAGGGAGGGTCTCCAGCGGGAGACTCTGCTTCTCCACCTTTTTAGCGACTTTTTTGGCCTTCCAGGGGGGCTCCACCAGAAGGGCCGGGAGCTGCTCCACAGCGGCCTCCCGCGCGGGGAAGAGCCGCAATTGGATGGCTTCCAGGAGCTTTTTTCCGGCATCGGGAAGCTCGGGAAGACGTGATAGGGTGCCTGCGGGGTCGGCCCGAAAAATCTGGCTGAGTAGGATCTGCGCTTGAGTTGCCGGTTTTCCGCGACCAATGGCCACCTGGACCACGGCGGGAAGGGCCAGGGCGGGAAAACGCCGGCTGGCCTCCTGCAGGCTCTCCTGGACCCCTTCGCGCTGAAGCTCCGCGATCAAGGCAACGAAGACACGGGGATCCCCGAAAAGAGCCAGCTCGGAGCCGGGGTCGTCGTCGTTGTTGCGGAACCAGGTCAACAGCGCGGGCAGCGCCGCCTCGCCCAGGTTGGCGATCAGCGTCAGGCGGCTGTCCACATCGGTGACATCCCAGCCCTGGTCGTGGAAGTAGAAACTCTCGATTCCCAGGCGATGTAAGAGGCGATCTGCCTCGGTGGGATCGCGCAGCGACAGGAGCACCGCGCCCAAGCTGCAGCTATCGACGATGCGGCTGGCGAAGTTGGTGTCGGGGAAGAGGTAGGCCAGCGCCGCTTTTTCGGAGTCGGAGGCCTGAGGCCACCGGTCGGTGGCCCGCGCCAGGGCCGCCCCGTAGGCTTCGGCAGTGGCGGTGGCGATGTGCAGGCGCAGGCGCCTCCAGGGACCCAGCCAGCCCTCCAGAAAACCCCGGTAGGGGGGATCTCCCTCGCCGGGGACCAGCTGGTAGTCGTCGTTTGGACCCTCCTCAAAATGGTAGTTCAGCATACAGAAAAGGGCGTCCATCGCAAAGGCCAGACCGCGGTGGGCGACGTGGAAGTCCACCAGCGGCGACAGACGCTGGATCTCGTCGTCGTCGGGGTGCATCAGCAGCAGGTAGAGCAGGCCATCTTCTTCCGGTTTTTCCGGTGCTTTTCCGTCGGTGGCGCGGACACGCATGGCTTC
>CAITDR010000304.1 GCA_903891165.1 uncultured Pseudomonadota bacterium
GAGCCAACGCCTATCGTGTCACCTCGGACACCGCAGCCGACGAGGCCGCAGCGATCGTCGCTGACGACATCGAGCGACACCACGTTGCCCTGGCCCACGGCTTCACCGGCGCGTGGTCGACCGCCCTCGACTTCGCGCTGGCGACGCCGACGGGGAGACCGCACCCCTACGGTGCAAGCGTGCCCTGCCCCTACGCTGGCGCGCTCGCCCTCGCTGCGCTCGCCGACCGCAGCGACCGGCTCGACGAGATCATGCGCCACGCGTCGAACCCATGGTTCAGCGACGCAGGTGACATCACCGACCCTGTGGCGCTCTACGAACGGGCGCGGATCGCAGCGAAGGCGCTGGGGCTTCTGCAGATGTCCCCATGATCCCGAGAAGTGGAACTGTTGGTACGGGGTCCCAATGAGGTGAAAACGTCGCTTTTCACGTTCATTCGTTGCGCGTCCGCCGAAAGGGCAGGCCTCCCGCCCATCCTCGTCGAGCCACAACAATCCTCCACCCGCTACCGCACGGGTCTGGCCCCCCGACCCTCGTTCGGACTGCGGCAGCGACAGAGCGTGGACCGGTGGCTGCCTTGGAGCGCACTCCTCGTGGCCGCCTCTTGCAACCATCCGTTGCACGAGGCGGTGCTGCTGGGACAGAGACAGGTTGTTGGTGGCCACCAGGCGGGTGCCCAACCTGGACCTGGAGCAGGCGGGTGTGCGCTACCAAAAAACCGGCGTTGAGATGAACGAGCAACTACGGACCTCCAACCCACGTAGCTATGCGGTGGGCGACGTGATCAGGCAGGCACAGTTCACCCATGCCGCCGACCACCACGCGCGGCTGGTGCTGAGGAACGTGCTGTTTCCGGTGCCCGGAGGGGGAGATCGGGGGGTGGGGGAGGGGACCCGGGCGTTGACGGGGATGGTAGGGGTGGGCTACTTCGAAGAGAGGAGTGGTTCAAATTTCCTCTCCTCGCAGGCTTTGAGGGCGCGGTCTGAACAGAGATTGCGCAGGCCCGCTCGCCCGGCAACGCGGAGCAGGCTGTTGCCGTCAGGTGCGTCGCTGCCCTTCCGCTGCTTTACGCACGGACATCAGGGCGAATGCAAATCCCCCGGTAGCGGTCAACATAAAAATCACACAGCCGAACGCGAAGAGAGAGCTTTCACTCATTTGGACCTCCCCGACCGATCGAGGCCACCAGAAAGCCCCCGAAGGAGAGAATGGATGGAACCCAGATTCCTACGAAGATACCATGTAATTTGGCATCTGTGGAGCCATCGTGGGAGAAGAACAGCCACACGCTCATGAGTAAGCTCGCGGCGGCCGAGAGGAGAATGGTGCTCTGCAGGATGTGAATAGGTTTCATCCATTCAAAGTAAGTTCAAAACCCGTTCAGTCAATGGTCGACTCTGTAGTACCGGCTACGCTCGATGGCGAAGGGCGCGACGCCGCATCGGCTCTACAGCTTCAAGGCGGGCCGGAATGTGCTGCAACCCCCGCCTTGGCAACCTGTTGCGCCGCCTGGTTTGCGCTCTCCTATTGTCCCAGACCAAGGGCCTCAGATTGTACCACGCCCCGGCGAGGAGCCGGCCGAGAAGGCCCCGGAGCGCCGGGCGAAGCGGCTGATCCAGCAATCGCGGATCTACTGGGAGACCGAGCGGCCTTCCTGGTTTGACCTGCTTCAACGGGTGTCCGGGAGAGGCGGCAGCCAATTGAAAATAAGCCTGCTTCCCTCCCTATCCCCACAAGGCGCGTGCGGCCCGAGCGCCGCAAGCGCCCTCGGGTGGGCATGGTGTTTTTCATTGAGGATGCCGTGCCCCGCCTCTGCGAGCAGCTCTGCTTCCCCTTCTACGCCATCACCCGCGAGCTGCAGGCGCGCTACCGGCCGCTGTTGGAGCCGCTGGGCCTCGCCCACCGGCTGCACCTGGGCCTGGAGCTGGACCTGGAGCAGGCGGGTGTACGCTACCAAAAAACCGGCGTCGAGGTGGACGATCAACTACGGACCTCCAACCCCCGCATCTCTGCGGCGGGCGACGTGATCGGACAGGCGCAGTTCACCCATGCCGCCGACCACCACGCGCGTCTGGTGCTGCGGAACGCACTGTTTCCGGTGCCCGGAGGGCGGGTCAGCACGCTGGTGATCCCAAGGGTCACCTACACCCAACCCGAGGTGGCCGCCGTGGGCATCCCCGCCATCGAGGCCAGCAAAGACCCAACCTTGCGGGTGTACACAGTGGCCGTAGGCGACACCGACCGGGCCCGCACCGAGGGCGAGACCGAAGGCTACGCAAAGGTGATCGTGGACAAAAAGGGCCACATCCGGGGTGCCAGCATCGTGGCGGAGGACGCCGGGGATCTGCTGGCCCCGCTCACGCTGGCCATCACCCACAAGCTCACGATGGGGCAGCTTGCCAGCACCATCGTCCCATACCCCACCCGTGGCGAGGTGGTGTCCCGGCTGGCCTCGGCCTGGAACTGCGGCTGACACCCACGGTGGCGGGGTTGTTTCGGCGTTGGATGGCCTTTACGCGGGGCTGAGGGGGGACCGGATGGCGTCGCGACGCGGGACTGATAGGAGTGGTGCCCCGGGGCAAGATCAGCTTCCCCCCGGAGTCATGACGATGTGGCGAAGAAGGGGCAGCGCCTCCGAGACCGTGAGGATCGGAACCCCACCCCAAGAAGGTCGTAAGGCAAGCAGGTTGGGATCGCCGGTGACCAGCATCTGAGCAACGCCATCACGGGCACACCGGAGGAATTCGTTGTCAGCGGGGTCGCGACCGGCCGGTGGGGCTCTATTGGGGGCCACCCTTTCCGAGAAGGGTAGGATCTCCGCAGCGAGGAGCGCGGTGACCCCATCCTGTCCCAGCTTGAATTTGGGGTAGGCCAGAACCCGGGCCAGCTCGGCGAGGCGATGGTCACTGATCAACAGGAGGATCGCCCTGTCCCTCCAGAGATCGTGGATCTGGCTGGTGACTCCTCGGAAAAGCAAAGCGCTGACGACCACATTGGTATCGAGCACCACCCGCTTCATCAGTCCCGCCGGGCCCATCGCACCGCATCCTCCACCTCAGCTTCTCCGATGCCGGCTGCCGCAATCGCATCGCGGATACGCTCGAGATCCACAGCAGGAACAACTTGGACCGGGCGAAGGATGATCACGCCGCTAAGGATATGCTGAAGGGGAGGCTTTGTCTACTCCAGAGGAAGAGGTAGGAATAAGGGGAGTTTTTTCAACACCAAACAAGGCGCGTGCGGCCAAAGCGCCGCAAGCGCCCTCGGGTCGGCACCGTGCTTTTGATTGCACCCCAATCATTCGTGTGCTAATCATTCGTACACGAACCAACCAGGATCCCATGACCCGCCTTGCTCCCCCGCCCGCCTCTCCCAACTGCGTCAGCAGCCGCGCCCCCACCTCCGACCGGGAGCACCACATCGCGCCGCTGCGTGGCATCGGCCTGGAAGCTGCCAAAAAGGCCCTATCCGGCATGCCCCGCACCGCGCTGGTCAAAGAGGAGCCCGGCTACGCCCACTACGTCGTCACCTCGCTGATCTTCCGCTTCAAGGACGATGTGGAGCTGGAGGAGGAAGGCGAGCTGGTCCACGTCCGCTCCGCCTCCCGCACCGGCTACGGCGACCTGGGCGTCAACCGGAAGCGGGTGGAGGCCCTCCGCCGGGCGGTGGGCGGATGATCGCCCCCCCCGAGGCGCCCCGCCTCTCCGAGCAGCTCTGCTTCCCCTTCTACGCCATCACCCGGGAGCTGCAGGCGCGCTACCGCCCCCTGTTGGAGCCGCTGGGCCTCACCTACCCGCAATACCTCGTCATGCTCGCCCTGTGGGAGCACGGGCCGGACAGCGTGATTGGCCTCGCCCACCGGCTGCACCTGGACTCGGCCACCCTCACCCCCATGCTGAAGCGGCTGGAGGCGGCGGGCCTGCTGTTTCGCACCCGGGACGCCGAAGACAACCGCATCCTCCGCATCCAGCTGAGCCCGACGGGCGAGGCCCTGAAACACCGCGCCGCCGACATCCCCCGGCAACTAATCGCCTCTTTTCGTCCGGGAAAGCTGGACCTTCGCGCGCTGAAGCCCATGCTCGACGACGTACTCTCCATGCTGGAGACCCCATGATTCCCGCCGTTGGCCCGGACGATGCCCGGCTGATCGGCCACACCCATCCCCCCACCTGGCCCCTGCCCACCGGCGGCGGTCGCTACAACCTTGTGGTGATTGGCGGCGGACCTGCCGGGTTGGTGGCTGCTTTTGGCGCGGCCGGGCTGGGGGCAAGGGTGGCCATCGTAGAGAAGGGGCTGTTAGGCGGCGACTGCCTGATTTCGGGCTGTGTTCCCAGCAAAGTTCTGTTGGGCGCGGCGCACGCGGCACAGGCGGCGCGGGAGGCGGGCGCGCTGGGTGTCCAGGCACAGGTGGAGGTGGACTTCGGCGCGGTGATGGCGCGGATGCGGCGAATCCGGGCGGACATCGCCCCGCATGACTCCGCCGAGCGGCTGCGGGCGGCGGGCATCGACGTGTACTTCGGCGCGGCACACTTCAGCGGGCCGGACAGCGTGGGGGTGGCCACCCAACACGGCGATGTACAACTGCAATTCCACCGGGCGCTGATCGCCACGGGTGCAAGGGCGGCCATCCCACCCATCCCCGGCCTCGCCGAGGTGGGGGCCCTCACCAACGAGAGTGTATTTTCTCTTACAGAACGCCCCAAGCGACTGCTTGTGTTGGGTGCCGGGGTCATCGGCTGCGAGCTGGCACAGGCCTTTGCCCGGCTGGGAAGTCAGGTAGAAGTTGTGGATCTCTCCGAGCGGGTGCTGCCAAGGGAGGATCCGGAGGCCAGCCGACTGGTGGGCGCGCGGATGGCCCGGGATGGGGTGCGGCTGCACCTGGGAATGGGGGTGGAGCGGGTAGAGCGTCGGGGCGACAACGTGGTGGTGGTGCTGAAAAACGGGACGGAGATCAACGGAGATCGGTTGTTGGTGGCCACCGGGCGGGTGCCCAACCTGGAGCTGGACCTGGAGCAGGCGGGAGTACGCTACCAAAAAAACGGCGTCGAGGTGGACGATCAACTACGAACCTCCAACCCCCGCATCTATGCGGCGGGCGACGTGATCGGGCAGGCACAATTCACCCATGCCGCCGACCACCACGCGCGTCTGGTGCTGAGGAACGCGCTGTTTCCGGTACCCGGAGGGCGGGTCAGCGCGCTGGTGATCCCGAGGGTCACCTACACCCAACCCGAGGTGGCCGCCGTGGGCATCCCCGCC
>CAITDR010000305.1 GCA_903891165.1 uncultured Pseudomonadota bacterium
TTGGAAAGGGCCGCCACCCCGCCGCTTTGAACCTGGGAGACTGCTGCGCCTATGCAGCCGCCCGCGCCTTGGGGCTGCCGCTCCTCCAGAAAGGCGAGGATTTTGTGCGGACGGATCTGGCCCTGGTTCCCTGGTGGAAGGAAGCTCTGTAGTTCAAGCTACCGCACCAAATCCTCCACCGCTCTCCGGATGGCGCTGGGCAGACGGTCGAGCTGGGCGTCGGGGTCCGGCAGGGCGGCCAGGGCCTCTGCGGTAAACTGTCGTAAGCCACCGTTGACCGGGTGCTCGTACATGCGGCCCGCATACTGGGTTGGACGGGCACTTTGCAGGTAGCGCAGCAGGCGGGAGAGGGAGGGAGGGGCGTCCGCGGCAGCAGCCTCCAGGGCGGCCTTGAAGTCGCTGCCGTCAAAACTGCACACCACCCCGGCCAGCCAGGCCGTCTCTTCGGCGGAGAGCTCCCAGACGGTGAGGCGTCCTTCTCCTTCGGGGTTTCGCGCGGTATTTTCGCGGGGAGTGGGCTCAGGGGGGGAGGGAGGGGGAGCGCGGGTCACCGGCGGTGTGACCACCGCTGTTCCTTGGGGGATGGTGGTTTTTTCGGGAGGGCTGCCCTCCCAGCGCTCCGGACGGCCCAGGTCCACGGTGCGCCCGGGGCGCTGTCGGGCGGCGATCAGGCGTTGGATGGCCTTTTCAGAGGCTTCTTCCTGGGCAATGGCCCCGGCGAAACTGAGAATCTGCAGTGCCGGAGGCCCGCCGCTGTCGTTGCGTACCTGCAGCTCCCCCGCCCGCCCCAGGAAAAGAGAGGTGCCTGGCGCCACATAGCGTAGCTCCTCCTCCAAAGACCCTGCCCACAGACCCCGCCGGGCGCCGGCCAACACATCGAGTCGCAGTCCCTCCGGCTCGCGACAGATCAGAAAATGCAGGCGACTGAGCTGGGGAAGTTGCGCCAGATCCAGGCAGGCCGGGGCCGCCCCGCGCAGCCGCGCCCGCAATTGCTCTAACCGGGGCTCCAGGCTGGGATCCTCTGCCGCCAGACGCAGGGCGTCGGCCAGGCTACCCACCCGCCCCACCAGCAGCGCCTCCTCAAAAAAATCCTGCTGAAAGCCCCTTAATGTACCATTTTGTATGCTCGGATACAGCAGTACCCGGATCGGCTCCTGCCCCGAAAGCAGCAGGTGTGGCAGCGTCTGCTCCAGCGCCTCCCGATCAATGATGCCCGAAATATTCGCCTTCAAGGCGCTGATCGCTGCCTCCAGCTCTGTCCAGTTTCCCCACCAGGGGTAGCGCTCCAACAAGCGCATGGCCTCCACCCGAATGGGGTGGCCCTCCAGCAGCGCCAGCACCGCGTTGCGGATGGCGCCGGGCCCACGCTCCCGCACCGGTGCCAGCTTCAGGGTCACCGCGGTCAGGTGGTGGCTCAGGCTGCGGTCCGAGCTGTAGGGCTCCATGCGCAGCCAGGCCTCGTCACTTGCACTGGAGAGCAGGGGCACGGGGCGCTGCTCGCCGGGGGCCAGGCTGCCCAGGTGCTGCGGGCGGATAGGGCCTCCTCCCGCCTCAGCCGCAGCACGGGCGATCACATTGCCCAATTCGCGGATGTTGCCCGGCCAAGGCCAGCGCTGCAGCGTCTCCATGGCCTCCGGGCTCACCGGACCACCACCATGGGGCGCGTGCAGGCTGCAAAAATGGGCGGACAACAAAGGAACATCTTCTGGGCGCTCCCGCAGCGGTGGTAGAACCAACGTAACTGCGTTCAGACGACGCAGCAGATCCTCGCGGAAGAGGCCGCGGGCCACCATACTCTCCAGATCGGCGTTGGTGGCGGCAACCACACGGACATCCACCGAAAAGGCGCTGTCGCCGCCCACGGGATGCACCAGCTTCTCCTGCAGCACCCGCAGCAGCTTGGCCTGCACCCGGGGGCTCAGGTTGCCCAGCTCGTCCAGAAACAGGGTGCCCCCCTGGGTCTGGCGGAAGGCGCCCTGCCGCTCGCGGTCGGCGCCGGTGAAGGCCCCCCGTACATGCCCGAACAGCTCACTTTCTACCAGACTTTCGTTGATGGTGGACAGGTCCAGCACCCGGTAGGGCCCCTTCCGGCCGCTGGCGTCATGCACCGCCCGCGCCAGCGACTCCTTGCCCACCCCCGACTCCCCGAGGATCAACACCGGTATTCCCAGGGGAGCCACCCGTAGTACGTCGCGGAGCACCCGCGAAAGAGCAGGACTTTCGCCGAGGATCTTGGCCAGCGCTGGATGTTGTGGGCGGGGCAGGCGTTCGTTGCTGCTGTGGAAGGGAAGATCGGGCGGATGGGTGGCTTGGAGGCAGATTTTGAGCTGATGGATCTGCTCGGGGGCCAGCTCGCCCAGCTCCTCAAAATGTACCCATCTGCCAGGAAAAAGCTGCCTTCCGCCGCTACGGCCCACCACCGTCAGGGGCCGGTCGTCCAGGCAGCGGTGGGCCCAGGCCACCAGAGAGCGCTTGCCACTGCCGATGGGACCACTGATATGTACGGTTGCGTTGCCCCTGCAATGCGCCAGAAGGCTGCGGCGAAGGTCACGAAGGGAGGGGTCGGTCTCCACGATGTGGCTGCGATCCTGTCGCAGAAGTGCCGGCACATCGGCCTGGGCCTCGGTAGGGTCGGGCAAGAGCAGGCCCACCCCCGCCTGCCGGGCGAGGAGGGCGAAGTCCTCGGGCAGCTGGCCGGAGGGGATGGCCACCCACCCACGCCGGGCAAGCTCCAGAATATCCGGCCAGTAGGCTGGAGAAAGTGCATGAGGTTCGGAGAACAGCAGCGGCCGCCAGCCCTCGGCGAGCAGCCGCCGCTGCACCCAACGTACGATCACGCTCCAGGGCAGGCCCGGCACATGGGGTAGCCTTGCGATGCCCTCCTGGTCCAGATCCAGGATGATCGCGGGAAGATGGCTGGAGAGGGGGAGGGGGGAGGCGGCGGTAATCACGGTCTCTGCTATAACCCGCGCATGTCGGCTGCCCCACCGCTCTTGCCACCGCGCTATCAGGACCAGGGACTCTTGGGGCGGGGGGGTACGTCGGAAGTGAGAAGGGTTTGGGACAGCCTTTTAGGGCGTAGTGCCGCCATCAAATTTCCACTCTTCCCCACCAGTTCTGGCCTTCTGGAGCGCTTCCATGCCGAGGCGCGGGTTACCGCCACCCTTGCGCATCCCGGTGTGCCTCCGGTCTACGATCTGGGAGAACTTCCCGACGGGCGGCCCTATTTCCTGATGGCGGAAGTGAGCGGACAAAGCCTGGATCAGGCGGGACCGCGCCTGCCACTACGTCGGAAGGTGGATGTATTTGCACGCCTCTGCGAGCCGGTGGCCTTTGCACACCAGCGGGGGATTCTCCACGGAGATCTGAAGCCCGCAAATGTCATGATTGGCGCCTTTGGAGAGGTACAGTTGGTGGATTGGGGCTCCGCTTCTGTCAATGAAGGCACACCCGCCTACCTCGCGCCAGAGCGGGCCCGGGGAGCCCCCGCCTCGGTGGCCACCGATGTCTACAGCCTGGGTGCCCTCCTGCTGGAGCTGCTCACCGGCATTCCTCCCTTTGCGGGCCTGGAGGAGGCGGAGATCCTGGATGCCCTGCGCGCGGGGGAGCTGCCCCCCTGTGAGGGGGAGCTGCCCGGCGAGCTGCGCGAGTGGGTAGAGGCGGCCACCCACCCCGATCCGCAGGAGCGCCCGGCCTCGGTCCGGGAGCTGATTGGGCGGGTAAATGCCTGGTTAGACCAAGAGGACCGACGGGAGCGGGCGCTCGGACTGGTAGGGGAGGCCCTCCGGCGGTTGGACGAGGAACAGGCGGCCCTGGTAGAGGCAGATGCGCTGGAGGCCGAGGCAGAAGCCATCCTTTTCGGAATCCCTGCTTGGGCAGAGGTGGCGACCAAGGAGGGGGGCTGGGCGCTGCAGAGCCGTGCGGCCACCTTGCGGCGGGAGGCGGGCCTGGCTCAGGCCAAGGGGGTGCAGCTGCTCCGGGAGTCCCTGTCCCTGGATCCCACCTGCCGGGAGGCCCATCGTCGCCTTTCCGAGCACTACGTTGCGGCCCTGAAGGATGCAGAAACACGCCGGGAACCAGAAGAAGCCGAACGTCTTGCGGTGCTGGTGCGTGCGCACGGGGGGCGTCGCTTTAGCCGCTGGCTGGAGGGAGGCGGCTTTGTAAGCTTGCATACAGAACCAACCGGGGCGCAGGTTGAAGTACGGGTATTGGAGCCGGTGGGCCGACGGCTGAGGGAGTGGTCCTTGGGCATCTTCGGGAGCACCCCCTTGTGCGAAGTGCCCCTGGCCATGGGCAGCTACGTGTTGATCCTGCGGCATCCAGAGTGCGAAGAGCAGAGGTATCCCGTGCAGATCCGCCGGATGGAGCACTGGGACGGGGTGCCTCCCGGCGAGCGCCTGCCGCGCCCCATCCGCCTGCCGCGCCGGGGCGAGCTGCCGCCCGACTGTGTGGTGGTGCCGGCAGGATGGACCACCATCGGGCGGGATCGGCAGGCGCTTTTTGTACATCCCGGCGCACGTATCTGGGTGGACTCTTTTGTCATGGATCGACGGCCCCTCTCGAATCGGCAGATGTTGGCCATGCTCGACCGGCTGGAGGGGGAGGGAAGGGGCGAGGAGATCCACCTGCCCCGGGCCAAGGCGGGTGCGGCGCACTATGCCCGTGGAAATTCAGGTTGGGAGCGGGTTCCCGACGGGGATGGTGACCTGTGGGGGCTGGACTGGCCGGTCTTTTCGGTGGACTGGTGGGATGCGGTGGCGGTGGCGGGCTGGCGAGCCGGCTGGGAGGGCCGACCGTGGCGCCTGCCCTCGGAGTGGGAGCGCGAGAAGGCGGCCCGCGGCGTAGACGGCCGCTTTTTCCCCTGGGGAGACAGCTTTGATCCAGGCTTCTGCTGGATGCGCGAGAGCCACCGGGGCCGTCCTCTTCCGCGGGATGTGGAGGAGGAGGGGCTGGATCTGAGCCCCTACGGTGCAAGCGGTCTTGCAGGGAATATTCGGGATTGGTGCTGGGAAAAGGCGGGTCAGGAGGCCGAAATTGTGGAGGGGGGCCGCCTGGTGTTGCCGCCGCTGGATTCCGAGAGTCGCGACCCCCGGATGATCCGGGGTGGATCCTGGCTTTCTCCCCCTGCCGCCGTGCGCTCGGCCTCCCGCCAAAATGCGCGTCCCACCGAACGCTCCGAAGCCATCGGCATGCGCCATGTTTTTTCTTGGGGTTGATGCACTGAGAGTCATGCACTGAGAGCTATGCACTGAGAGTTGTGCACTGAGCCCATGCACTGAGCTTCTCGCGCCCCTGGCGATGCACTGAGCGCCCCTCCCCAAGGGGGGCGGGGGGCCTGCCCCCCGAAAAAACCTGGCATGGCTTTTGCGAAGGACTTCGCTGTCCCCCACGGAGTTCACATGGTCCTGCTACTTGCTCTGTCTGCTTTCGCTGCGCCTACCCCCTACCAGGAAGAGGCGGCCACTTTTTTCGAGGAACAAGCTCTGGAAGAGGAGGGTGCGCTCTCCTCCGCCGAGCGGCCACCCTGGTTCACCCCCTACAACTTCTGCCACCTGATGGGCATGGTGTGGGATGGGCGCCGTTGCCGCTTCCCCGACTGTTTTCCGACGACTTCGTCCGCCGATTTTCTCGGTGCGGCAAACGAAGTGGCGACCAACCACAACCGTATCCTTGCCAACGACTTTGAAAAGCGCGGAGATACGGAGATCACCGAGGAGGATACCCGCGAATTCCTCTGGACGGCTGCGGAATACGTCTGCGATGGCGACTGTGATCCGGCCCGGCTGGCCGAGGAAACCGAAGCCCGCCTCGCACCCCTGTTGGAGGACGGCTTTGATGCTGAGCAGGATCTTGCTCAAATTTTGGAGTGGGACGTGGAAGCGGGCGGCATGTCGCCCGAGCTGGCCGACGAGCTGAACCACCTCGTGGCGGATGCAGTTTCCGGCGCCTGGAGTGAAGCGGAATTACAGGCGCGGATCGAGGATGATCTGGCCATGCGGGATTGGCGCGGGCAGGATCTGGAGACGGTGCTGAGCCTGCAGGCGGTTTCCCGTGCCTCCGGGGACTACTGGGCGGGGGCACGCGGGCGGCCGAACCCCCGGGTGGTGGATGCGGTGGCTGCAGTGGGCTGGGGAATCCTGTGCTTTGTGGCTGAACAACCATGGTTTTCGCAGTACGGTACCGTGGTGGGGAGCTGGGCTTCTGCGCAGTATATGCGCCAGCACGTGCCGCAGCACCGGGCGGAGACGCTGCGCTGGGAGGAGATCGAAGGCCGCTATGACTTCCGGGAAGATGTGGAGATCAACGGCGAGATCTATAGCATCTCCGGTAATTTTACGCGGGGCGGAGGTGTGGTGAGTCTGGTGGACAGCCGCGGGGAGCGGCTGGATGCACGGGAGTTGGATCCGGGTGCCGAACAGGATAGCGTTGCCGACGCGATGGCCCGGGGAGGCCCGCGCCGGATCCCCGTCCCCATCTGGACGCGCTGGGGTTTCTACATCATCTGGATCTACGTGGATATTCACATCGAGGCAATCGTCCACCTGTAGGCGGAGGCCGGGACCGTGCTACGCTGGCACGGTCTTTGCATAGAACCTCTCCGTACCCCCGGAGTCACCATGAAGCGCCTTCTTTCTCTGCTTTCTCTCCTCTTTGTCGGTGGTCTGGCCTATGCGGGGCTGACCCAGCATGTGTGGACTTCGGCGGGCGTCCGCTACGCCTGCTCGGTGACGGCGAATTCCAAGGTCTTCCGCTGTGTTTCGCCCGAGGGCAAAGTCGTCTATGTAAGCGGAGATACGGAACAGGGCTGCCGTCTGAACGGCGACGTGGTGATGGTGATTCGCCGGACGCCGGAAACCCAATGTTATCAGGATCTTAGCGCGGATCCTGAAGTGGAGCGCCGCTACTGGGAAGAGGTGATGGGCGGTTGGGCGGAAGAGCCCATCCTGCCCGTCGAGGAGCTGCTGGAGGAGGAGGGCCTGGAAGAGGAAAGGGCTCTTTCTGGGGAGGAGGAGAGCCCGTCGGTCGAGACGGAGCGCAGCGCGGAAGGCCGCATGGACGAGCTGCTCTGGGAGGAGCCCAGCGACCGGCTGGAGCTGCCGCTGCTGGTCATTCCCTGTGAGGATGGGGTGGAGGAGGGTGACTTCGACTGGTCGGCGTGGATCGGGCGTCTTTGAGCTCTACTCCGCAGCTCCGCCGCGGGTGACGTTGTCTCCCGTCGTGCAGGCTCAGGGCGGGGAGGAGGGGGGGCAGGCCCAGAAGTCCCCCGTTCCCCCCGCCAACCAGCAATACCATTGTGTCGGGCTGTCCTTTGTCAGGAGCAGCTCGCGACCATCACAAAACAGCACCTCCAGGTGCCCCTCGCGCAGGGCCACGGTGGCGCAGAGGCCCGCGTACACCCGCCTCACGCTGCCGCGATCCCCAGAAACGGGGCCTTCATAGTCCAGATAGTCGCGGCGATGGTCGGCGATTCGGACCAGGTAGTCCCCCGCCTGGATCGGCCAGCGTGCGGCGCGCCACGTTGCAAGTGCAGAACCGGGAGCGGTCTCCAAAAGCAGGTCATAGTGGGGATCTTCTACCCCTTCGTGGTGAAGAACAACGCAGCGGAGCGTGGAGGTCGCTTCGGCCTCCACTTACTGAAACCTCCAACCCACGCCCACCGCCAAAATCGGCGTATGAACATTCTTCTCCAGGATCGTCACCAGCTTCTCCTCGGCATCCTCCTCGGCCTGTTCGATGGGCTCGGTAAAGGGCCAGTAGGTCTCAAACTCGTGCTCCACCTTCGCAGTGGCGCGAAAAGTATAGGATCCCCCCAGATCCCAGCGGATCAGCAGGTGTTTGGCGATCACATGCTCCCAGCCGAAGCTGGCCTCCACCCGGTGCAGCTCGGCGTTGGCGGAGAAATTATAGTCATCGCCCAAAAAATAGCTCAAATCGTAGCCCGTCTCCGCCTCTAAAAGCTCTCCGCCGGTAAGCCCCCCACCCAGACCGATCCAGGAGTAGCCGAGCTCAAACTGGAAGCCCAGCTTGGGAAAGGGGCGCCAGCCCAGGTGCGTACGGATCACCACGGCGTTTTTCAGTGCCGCGTCGATGAGATCCGCTTCTTTCTCCTTGTACCATCCGTTAGCGACCGCGGTGTTGTTGATCACGTCCAGGTAGGGGCGCGGCAGCGAGCCCACACTGCCGGTCACCCGCAGCCGCCCCGGCCCCTCAAAAGTGCCCCGGATGCCTACGTCGGTGGGAAAACTGGTGAAGATCTCCAGGTTGGCGATGGGATGGTAGGGAGCGGCCGTCGCGAGAGCGGCCATCAGCAGGGCGAGCATGGGACTCCGGCGTCTTCAGACGGCTTTAACAGCCCGGCGGCGCAGCAGGGGCAGCAGAAGGGCCAAGGTGAAGGTGGAGGAGGAAGTGCTGCTACATCCGCCACAGGCTGCGGCTTCTTCGCCGTCTTTGGCGGCAAGATCGTCGGCACTGTCATCGGTATTGTTGCCGGGGGAGCCTGAATCCTCCGGCTCCACGCCGAACAAGTTGATCACCCGACCGTTGATCGCGCCATCGTCTCCCTCAAAATGAACTTGCACCCAGGCAGATCCGGCAAGCTCGGGAGGCAGCGGCAGGCTCGCGCAGGCCAGACCTTCGGGAAGGGGAAGCTGTCCGATGGGCACCGCGTTGGCCAGATCCACCTGCACCCCGCCGTCTACACTACTGCCAGGGCCGGTGCCAGCATACACAAATGTGGTAGCGCCCTCGGTGGCCGCCAACGACAGGTCCACTTGCGCCGAATCCGTCGCAATGGCAACCGTCACCGGGACCTGGCTGTTGGAGCGTGCCTCGTCCAGGCCCACCAGGGAGGTGCAGATCATCTCCTTCCAGCCCGCCTCCTCCCCAAAAACTTCTGATCCAAGAAAAGCGGCAGTGAAGGTGACTTGTGCCTCCAATTGTAGATCCTCGGAGATGCTGCCTTCATCCCAATAGAGATCTTCAATCGCCCCGTGCCCGAGGCCCTCCACCGAAAGGTACAGCCCACGCTCCGGCTGGCCCAGCGCGTCGAACCAGGCTTCCACCAATGCCGGGGTGGCCGTCTCGTCGGCGGTGCCGCCCAACATCAGCGCGGACCCGCCAAAGTTCTGGTAGAAATCTGCTTCATTACCTGTACTTTCGTAGGGATTAAAACCCACCAGCGTTGTCACGCGGGGTTCGATAGAGGCGAGGTGCGCCAGCGCAATACCCCCCATGGAGTGCCCCATCGCGGTCCAGTCCCCCTCGTCGGCCATGCCGTACAGCCAGTGCTGGGGGTCGGTGGTGGACTGGTCCACCCAACGCAGTGCCGTGCGGGCGTCACGTCCCAGATTGTCCGTGTTGATGGCGGGGGTAGTCTCGGTGTCGATGTTCACCACCACAAAGCCCATGCTGGCAAAGGCGTCGCAGGCGGCGTTGTACATCCACGCCTGGCCCAGGTAGCCGTGCATAAAGGCGATCACCGGAAAGGGGCCAGCACTGGGATCGGCATCCGCGCCATAGTCGGCGGAGATGGCGGGATAGTGGATCTGGAACCAGACGGTGTTGCCGTCGGTATCGTAGATGGTCTCGTACCACTCCGAGGTGGTGTAGTGGCCCAGCTCGGCAGCCGCCGCGGGACTGCAAAGAGAAAAAAGCAGGGAAATCATGCAGCACTCCGCGTAGATAGAGAAAAGGAGGGCCATTTTTCGGGCAGACCGAGCGCACGCGCCTGTTGCTGCATCACCCGCAGGTAGGCCTCCACCCCGTAGACCCGCGCCAGGAGCTGCGCGCCGATCAGGGTGCAGCCCACCTTTGCACCCTCGTCCTCGGCCGTCCCTTCAAATTGGATCTCGCCATTGCAGCGTGCCAGGGATAGATTTTCCACATAAAAATCGACGATGCGCACTTGAAGCAAGCGCACCTCTGCCAACACCTCTTCGGGAATGGCCTCCTGTTGGGCCACCACCATAGAGAGGGGGCAGACCCGTCCATCCGCTGCGATCAACCGGCCGATCTCAAAGTAGCCCGCAAGGCGTTCTGCGGGTGTGGCCTCCGCCATCGCCGTGCTCCACGCATCAAAGCGCGCCCCGTAGGCGCGGATCACCGCCAACACCAGATCGGTCTTGGCAGGGAAATAGTAGTGGATGGCAGCGGCTTTGATACCCAGCTCCGTCGCAATGTCGCCGTAGCTGAAGGCGTGGTAGCCGCGCCGCATCAGGTGCCGTTGCGCGATGGCGAGGATGTGGCGGCGGGTGGCGGGGCGATCGGGCATGAGGGGCTATAGCGTGGGGCTTACTTGCATGCAAGTAAGTATCGTGGCGGCGTTCGGACTTCCTGCGCTGTGGCCGGATCAGGCAGGTTGATTGTGCTACTTCCAGGCCACCTTTGCCTCTATCAGCTCTTTGCGCAGGGCGGGCAGGCGGCGCAGCTCTTCGGCCAGGCTGCCGCGAAGCTGCATGGCGCGGTTGGGTAACTTCCATTCCTGACAAAGGTGGCTGTGTTGTGCCCAGTAGGCGGCTGCGCGGTTGTAGCGGCTGCGCGACTTACCGGCGATGTGAAAGCGGATCATGCTCTCCAGCCCGTCCAACGCCGTTTTCAGGCAACTTGCCGGGTCATGGGGACCGGGTGCAGTGGCCAGCCGGGCCAGCAGCTCTACGCTCAGCTCATAGCTCTTTGCTTCGGATGTGATCTTTCCCTTCGACAGGCGTGCGATGGCATAGCTCACCACCCGCTTGATGATGTCGTGATCGTAGTCGGAGGGGAGTTGGAGCAGTGCTGCTTCTTCCAGGCCGATCCACCGGGCTTCGGCGCGACTGGACTGCTTTGCCTGCTGACGGAACAGGTCCAGCTTTCCGGCCAGCACCGCGTTGTCCCAGACCGGAGCCAGTGGGAACCCACTGCCATGCGCCAGGGTGGTGCGAAAAGCGAGATCATCGTCCTGGAGCTGCACAGCAGCCTGATACAACAGGGCAGGGGGAACCTGGATGTTCCGCTTCGGAGCCTCCACCAGCGTCTTCCAGTCCTGCCGCGCCGCCAGCTGCGCGCACCATTGGTTGCCAAGATCGGGTGCCAGGGCCGCATAGCGCGCCAGCAAGGCCGGATTTCCCGGAGGATCCTGCACCAGCCAACGTGCCGCCCCCGCGTTGCCCTGATCGGCCAGCACACCCAGAGCGCCCGCCACAGCATGGGCACGTTTGGCCCCCAGCGCCGCCACCAACAGGGATGCCTCTCGGGGACGGGGCCACTTTTTCACCAGCTCCGACGCAAGGTCAATAACGTTTGTTTTGGAATTCTGGAGCAGATAGGACCAGATGCGGAGCGGTTCCAACCCGGGAATCCCATCTCCTATCTCACTGTAGGTGACTCCGGTCGCGTACTCACACTCCCAGGTACACAGCAGGTCGATGGCCTCCATCAGCTCTTTCAGCTGACCGGAGAGCATGTCGTTGGGCCGCTGGGTGGCCAGGTAGCGGACGGCCTCTTTCAGGGCTTCCTGCAGATCTTCCTGCCATGCCTCCAGCTCCTCTTCAAATTCCGTATCCCGATCCCAGTCACTGCCGTTGATCCAGGTGGCCGCGCCTGCGGGGTCTTCGTCCAGAAAGTCGATCAGCCCGTCGACCACTTCGATGACCCGCTCAAAGGCGCCGGCGGTGGGGGGAGGAGGAAGCGGAGGTGCCGGCATCTTCTCCAGGAAAGAGCGTCGTTTGGCGGCAGTCAGCATCGAGAAGGCGGTCTCCAGCAGCTGGCAGAGTTGCTCTCGCGACAGGTGATCGGTGGTCAGGGGCATGGGGCCTCGGAAGGGGGGCGACCGGGGCTTTAACCGGTGCGGGAGTGGATCTTGTGGTCCGGTCCCTCGCTTTCTACCCACGCCATTTCTGGTAGGCTTGCCGGAGGCACGATAGGAACCGAGCATGGAAGAGATCCGTACCCCCCAGGCGTTGCTCCTGTCCCTCCTGGGGGACCGTCTGCGGGTCTGGGCGGTGAATGCCTACCCGAAGCTGCAGGATCTCCTGCCGGCCACCGACAACAACGAGGGTATGGCCCAGAAGATTGTAGCCTGGCTTACTTCCCAGAGCCTGTTGAATGAGGGAGTTTTTTGAGCGGCTGCTTCAGGAGGTTCCGCTTCGGAAATCGGATATTGAGCGGGTACGCCTTCTGACGCTGCTGCCGCGTCTTTCCCTCTCCAAGACTGCCGTTCGCATTCTGCACCTCTCCGATCTCTGCTTTACGGAGGCCGGACCCGATCCGACATACCAGACATTGGTGCCGGTGATACAGGCATTGGTCTTGACAGGTCAAGTGCCACATTTGATCGCAATTACCGGCGACATCGCCTTCTCCGGGCAGCGGAAAGAGTACAGGGAGGCCGAGGCTTGGCTGCACAAACTTCTGAATGGCTGCGGCGACCCGCCGGTGTTGATGGTGCCGGGGGACCATGATTTTCTGCGCAGCCCTTCCCCCGACCGCTACCTCTGGGAGCCCCCCGTGAAGGCCGGAGATGCCGCGAAGATCGAGGAATTCCTCTCTGGGAAGCGTCTGGCGGATCAGTGGTTCCCCTTTGAGCAGTGGCGCAATTCTGCGCGGCTTCTGGTATCACCCGCGGACTGCGGCGCGGTTCTTCTGGAGATCAATGGGCTGAAGCTGCATTTTGCCCTCCTCCACTCCGCCTGGTTTGCACCCGCCGGTTCGGGGCAGCAGTGGGCGGGCCAGTACCTCGCCCGCGCCGCGCTGGCCCGCCCGCCCGAAGCGTGCCTGACGGTGGCCCTCATGCACCACTCCCCGGAAACCCTGCATGAGGTGGAAAGACCGGGGATCGAAGACCTTCTGAAGGGAGCCCACGTCCGGTTGTGTGGAGATCAGAAGCCCGGAAAAATCCACCTGCACGGGGGGAGCCTGAGCAGCGCCGTTGGCAAGGGGAGTGCCACCAAGCTTCTTCTGGATCCCCGCCCAAGGCCGGGCGGAGAGTCTGCAATTTGTGGCGAAGGGCGACCGCTGGTGCTTTGTGGCCGGTCCCTCCGGCCCCCTGCGCAACCTGGCCCCTCCGCCCGCGCCTCCACCCCCCATCCATTTTCCGGCTCCACCCACTTCCCCGCGCCACTACGATATTTTTGTAGCCTACCCTTCCCCTCCGCAGCCCTTTTCGGAACCGTGCACCATGCCCCCGATCCCCACTTTTTCCACTCTATCGACGTCGACACAGTTCAAAAACTCACTTCCCCTTCTTCGCCCCCTTCACCACAAGCTCCTTTCCAGCAAAAGAAATCCCCATTTTCTGGATCGGCGCCGCCCCGGCCGCCTCCAGCTCTGCACCGTAGCCCTTGGCGGAAATCTGGCGGAGTGCGGCCGCCGCATAGTAGGCGAGGCTGCCCTTGCCCGTCCGCTTTTTGAACTCCAGCACCACGCCGGGCTGCCCTGGATTTTTGGGGATGATCAACACATCCGCCCGGCCCAGCGCATCTTCTCGGTTGCTGCGCACAAAATGGGTCCGTTCCATCGTCACCAGCAGGCCCAACACAAAGGCATGATAAAAGGCTTCGGCCTGCGTGCGGCTCACGTCATGGCTGGACACATGGCGGATCAGGAGTTTTTGGAGCAGATCCTCTACCTTTTCGGCGTCGCCTGTCAGGAGGGCCTGGTGCAGGGGCTCCAGGCTGCCTTCGCCGCTGTACAGTCGCTCAGAAAAGGTGTTCCGCCAGATCCGCCGCACCTCCTGGTTGGGGATGGCCAGCGTGGCCAGCACCTGCTCCCCGTCGTCCCGCACCGCCACCGCTTTCAGATAGCCCGAAAAGAGCAGCAGACTCCAGACATTGTCCCCCTCCAGATCACGCAGGGCGACGTCCTCCACGACCGGTCGCTCAATGGTGCCACCCTCCAACAGCGTCACGGTGGGCGCATGAAGATCGGTACTCTTCAACAAAAGTTCACGTACCAGATCATTTCTTCCCGCCGTCGCCAGCCAGTAGGGCTTCAGCGGATCGCCCGGATTGGCCAACATATTCAGGATGGACCAGGGGTTGTACACCGTGCTGTCGCCAAAACGGTAGCCGTTGTACCAGCGGCGGATTTCCTCTGCCTCCTCCTCCCTCCCATACTGCTTTAACAGGCTGTCTACCTCACTTTCTGTAAAACCGAACAACTCGGGCTTCCGGTCCAACAGGCTGAAGACCTGGAGGTTGTTCAGGCTCGAAAACATCGACTCCTTCGCCACCCGCAGCACCCCGGTGAGCACCGCTCGATGCAGGTGCGGGTTGTCCTTCAGTGCCGCAGTCAGAAAGCCACGAAACCAGCTTGCCACCTCATTAAAGTAGCCGCAGGTCCAGGCGTGGAGAATGGGGCCATCGTACTCGTCGATCAGGATCACCACCCGCTCGCCGGTGGCCGCGCGTAATGCCGCACAGAGATCCTTCATAATTCCCGGACGTGGCTCGGAGTTGGCCGCCCGCTCCAGCTCCTCTATTACCAGCCGATCGATGTTCGCTGCGCGTAACCTCGGTAGTTGCTCGCGCAACATACGCCGGATTTCGTCGCCGAGCTGCACCCGTGCCTCTTCCCACCGCTCCGGCTTCACTTCCCGGAAGTTCAAAAAAATCACCGGATGTTTTTGGAAGTGCTTTCTGGCCACGGGATCCTGCCACACCGCCAGATCCGAGAAGAGTTGACTCCGATCCTGTCCGATCTCCAGAAAAGCCTGGAGCATCGACATGGACAGGGTCTTTCCGAAGCGGCGTGGGCGGGGGTAGAGCTGTACCTCGGCATGGCGGGCCAAAACTTCGGAGATGAAGCGGCTTTTGTCCACATACAGGTAGCCGCCTTCCCGCAGCTTGGGGAAGTCGGAGTTGCCGATCGGGATGGGGGGAAGGGCCATGGAAAGGCTTTAACCGGTGCAAGCGGGCGAAGGTGCGAAAAACGGTACCGCTGTGCCCGATGTCTGCGGCCCCGGAGGTGAAGGATGAGCCAGCTTTGGGGACCGCCTTCGCAAGCGGGTCGCTGCCGACCTTGTACCCGGGGTGGGCTGAGCGCCATCCGCAGCAGCCCGGCCGCCGAGCCGCTCGGGCATCGGAGCCTCTCTCCAGGTACTTACTTACATGCAAGTAAGGACCGTCACCAGGATCTCGTTCCGCCGCAGAAAAGGCAGGGTCCAGGGTGGATCATACTGGGCGACCACCACATCCCCGGCGGGCTGCAGACAGGCCCCTGCCAGCAGGGCCTCCAGTTTTTCTCGCTGGGCGGCGACATCCTTTTCCCGCGCTCGGCCCGAAAAGCTCAGGGCGGCGACCCGCTGGGCTGGGACCGGGTGCAGCTCGACCCGTGGATCCAGGGGCTGGGGCAGGGTCTCCATACTGTATTCGGCGGGCATCACAAAACTCACCCGCCAGCCCGCAGTGGTGGCCGCCGCGCCCACGGGGGCGGTCATCGCAATCTTTTCGCCGCCGCTGGGCTGTGCGGCCACCGGGGCGGTCATGGCAATCTGTCTCTTGCCGGTATTGCCACCAAAAATGTAGTTGGCAAGGATGCGGAAGCCACTGCGCACCGCCTCGTCATAGGTCCCGCTCACCACCGTTTCCGCCCGGATCATGGGCGCGTAGGTGCGCAGCTCCACATCTTCCACCCGAGAATCCACGGTGTACGCCGGCTCTTTAACCGACGCGGCCATGGCGGCGGGAATCCCCACCGCAGCCAAAACCACCAGCCCAAGCAGACTCAATCTGAGCACCATCGGATCCCCCCTGCAGCGGGTTGTTCAAAAGCTGCTCAAACAAGGTACACACCCTGCGGGGAAGGGCAAGGGGGCGTCTGCCGCCACGGCACTGTGCCCTACTCCTCCACCACCGACATCACCAGCTCCGCAATCGCCGCGTGCCCCAGATCGTTGGGGTGCTCGCAGGTGAAGTCGTACCAGTTGGCGGCGTCGCCAGCACGATAGCAACGGCCGGTGGTACTGTCAAAATTGCTGCCATGTCCACAAAAAGCTTCGCCCATAAAGGTCATGTCCGAGCCGGTCTCGATGGCCAGGGCCAGGGTCTGCTCCTGCCACCAGCCCACCAGCTCCCACACCAGCGGCTCCCGGATGGCCTGACGGAGGGGGGCGCGGTATCCACCGGGGCACTGTCCGTGCTCTCCTTGGGAGAGTCTTTGCTATCTATCGAGCTTTCTATGGGGCTTTCCTGCGGTAGGCTGTCGTCGTCGGCCGAGTCATCGGACCGGGACTCAACCACGACACTTTCCGAAAGTTTATTGTCAGGGTCAGAGGAGGGGGCGCAGGCGAGGAGGTAGAGCAGCATGGGGGAATTTTACAACCAGGGCTGGGCCGAATGCAAGGTTCTGCACTGAGGAAGAACATCCCCTACTCCACCCCCTCCTTTACATCCAGCAACCAAAGTGCTTTCGGAACCAGCTCCGCTTCCAGCGGCAGAATACCCGGGGCTTCCCCGTCCAAATCCAACCAGGCCGGGTTTGGCGTCACCGTCTCCGCGACCACATGGCGCCCGCGAAAAGTCTTGACCAACGGAGAACTCAGGTGCTCGCCCTTGTAGATGGTCATGGTCATCCCCAGGGTCTGGTGCAGGGGGCCGTCCTGGACCACGATCACCTCAAAAAGGCCGTCGCTGAGTCTTGCGGTGGGGGCAAACATCATGCCGCCACCGGCAAAGCGCCCGTTACACACGGCAATATTGGTCACTTTGAAGGTGCCAACTTCGCTGCCGTCGATGGTGAGGCGGATCTCGGCGGGCTTGTACTCCGCCAAGGCCTTTAATGTTCCAATATAAAAGCTGGCCTTCCCGCCCAGTCGCTTGGAGGAGCCATTCACCTTCCTGTCCACGAGGCCGCCGATGCCGAAGTTGGCCAGGTTCACAAACCAGCGATCCTCCTTTTCTCCACTATCTGCCTTGTAGCTGGCTTTCCCGAGGTCCAATGGCGTGCGCCGAGCTGTGGGCAGCGCCCGCAGCATCTCCTCGCAGGAGGAGCCGTGCTGCAGGAGTCGCTTGAAGTCACCGCCGGTTCCGGCAGGAAGAATGCCCAGAGTCAGCGGATCGTCGCAGCCGGAGCGCATCAGGCCGTTCACCACCTCGTTGTGGGTGCCGTCGCCGCCCATGGACAATACTGTTCGGCAGCCCGCTTTGACCGCCTCCTGAGCACGTGCCATACCGTCCCCTTTGCCACGGGTGCCGTAGGTGCGTACATTTCCCAGGGCGGCGCGGATGGCGGCCTCGTGGCGGGGCCAGTCCTGCCCCACCTTTCCGTTGGCGGCGGCAGGGTTGTAGACGACGGCGGTGCTGCTGGGGTCCCAGGTGCTCATTTTTGCCGTATAGCCCGATCAGAGAGAGCTTTCTACTCGTTGGTGCAGGCTCCTTCTTCCCGAAAACCAAGGCCCTTCCAGATGTAGCGGCGCTGCTCCCGCCCCATCTCTGTCGGATCAGGTGCTAAAAAGCTGTCTTTTCGGAGAGTGGCGCAGAGGGCGTCGCCCTCGGGTCGCAGGCCCACCAGCGGCCTGGACAGCCCCGAGCCGCGCCATCGCTCGGTATACTGACCGTTCTCCATCGAAAAAACATAGGGCCGAAGCCCGGTCATCTCGCCGTCGATGTCGGAGGGGTAGGGATGCAGGGCCACGAAGGCACCGAGGGAGGGAAAGGAGAAAACCGTGGTAAAACGCTGTGCCCAGGGGTGCGCAAGCCAGGAGCGATCGGGATTTTGGGGTGGGGGGGGAGGAGAGCCCGGCGTGGCGGCGCCGGGAGGCGGTGGCCCGCAGGACACGGATCCCGCCTGCTCGCAGCAGCGGAGTCCCTGAGCTCCGGCTTCCACCCAGTGTTCTCCGCCGTAAAGTGCCACACCTCCCCAGTGGGCGATGTCGGCAGGGGCCTCAAAA
>CAITDR010000306.1 GCA_903891165.1 uncultured Pseudomonadota bacterium
ACTTTCAAAGTCTCCGGTCGTGACCTCTAACTTTCCGTCCTTCACCTCAAAGACCACCTCGGCTTTTGTGAAGTTGACTACAGGAAGCCCAAAACCCGCTGCCTTACTGCCATCTCCCAGGCCCAGGCTGGAAAAACCCACCCGCAGCTTACCCTTGGACTCTTTGAGCTCCTCAGTGTTGAGCGAGAGGGCGGCCTCGGCCTCCAGGGTGCCCACGAGGTTCAGCACCGTCTCGCCGTTGTGGATGGGGAAGCGGGAGAGGTCGAGATCGTGGGCTTCTCCCTCCACTTCGGTCAAGGCGGTCGAGGTGGAGAAGGTGCCGTCAATGGTGCCCCCCCAGAGCTCCGCCGAAAAAGCCACGGCACGTTGGCCCAGGGCCAGGGGCAGCAGCTGAGCGCGCAACGCCAGCTCGTCCAGCTTCAAAAAGCTGGTGGCTTCCATCCCCGGCTTCGGGTTGTCCTTGCTGCGTTTCCCACGCTTCAGGGCCAGTACTTCCACCTGGTCCATCTGCACACCGGTCAGTCGCCACAGCGACAAATCCCCAAGCTGCAGGGCAAATTCCCCCTCGTTGGCCTTGTCGAACTCGTGAATCACCCGCTCACGTGCTACGTCCGAGGGGAAGGTCACATACAAACCCACCAGGGTGAAAAACACAAACCAACCCACGGCCCCCAGGCCCCAAAGGACTTTGGTCATCATGGCGTCTTCTCCTCGGTGGTGCTGCTTGTGCTCTCCTCTTCAACCAGCTTGAAGGCGGCCACATCCAGGGTCACGTTCAAAACCTTCTGGCCGTTGGCCGCAGTGGCGCGCACCTTGCTGCCGCGCACCCGCAACGGGTAGCCGCCAGTCTCCACTTCATGCAGAAAATCGTTGAGCTGCTGGAGGTTGATGCGGTTCACCTCCACCTGGAAGCTCTTCTCTTCCAGGTTTCCATCGACGGTGACCCCTTTTTCGCGCACCTGCAGGTTGGCAGCGATGCCCACCTTTTGCGCCGCCCGCTCCACAAAAGAGGGGAGATCCTGCCCCGCCGATTGGCGCAGCTTTTCCTCGATCGCGCGGATCTGCTCCGCCGCGGCATCCTGATCCATCTTCATGGACTTCAGCAGGGTCAACTTGGACTCTTTGTCGTCAATGCGCGAGCGCAGATCCGCAAGGGTACGCTGGCCATACCAGAAGCTACCCCCCAGTACAAAAACCAGCGCAAAGGCGATCATGGCGCCCAACAACATCCGATCCCGGGGACTCAGGTTGCCGATGACTTCTTCAAAACGCCCCCGGAGGGGCTCGACGATGCTGGCCATCAGCCCTCCCCCCCGCCAGCGGCGGGCTCTTCACCCTCGGCTTCGCCCAGCGGGATGGTCATTGTAAATTGTAAAACTTCGCCCACCTTCTTCTCCTCCCCCTTCTTCGCCCCAGAAAAACCGCTCTGGCGCTTGAGCGACTCTTCGATCTTCGCCGCAGTCTCGTAGCTGTCCGTCTCAGCTTTCATCACAATAGAGTCGGCGGAGATCGTCAGCTCTCGCACGTCAATACGCGCCTCGGTGGGTGCGGGAACCCCGGCGGAGAGCTGCTTGAGCAGCTCCAGCGTGGGCGGCAGGCCCCCGACAGTGCTGCCCAGCGCCTCCACCCGTCGGGAAGTCTCTGTCGTTCGTTCCTGCATGATCGCCAGCGCCTGGCTGGGACTGGTCACGTTTGCCGCCGGAACATCGGGGAAGGTCTGCGTAACCGTATCCTTGATCTGCTGGTCCAGTTCCTCCACCCGCCCATAGGCATCGGAGAGCTGCACGGCAAAGAGCACCAGGGCCGCCACCACTCCCAGCCCCAGGGCGCCGCCGCCCCAGGTTACCAGCGTCCACAGACGCTGTGCCGCCCCCTGATGGACAAATTCTCCAATCCGAAGGTCAGCAATCTTCACCTCACCCGCACCCGCGCGTGCCGCTGCTGCAGCAAGGGCGTAGCTGGGTGCATAGCCACCCGGCACCACCACTGCCCGGGCAGGCACACCCAGGAGCGCAGAAAGATAGGCCCCCAAGCCGGTCAATTGAGACCCACCACCGGCCAGGAGCAGCTCGTCCACACCTACACCGTAGAGATCCTCCAGCGCGACCAGGGCCGTACGCAGCTCCAGCGACCAGCTGCGCACCGCCTCCTCCAAAGCCCGCTGTGGCGGCTCCAAACCGGCCAGGGACCGCGGCGAGGTGGTCTCTTCGTCCACCCACTCCGCCTCCACTTCGGTAAGCGCTGCTACACTGG
>CAITDR010000307.1 GCA_903891165.1 uncultured Pseudomonadota bacterium
CCCGACCACAGCGGCTCCAGGCGCTCCAGCTCCCGCCAGACCACCCGCCGCAGCCCGTCGTGGGTCTCGGCCCAGTTGCCGCCTTTGACCTCCCGGAAGCTCAACGAGACCACCGCGTACTTCTGAAAGTGTAGCCTTGCCTGGGGATCCTGCCACACCTTCAAATCCGAAAAGAGTGCGCTCCGATCCGGCCCGATCTCCAGAAAGGTCTGGAGCATGGACATGGAGAGGGTTTTTCCGAAGCGGCGGGGGCGGGGGTAGAGCTGCACCATCGCGTTGCGGGCCAGAACTTCAGAGATGAAGCGGCTTTTATCCACATACAGGAAGCCGCCTTCCCGCAGGGTGGGGAAGTCGGATGTGCCGGTGAGGATGGGGAGGGGGGCCATAGGGGAGGATGTAACCTCCTCTCGCACCCCCGAGCTACTCCGGCGGACGGCCGCGGGCTATCCTTGACCTCGGCCCCCGCCGCCTTTAGAGTAGCTTCTCTTTCGATTTTTCGAGAAAAGGCCCACGGGATGCGCAACGAGCTTGGTAGTCTTTGATAGAAGCATGGGTGAACGCCATAAATTTCCAATCTCCTGTTGATTGAGGATGCCGTCGTAAGCAAAGTGCGTTTCTTCCCGACCCGCTGCATGATGGAGGAAGAATTCCGGCTCATGGATTAGTCTTGACTTGTCAACAGGAAAGACCACCATGAGCCAGAATTCCTCCCCTTCTATCCTCCCTGTACCCCTGACGGCCACCCCGGAATCCCAGCCAGCTCCACCCCACTGGTTCACTCAGACCATCATCCTGGCCTCCTGGTTCTGGAATAATGGCGTTGTTCCTGCTATCAAGAAGAATGTCCGAGTCATCCGGGGACGCTCGGGCCTCTTCGACACCATCGACTTCCTCCTCACCGTTCTTCTCTATGCCATCAGCAACGAACACAGCCTCAAGGACTTCTTCGTCGCGGCCGCCCCATCGCGCATACCTCTGGCGGCCCTGTGGAACAGGGAAAATCTACCTTCCTCTTCCGCTTTGAGCCGTTTTCTTGAGGATGTCAACGAGGATTCTGTCGCCGCTCTCCGAACCCTTTTCTTTCAGAATCTCCTCCAACATGGACTCCAGGAACCCTTGATCGGTGGCGTTTGGGACCGCTCTGGCCGGCGCCACGTCGTCTTCGATGTCGATGGCACACGGCAGGCCGCCCGACAACGCTCCCTCGTTGCCACACCGGACTATCCTCCTGCAAGGCGACGCTTTGACTGGGTCTGTAAGCCGGGATATACAGGAAGAAAGCGTGGAGAGGTTGTCCGGACACGCTCCGTTGTCCAACAGGCCCACACCCGCGAATGGCTGGGCACATGGGGCGCCCCCGGCAACGGCGAAGGTTGGGCAGATCTGATCAAGGCCGGGGCCTGCATCGGCGGCTACATGGACCACCACTCCCTGCCCCGGCCGACGGCTGTAGTCCGATTGGACGGCTTGTATGGACATATTCCGCCTGTCGCCAGCCTTCAGGCGCAGGGCCTTGGCTACCTGACCCGCTGCTGCGACTACGCCATGCTGGGGGATCCCCTGGTGAAGGCCGCTATCGCTGCCGGGCCGCTGGAAACCTTTCTGCAACCCGACACCGGCACCCTTCGGGAACTGTTTGATCTTCCTGCGATCCGCTGGCACGCTGCGGACCACAGCCCGATGGTTACGCGAATGATTGTTGCAAGAACCTACCGGAAGACGGACAAACCCTTCCGCATCGGCCGACGCGCCCCGAAGTGGACGGATGAGCTGTTTGTGACCAGCCTTTCGCCTGAGGGCTGGAGCGCTGCCGACGTATTGGATCTGTACTTCGGACGCGGAGCTTTTGAAGGCACCCTGGCTCACGACGATGCCGAGCAGCTCGCGGACCACTGGTGCAGCCACCATCCGGCCGGCCAGGAGCTGTGGCAGGTGATTCACCAGTGGGTCTGGAATCTGCGGATATGGCTGGGGAGGCCTGACAAAGCGGAGGTACGACGGACGGAGTTCTCTCCGTCACGGGGAGAGGACACGATGCCAGAAGATCCAACGGTGCCCTCCGTGCCGACTGTCCCAGTACCGCCGCAAGCGGTCGAAGAGAGCCCGGCGGAATGGAAGCCACCCGGGGAGGTCGCCCGCGCTTTTGGCAAGGGAGCGGCGCGATTTGGAGGGGCAGATTTTCGCTGGGAGGACAAGAAATTGGTCTGTCCTGCCGGCTGTGTGTTGCGACGGAAAGCACAAGAGGAGAAACCCCGGGGGATCCGCCTGACCTATCAGGCATCGGCAGGGGACTGTGTACGTTGCCAATTACGAGAGCAGTGCCTTGGGACCGGAAATGGTCTTGATGGCCGGAAAGTCAGTGTATGGAAGTATCCTGATCCACCTGCAGTTCTGCCCCAAAGTCCCCCTCCGCCGGTTTCGCCGGTGCAACTCGGACGGCACCCGATCATCTGGGAGGACGTCCCGGCAAAGGCTTGGCGGCGCACGATCCACTATGATCTGCGCCTTCAACGGGTGGATTTGGTGGAGACAGCCCCGGATTCGCCCAAACCCCGCCTGATCACCCTTGCGGAACGTGCCCATCGCCGCCAGACCTGGGCGCAACGGGAGCGCCGAAACGCTCGCCGCACCCGATGCCCCTGGAAAATCCACCTGCATGGAATATCTCTCCGAATCCGCGAATCACTTGGATTGAATACAGATTTTTCGGCATGATGCCGATCTCGTTGCGCATTCCGTGGGAGACTACTCTTTAGACGTCTAAAGAGTTGCCTTTTCTCAAGATAGCTCCGTAGAAGCTATGTTCTCCGCTCCTCCACCGCGCCCGGCCGGATCGCCTGATAGCCGAAGTGATCCCGTACCGCCACAGGCTTTCCGGCCGGCCGGGGATCCAATAGCCGCTCGACCGACACGAAGAAGGTGTCGAGATCGAGGCAGCCGAGGCGGGCGGTGGGGGTCACCTGTGCAGGGATAGCACGGGGGATGGGGCTGGGCAAGGGTTCAGGGGAATCGGGAAGGCAGTGGCCGCTCCAGCAATCTCTATAGACCACACCTGC
>CAITDR010000308.1 GCA_903891165.1 uncultured Pseudomonadota bacterium
CTCCAGTCGCGTTGGAGCGATGGTAAGGCCACGGAGGTGATACTGTTGCTCCTGGTCCACCAGCACCGAAACATGCATCTCCATCACCCCCTCCTCCGCGGGCAGGTAGAGGTCGAGCCCGCGGGGGTAGTGCCCCACAAAACGCTCCTTCGAATGTTCTCCTTTGGCATCAATGGGGATACGGCGCCCGAAGCGGGTCTCGGTGACCACCCGCAGCCAGCCCGCATAGAGATCGTTGGGGATACCCCAGGCAAAAAGCCCAAACATCCCCCCAAAACTCATCGCACCCAGTGCCGAGGCCAGATACAAACTGTTGGTCCCCAGCGAAAAATTAGAATAGCCAACCACAAACCACACCACCGCAGCAGCGATCCCCGCCGCCAGACCCGCCCCGAGGTGCGAGAGCAGCCCGCCTCCCCTCCGAAAAACCGAGGCCCATAGCCCCGTATTCATTCCCACCATCGCCCAGACGCCCAGACGGTAGCGGAGCGACACCAGCGAAGAATCGGCCGCATTTTCGGCTACCTCCCGAATGTCCTCCAGCTTCCCCTCCCCTCCCAGGACCCGCGCCCGCAGCAGCTCCAGCGCCGAACCCAGCACCGAGATCACCACCTTGACCACCGCCGGTCCAATGAGCTCGGACCACAGCAGGTAGGTCAACACCGATGTGGCAAGCGCCACCCCCGCCGCCCCGCCCGTACGCAGGATCCGCCAGCGCAGCGGCACACGGCGTAGGGAAGTCTCAGCGAGCTGCGACGCTCCGGCGGTAACCCCCGAGAGCAGGCCTAAAAAGACCGCACCATCCCAGTAGATGTCCCAAGGCGGCTTGATCACCACCACAAAAGCCAGCACCAGCCACCAGACCACCAGGCAGATTCCTGCCGTAAAGATCGCGACGGCAAAATGCCTCATCCATGTGTACGGGATGAGGTAGATATTCACGCGACTTTCTCCATAAAAACAGCAGGAGGCTTCAGCCAAAGCTCGTCATTCTCTATCCGAATGACCCGCACGGTGCGCATCATCAACGAGCCCATGATCACTCCGCCCAACAATAACAACACCCCGATAACTCCAACTCCCACATAGTCCATGGAGAAAGCGCCAAACATGATGGCCAAGCCCCCAACCAAGAAGCCGATCAGAATGCGGGTTCCATTCTGACGACGGATAAGGTGTACATCGCAGAGAAATACCGTAATTGCGGCTCGACGGCGCGTAAACGCGGCCGCAATCAGGTAGATCCACAGCGAAATAACGATGAACACATAAACCCAGCTCGGATGCCACTGCAATTGAAGTTTGAGCTCGTTGTTGGATGAACATTCCCGACCACACACCACACAGCGGCAGGGCCAGACCGCACCGTTGCTGCTGCGAAGTACATCCCCCTCGCGCCAGACGGCGCCGGAAGGCGTACCCGAGCTGACAGGCAGCGGCGCAAAAGGATTGTCCATCGCTCGGCTCCCAAAAAGACGCTCTATCTTCCTCCTCTGGCGGGATCCAGCCCCAGAGAGGCCCCGAATCACCGCATCAAAAAGGCTGCATCAAAATCCACTCTTGTCGTACTCTTTTCCGAATTTCTCTTTTCTGAGTGGCCATTCCCCAAAAGCTGTCTATACAGACCCCCGTGACCGACCTCCGCCTCCTCCTCCAGCAACGCCTGGGTCATGCCGCATTCCGGCCGGGCCAGGAGGAGATTGTGCGCCATGTGGTGGAGCAGGGCGACGCCCTGGTGGTCATGCCCACCGGAGCCGGAAAATCCTTGTGCTACCAGCTTCCGGCGCTGGCGCTGGGTGGGGTGACCATCGTGGTGTCGCCCCTGATCGCCTTGATGAAAGATCAGGTGGAAGGCCTGATAGATAAGGGCGTCCGCGCCACGCTGATCAACAGCACGCTGGGGGTGGACGAACGTCGGGAGCGGCTGAAGGAGGTGATCGAGGGGCGCTGGGAGCTGATTTTTGTTGCTCCTGAGCGCTTTTCTCCCGCTTTTATGGAGAGGTTGAAGGCGGCCGACATCCGGCTGTTGGCCGTGGACGAGGCCCACTGTCTGTCGCAGTGGGGCCACGACTTCCGCCCGGACTACCTGCGCTTAGGCGAAGTCCGCCGCGAGCTGGGCCGGGGGCGGGTGCTGCGCACCCTGGCACTGACCGCCACCGCCACCCCGGAGGTGCAGGCCGACATCATCAAGACCCTGGGCATCGAGGCCGGTCGCAATTTTGTCCGCGGTTTTGACCGGAACAATCTAAAGCTCTCGGTGCGGGAGGTAGCGTCCGCCAAAGAAAAGGACAATCTCCTCCCTCAGCTCTGCCAAGAGGGGACCACCCTGGTCTACTGTTCCACCCGCAAGTCGGTAGAGCGCGCCACCACGGTGCTGCGCGGCGCCGGGGTGATGGCCGGGATGTACCACGCGGGCCTGGGGATGGAGGATCGCTCCGCCGTACAAGATGCCTTTATGGCGGGAGATGTACCCGTTGTCGTGGCAACCAATGCCTTCGGGATGGGCGTGGACAAAGCGGACGTGCGTGCGATCGTCCACTACGACCTGCCGGGCACCGTCGAAGCCTACTACCAGGAGATCGGGCGTGCCGGTCGCGACGGCAAGCCCAGCTCGGCTATCCTGCTTTTTCGGGAGGAAGATCGCCGCGTCCAGGAATTCTTCATCGACAACTCCCACCCGCCCGCCGAGTGGGTCCACCGCATCTGGGACGGCCTGAATAGCCGAGGAGAAAATCCGGTCTATGTGAGCCTGGAGCAGCTGGCCGACCACCTGCCCGATGAAGCGGGCGAGCGCGCCGCCGGATCCTGCCTGTATGTGCTCCAGCGGGAAGGCTGGGCAAGGCGGATCGCCCCCACCGATCGACCGGGTCAGGTGCGCTTCACTGGCAAGCTGGCCGAAGCCAGCGGGCTACGCCGGAAAGTCTACGACGCCCTGCGCAGCTCCGGCAAAGATCCCCTCTGCATCTGGCCGGATCGTCTTGCTGAAGACCTTGACCTGTCAAGAGAACAACTCACCGCCGCCTTACGTGGGTTGGAAGAGCGCAATGTCCTGTCCTACAGCGCCCCCGAGCGCACCGGCGGTGTGGAATTGCTGCGTCCCGGCGAGCCGCTGGAGCTGGACGAGGGTGCCATCCGCCGCCGCCGCGAGCAGGAGCTTTTGAAGCTGCAGCGGATGGTGGACTATGCCTATGCAGGCTGTAGACGCCGCTATATCCTTGAATATTTCGGAGACACCCCGCCCTACGAACGCTGCGGTGCCTGCGACGCTTGTAAGGCTGGCCGCCCGCTCGGACGGAAAAAAGAGGCGATTACCGCCGATCAACGGCTGATCATCCGCAAAGTTCTGGCCTGTGTGGCCCGGCTGAAGAGCCCCTATGCCCCGTCGATGGTAGCCAAGGTGCTGATGGGCAGCCAGGACGAGAAGCTACGGATGATGCGGCTGCACCAGCTCTCCACCTGGGGAATCCTCTCGGGTTTGACCCAGCCGGAGATCGAGGCGATCATCGACGAATTGGTAAGGGCAGAAGCCCTGATCCGGCAGAGCACCACCCGCTCTATCGAGGGCAGAGAGCGCAGCTACATGACGGTAAGCCTCACCGCGCTCGGTTGGGAATTGATGAAGGATGAAGGCGCTGCATTCACCATGGTCTGGCCCTCTACGGCCGCCAGCCGGGCGGTGCGCGGCACCCGCAGCCGCAGCAAGCCCGCTACAGCGGGAGACCTGGAGGCCACGCTGAAGGATCTGCGCAAACGCCTGGCCACTGCCGAAGATGTTCCTGCCTTTGTCATCGCGCCCGACCGCACCCTGGAGGAGATGGCGCGCCTGCGTCCGATGACCCGCCAGGCCATGCGGGACGTGCAGGGCATGGGAGACCAGCGCCTCGCCCGCTACGGCGAGAGCTTTTTGGAGGAAATCCGCCGCTACTGCGGGCGAGCCACGGGATAGATTCTCTCCATGAGGCTCTCCCGCTCCCGCCGACTCCTTTTTGCCGCCGCGACCCTGGTGTTGGCGCTGGTGGGTATGGAGGTTCTTGCACGTTTCGGCGAGCCCTACATCATCCCTTCTGGGCGCGATCTTCCTCTCCCCGCGCCGATGACACCCACGCAGACCGGCGGAGATGCGTGGCGACGACTCACCCAAGCCCAACGTGGTGCGGTGCCGATGCGGGAGGATGAACGCACCGGCTGGTCGCTGCCGCCCTCCTCGGTGCGGATGGATGGCGACCTGTGGATCCGGGTGAATGCCTTGGGCCTGCGCGGTCCAGAGGCCGGACCCAAAACGGAGGGAGAGCAACGCATCCTAAGTCTTGGAGATTCTTCGATTTTTGGTGTGGGCGTCGAGGAAAAATACCTCTTTACCACTGCCGCCGCCGAAGTGCTCGCGACGGCGTGGCAGCGCACCGTCACACCCTTTGTGGGCGGAGTTCCTGGCTACTCCTCCACCCAAGCCCTTGAGAACCTGCGCCGGGTCGGCGCCGCGCTGCAACCGGACTGGGTGGTGATCGGCTGCATCTGGAGTGACCTCTACCAGAACCAGGACATGGCCACCGCACGGCGCCGCCAACAGCTCCGCGAGCCGATGCGCGCCTTCGCCACCTGGCGGGTGTTGCGCTGGTGGCTCTCCCCTTGGCTGGCCTCCCAAAAAGTGCGCTGGGTGGACGGAAAACAGGACATCGGCACCCTGGACGACGAAGGCTACCCGCCGCGTACATCGTTGGCCGACTACCTGAAAAATCTGCGCAGCATCGTCACGGAAACACAGAAGTTGGGCGGCCAGCCGGTCTTCCTCGTCCTCCCCGCCCCGCTGGACTTTGACCGCGTTCCTCCACCGGAAACGGTTCGCGTCTACCGGGCGGCGCTGCAGCAGGTCGCCACCGAGAGCAACGCACCGCTGTTAGATGGGCCAACCCTCTTCAAACAGCGGGCCGACCTCTCCTTTTTCACCGACCAAGTGCACCCCAACCGGCTGGGGCACCAACTTCTGGGCAAAGCCCTGGGCGAGCTGCTTACAACCCAGACCCCTCAGTAGACGTTTTCGTCACCTGACCGCAAGGTGGTGTTTACCGTGGCGGTGGCGGTGTACACGGCCACGGCCCCGTTCCCGTCCATGTCGCCGGAGCCGGTGACCAGGAAGTCGGTCGGCCCGGCGTTGGAGACTTCGTAGGAGCCGCGGATGTCCCCGTCGGGTCGCCAGCCGATGGTGGAGAAGCCGTCGCCGGTGACGGTCCAGACCACCGGAGTCTTGGAGGTGGCACCCGGCTTGGCAGCACAGTCCACATAGGCGTTAAACAGCGCTTCATAGGCCACTTCTGCAGTCTTGATGCCATCAACATTCGATGGAATCTCAGAGCGCTTGGCCTTCAGCTGCATACTCACGAAGTTGGGGATGGGGATGGCGATCGCGGCGAGGATACCGATGATCGCGACCACGATCATGAGCTCGACGAGAGAAAAACCCGTACGATGGGAGTTCATGTTACATCCGAAAGATTGGACCATCTGATGCGGAGAGAGGCGGGCTTACCTCCCCCACACCAACAATATCCTCAGTAGACGTTTTCGTCACCCGATCGTAGCGTGGTATTGACACTAAGTGTGGCTGTATACTGAGCAGCCACGCCGTTTCCATCCACATCGCAGGAGCCGATCACCAACAGATCGCTGGTCCCGTTGGCCTGCACCTCATACGAGCCGCGCACCTCCCCGGCAGGCGCCCAGCCGATCACCGAAAATCCGTCGCTCCCCACCACCCAGGTCTGGGCATCCTTGGTCAGGGTCGCGGGTTTGGGAGATGCAGCGGCAAAAGCATCGTAGAAGACCCGGTAGGCAATCTCCGCCGTCCGGATGCCGTCCACGTTGGTAGGCACTTCCGACCGCTTGGCCTTCAGCTGCATGTTTACGTAGTTGGGAATGGCAATTGCAGCGAGAATACCGATGATCGCCACTACCACCATCAACTCTATCAGACTGTATCCACGTCGCATGGGCCTCTTGCCTCACCCACAGGTACGGCAGCTGGGGTAGCAGTTTTGAGCCATTTCGAACGACGGATCCCGAATTAGTCCGCGAGAATACTCAAGAAGCCGCAAGATGTACTGAAAGCACCACCTTTGCCAGCTTGTAGCCCCAAAAACAAAGAAGCCCCCCCGGAGGGGAGCTTCTTGGTGTAGGAGAGGGGTCTATCCTCTCCCGTTCATCACTTAGTACACGTTCTCGAGGCCAATCCCGAGGGTGGTGTTGACGGACACGGTCGCGGTGTAGATCGCGGGGGTACCATCGCCGTCCACATCGCTGGAACCGGTGACCAGGAAGTCGGTCGGGCCGGCGTTGGAGACTTCGTAGGAGCCGCGGATGTCACCGTCCGGCTTCCAGCCGATGGTGGAGAAGCCGTCGCCGGTCACGGTC